>NZ_DASZCQ010000204.1:0-96866 GCF_035942955.1 Actinophytocola sp. | reverse complement strand
CCCGGCCAGCCGGGCGTTCGGCGCGCGCCGGCGCCGGCCATGGACCTCACCCGCCGGCTGGCCACCGTCCGGTTGGCCGGGGCGCGCGGGCGGCGGCTCGGCCCCGGCGGCGGCCTGGCGCACGTCCGGGACGTGGCCTGCGCCGCGCTGGCCGCCGAGCAGGTGGGCACGGCCCGGCGGTGCCTCGAGCTGACCGTGGAGCACACCCGCACCCGGGTGCAGTTCGGTCGGCCGATCGGCAGCTTCCAGGCGCTCAAGCACCGGATGGCCGACATGTACGTCCTGGTCGAGACCGCCGAGTCCGCCGCGCAGGCCGCCGTGTCCGCCGCAGCCGAGGACCTTCCGGAGGCCGCGGCCGTGGCCAAGGCCTACTGCTCCGAGGCGCTGTGCTCGGTGGCCGCGGAGCTGATCCAGCTGCACGGCGGGATCGCGATCACCTGGGAGCACGACGCGCACCTGTACCTCAAGCGCGCGCACGGCAGCGCCCAGCTGTTCGGGCAGCCGCACGAGCACCTCGCCCGGCTCGCCTACAACTGAGCCACTCCGGTCACCAGTCTGTCCACATCGGACTCGTCGGTGTACGGCGCGATCCCGGCCCGCACCGCGCCCGCGTCGCCGAGGCCGAGCCGGCGGGCGCACTCGGGGGCGTAGAAGCTGCCGGCCGGGGCGTTGACGCCGGCGCGGGCCAGCCGCGCGTACACCGTCTCCGGAGCGAGGCCGTCGACGGAGAACAGCACGGTCGGCGTGCGGGGCCGGTCCGGCGAGCCGTGCAGGGTCACGCCGGGAATGGCCGCGAGGCCCGCCTCCAGCCGGACCCGCAGCGCGGTCTCGTGCTCCTCCATGGCACGCATCGATGCATCCAGCCGATCCGGCCGGGAACCGTTGCCCGGCAACAGACCCGCCAGGAAGTCGACCGCGGCGGTGGTGCCGGCGAGCAGCTCGTAGGGCAGCGTGCCCAGCTCGAAGCGCTCCGGCACGGCGTCGGTCATCGGCAGCAGCTTGTCCGGCCGCAGGGACTCCAGCAGTGCCGGCGACGCGGCGAGCGCGCCGAGGTGCGGGCCGAGGAACTTGTACGGCGAGCACGCGTAGAAGTCCGCGCCAAGCTCGGCGACGTCGACCCGGGCGTGCGGGGTGAGGTGCACGCCGTCGACGTAGACCAGCGTGCCGGCCTCGTGTGCGGCCGCGGCGATCGCCGGCACGTCCGGCCGGGTGCCGAGCAGGTTGGACGCCCCGGTCACGGCGACCAGCCGGGTGCGCTCGGACAGCAGCCCCGCGACCGCCTCCACCGCCAGCTCCCCGGTCGCCGGGTCGAACTCCGCCCACCGCACGGTGACGTCGCGCGCGGCCGCCGCCTGCACCCACGGCCGGATGTTCGCGTCGTGGTCGAGCGCGCTGACGACGATCTCGTCGCCGGACCCCCAGGTCTTGGCCAGCATGCGGGAGATGTCGTAGGTGAGCTGGGTCATGCTGCGGCCGAACACGATGCCGTCGGGGGTGGCGCCGAGCAGGTCGGCCATGGCCCGCCGGGCCTGCCCGACGATCCCGTCGGCCCGCCGCTCGGCCGCGGTCTGCACGCCCCGGTTGGCGATCGCCGCACGCAGCGTGCCGGCCACCGCGTCGGCCACCACGTCGGGAGTCTGGGATCCGCCAGGCCCGTCGAAGTGCGCGGCGCCCTCGTCGAGCGCGGGAAAGTGCGCGCGCACGGCCGAGACGTCGTAGGAAGTGGTTACGGTCATGAGGCCATCTCAGCACGCGCCCGTGCCGACCGGACCGCGCGCGACAGCGCCTCGACGTCGAACGCGCCGTAGTGGCGCTTGCCGTTGATGAAGAAGGTCGGCGTGCCGGACACCCCGCTCAGGTCGGCGGAGTCGACGTCCTCGGCGACCCGACCGGCGCCGCCGTGCTCGCGCAGGTCCGCCCGGAACCGGTCGACGTCCAGACCGATCCGCGCGGCGTGCCGGACCAGGTGCTTGGCCGACAGCGCGTCCTGGTGCTCGAACAGCAGGTCGTGCATCTCCCAGAACTTGCCCTGGGCCGCCGCGGCCTCGGACGCCTCGGCGGCGAGCTGGGCGTCCGGGTGCACGTCCGACAGCGGCAGGTGCCGCCAGACGTAGCGCACGTCGGTGAAGTCGGCGAGCAGCTCGCGCACGACGTCCTCGGCCTGACCGCAGTACGGGCACTCGAAGTCGCCGTACTCCACCACGGTGATCGGCGCCTGCCGCGGGCCGCGGATGTGGTCGCGGTCCGGGTCCACCGGCACCGCGAGATCGACGATCAGGTCGGCCGTGCCGAGCAGCGCGCGATCCCGCCGCGGCTTGGGCAGCAGCGCGGTCGCCCGCGACACGACCCAGGTGAGCACCGAGGCCAGCAGCGCCGCGCTGAGAATGCCGAGCTTGGCCTCCTCGAGCGCCTCGCCGTCGAACGCCAGCGTCGCGATCAGCAGGGACACCGTGAAACCGATACCGGCCAGCGTTCCGGCGCCGGCCACCGCGGCCCAGCCGACCGGCGGCCGAAGCCGTCCCCCGCTCAGCACGGTGACCAGGGCCGACGCGCCGGCGATGCCGACCGGCTTGCCGATCAGGTAGCCGAGCACGACACCCCACGTGATCGGCGAGGTGAGCGCGCGGGACAGGAACTCGCCGCTGATCGCGATCCCGGCGTTGGACAGCGCGAACAGTGGCACGATCACGTAGCTGGTCCACGGGTGGTACAGCAGGGTCAGCCGCTCGTTCGGGGAGACCGCCGAGCGCATCCCGAGGTGTGCCTCGCGGGCCAGCTCCGGCGTCGGCTGCTCGCGGAACAGCCGGAACAGGTCCGACGCCCGCTCCAGATCGGTGCGGCTGGCCGGGTAGGCATAGGTCAGCAGGCCCATGGCCAGGCCGATGACGATCGGTTCGATTCCCGAGTGGACCAGCGCGACCCAGGCGGCGGCGCCGAGCACGAAGTACAGCTGGCCGTACGGCACCGGCACGGCGCGCGCGGCCAGGATCACCGCGAAGATCGCGAGCGCGACCACCAGCGGCGGCACCGAGACGTGCTCGCTGTACGCGGTGGCGATCACGACGAGCGCGACGAAGTCGTCCACCACGGTGATCGTCAGGATGTAGGCGCGCAGCCGGGCCGGGAAGCGCGGACCGGCCAACGCGAGCATGCCGAGCGCGAAGGCGGTGTCGGTGGACATCGCCACCCCCCAGCCGACGGCCGACGGCTGCCCGGCGTTGGCGATCAGGTAGATCAGCACCGGCAGCAGCATCCCGGCAAGGCCGGCGGCCACCGGTAGGGTGAGCCGCCGCCGGTCGCGCAGCTCGCCCATGTCGAACTCGCGGCGCGCCTCGAGCCCGACGACGAAGAAGAAGAACGTCATCAGCCCGCTGTTGACCCACTGGCGCAGGTCCAGCCCGACGCCGGCGTCCCCGAGCGTGATCGACAGGCGGGTCGTCCAGACCGTCTCATAGGACGACGGAGCCAGGTTCACCCACGCCAGCGCGGCCAGCGTGGCGCCGAGCAGCACCGCCGCGCTGCCGGTCTCGGTGCGCAGGAACGCCCGCAGCGGCGTCTGCACGTTGCGCGCCCACGCGGTGCGTCCGGTGTACGGCGCCGCCGCGCCCTCGGGTTCGGACATGTCGCGGATTCAATCACCAGTGAGCCCGATTCCCACGAATGGAGTAACGGGTCTCGCTTTCGTCGTACCCGGGGCATGCGGCATGATCCATGACGGAAAGCGCGGATCGCCATTACACAGAGCCACATCGCGGGGTTTGCCCATGGGTTCGAACGGCCCACGCCCGGGAATGGGCAGGGCCTGGCTCGGCTATGTCGTGGCCGGGCTGCTGGCAGTAGTCCTCTACTACTCGCTTCCCCGGCACGGCGCCGGCATCCCGGCCAGGGTCGCGGTCTACTGCCTGACGAGCACCTCGGCCGCGGTCGCCGTGCTCTGGGCGGTGCTGCGCACCGGGCCGCAGCGGCCGTGGCTGCTGCTGGGCCTCAGCCAGGTGATCTACTCCGCCGCCGACTGCACCTTCTACATCTCGCATTACCTGCTCGGGGTGACCGCGTACCCGTCCGCGGCCGACCTGCTCTACCTCGCGCACTACCCGCCGGTGGTCGTGGCGCTGCTGATGCTGATCCGCCGGCGCACCCCCGGCCGGGACCTGCCGAGCCTGCTGGACGCCTCGATGCTGGCGGTCGTGGCGGCCATGCTCTCCTGGCTGTACCTCATCGGGCCGCAGGCACGGCTCGACGCGCCGCTGCTGGCCTCCCTCACCACGATGGCGTATCCGGTGATGGACCTGGCGATGCTGGCCGTCGCGCTGCGGCTGTTCCTCGGCAGCGGCCGGCGCTCCGGCTCCTTCGCGCTGCTCACCACCAGCCTGGTGGCGATCCTCACCGCGGACACCGTGTACATGCTGCAGCAGGTCAGCGGGACCTACCAGACCGGCAACTTCATCGACGCGATCTGGCTGTCCGGCAACCTCGCGCTGGGCGCGGCGGCGTTGCACCCGACGATGTCCCGGCTCGGCGAGCCGTCCGCCGTGCGCGACCACGTGCTCGGCCCGGTTCGGATCGCCGCCCTGTGCGCCGCCGCGCTGGTCGCCCCGGCGACGCTGCTGGTGCAGTACGCCACCGGCTCGCTGCGCGACATCCCGGTGATCGCCGCGGCCTGCGCGGTGCTGTTCGCGCTGACCATCGCGCGGCTGGCCGGCCTGGTCGCCGACCAGCGCCGGCTGGCCATCACCGACGGCCTTACCGGCCTGCACACCAGGAGGTTCTTCGAGGCGCAGCTGCCGCTCGAGGCCGAGCGCGCCCGCCGGGCCGGCGGCTCGATGGCCGTGTTCATCGCCGACGTCGACCGGTTCAAGTCGATCAACGACCGGTACGGCCACCCCGCAGGCGACCGGGCACTGATCGAGATCGCGAACCGGCTGCGCGCCGCGGCGCGGGCCGGGGACGTGCTGGCCCGCTACGGCGGCGAGGAGTTCGCGCTGCTTGTGCCCGACGCGGGTCCGACCGAGCTGCCGCACATCGCCCAGCGGCTGCGGGACAGCGTGGCCAGCAGCCCGATCACGGTGACCGAGACCGGGTGGATCGCGTCGACCGTGTCGGTCGGGGCGGCCTGCTACCCACAGCACGGGGCCGACCCGGCCGAGGTGATCGCGGCGGCGGACCGGTCGCTGTACGCCGCCAAGGCCGCCGGGGCGGACCGGGCCGTCGTCGGCCCGCCGTTGCCCGACGCGGGCGAGGGCGACCCCGCCATGGTCGACTACCTGTGCCGGGTCGCCGACCAGGTCGACGTGTGCCTGTCCAGCTCGGGGCACAGCGACGCGATCGGCCGCTGGACCCGGCTGCTTGCGGTGGAGCTAGGCTACGACGAGCCGGCCGTCCACGTCGCGGCGCTCGCCGGCCGGCTGCACGACATCGGCAAGATCGCCATTCCGGAGTCGATCCTCACCAAGCCGGCGCCGCTCGACGAGGACGAGTGGCGGCTGATGCGCGAGCACCCCGACTACGGATTCCGGTTGGCCCGCACGGTTCCCGGGTTCTCCGGGGTGGCACAGGTGATCCGGCAGCACCACGAGCGCTACGACGGCACCGGTTACCCGCTGCGGCTGTCCGGCAACGCGATCCGGCGCGAGGCGCGGGTGCTCGCGGTGTGCGACGTGTGGGCGGCCCTGCTCGCCGACCGGCCGTACCGGACGGCGCTGTGCGTCGAGGCGGCCCGCGAGGAGCTGCGCCGCGGCCGGGGCACCCTGTTCGACCCCGACGTCGTCGACCTTTTCCTCGATCTCCACTCGGCCGGCCGCATCGGCACCCTCAACCCGGTGTGGGCATCCGCCACGTAGTCCGACTCTCCGGAATGTAAGGCCTTGGACCTGCCAACAGAACCTCAGGGGACCGTGACGGCACCCAGCCACATTCAACCCGCCATCCGCACCATCGGCTGGAACGTAACGACAGCAGTTAATCCCGGAGAGGCGGAAGAGCGTTCCAGAACATCAGCTCGTAGGCCTGCAGCAGCCGGCCGTGCTCGCGGGCGTCGTCGAGCGGCACGCCGGCGTCCAGCCCGGCCTGGACCGCGGCCAGCGCCTGCTCCTCGAGCTCGGGCACCGGGGTGGCGAAGAAGTCGAAGAAGGCACACGCCTCGTCGGTGAACCCGTAGTGCTGGCGCAGCGCCTGGCCCATCGTGGCGCAGTACCCGCCCCAGGCGGCGAAGTTGGCCAGCATGGCGAGCACCGCCGCGGCCGGCTCGGCGTTGAGCGCGAGCCAGGCGACGTAGGCGGAATAGGCCTGGCAGCCCGGTTGTGGTCGGTAGGCGCGGATCGTCGCCTCGTCGAACCCGGCGGCCTCGGCCAGCGGGGTGAGCATGGGCAGGGCCAGGCTCTCGCCCTGCGCAAGGCCGCTGAAGAACCCGCGGGCGGCCGGCTCCTCGGCCCGTGCGGCCAGCATGAGCAGGCTGCGCCAGTCGCCGGCCACGATCCGCTGCTCCTCCGCGGCCAGCGCGCCGATCGCCGACAGCGGCGCTCTACCCTCGGCGACAAGGGGAACGAACCGGTTCGCGCCCTCCTCCGGGGCGAGCTCCTGCCGGATCTTGTCGAGCAGCTCCTTGGCCGAGCGGGTCATGGGGTTCGCGCTCCTTCATGGTGTCGGGACGGCGAACCCAGCCTAGCGACGGGCGTCAGATCCAGTCGTCGGAGCGCGACCAGGTGATGAGGTTGTCCAGGATTCCTGGCGTCGGCTCGGCCGGCTCGGTCGCGGTGTAGGCGCCGCGGTAGAACAGCAGCGGCCGCTCGTCGCGGTGCTCACCGAGCGCGGTGACCCGACCCACCACCACGTGGTGGTCCCCGGCGTCGTGCACGGTCTCGACCGCACAGTCGATCCAGGTGAGCACGCCGTCGAGCACCGGGGCGCCGGACGGTGCGGGCGTCCAGGCCACGGCCGCGAACTTGTCCACTCCGGACCGCCCGAACACGGTGCTGATCCAGCGCTGGTCGTAGGTGAGCACGTTGACGGCGAAGCAGCCGGCCCGCTCGATGATCGGCCAGGTGCGGGATCGCTTGGCGGGGCAGAACAACACCAGCGGCGGGTCAAGTGACAGCGCGGCGAACGACTGGCAGGCGAACCCCACGGGGACGTCGCCGTCGCACGCGGTCACGACCGTCACGCCCGTGCAGAAGTGGCCGAGTTCCACCCGGAACCGGGTCTGGTCGATCGCCTGGGTGATCACTGCCGGGCGCCGACGCTGAAGTCGTGTCCCCACAGGCTGACCGCGGTGCTCTCCCTGGCGATCCACCGGTCGTCGTCGACCGTGCGACCCTCGCAGCCGAACTCCACGTCGAACCCGCCGGGGGTCTTCATGTAGAACGACATCATCAGGTCGTTGACGTGCCGGCCGAGCGTGGCCGACATCGGCACCTTGCGGCGCAGGGCGCGATCGAGGCACAGCCCGACGTCGTCCGCGTTCTCCACCTCCACCATGAGGTGCACGATCCCGCTCGGCGTCGGCATCGGCAGGAACGCCAGGCTGTGGTGGCGCGGGTTGCAGCCGAAGAACCGCAGCCACGCGGGCGGGCCGTCGGCCGGGCGCCCGACGAGCTGGGGCGGCAGCCGCATCGAGTCGCGCAGCCGGAAGCCGAGCACGTCCCGGTAGAAGCGCAGGGCCGCCTCATCGTCGTGAGTGGACAGTACGACGTGGCCGAGGCCCTGCTCCTCGGTGACGAACCGGTGGCCGTACGGGCTGACCACGCGCCGGTGCTCGAGCGCCGCGCCGTGGAAGATCTCCAGCGTGTTGCCGGACGGATCCTCGACCTTGATCAGGTCGGTCACCCGGCGATCGGCCGCCTCGGCCGAGCTGCCCTCCTTGTACGGCACGCCGGCCGCCTCCAGCCGCCCGCACATCTCACCGAGCTCGCCCATGTTGGCGACCTCCCATCCGGCCGCGGCCAGCCGGTCCCGTTCGCCAGGCAGGATCACCAGCCGGGCCGGGAAGTCGTCCATCCTCAGATACAGCGCGTCCGGGTCGGCGCCCCTGCCCTCGACCATGCCGAGCACCTTGAGCCCGAACTCCCGCCACTTCCCGACGTCCGTGGCCTCGATCCGCAGGTAGGCAAGGGATCTGATGCCCATCATCGGCCTCCGAGGAAGCTCACCGCGAGCCGGTTGAACTCGTCGAACCGCTCGAGCTGTGCCCAGTGTCCACATCGGCCGAACACGTGCAGCTCCGCGCGGGGTATGAGTTTCAGCGCGGCGAGGGCGCCGTCCAGCGGGTTCACCCGGTCCTCCCGGCCCCAGATCAGCAGCACCCGCTGCCGCAGCCGGTAGGCCTCCCGCCAGAGCATGCCCTCCTCGAAGGTCTCCGGCCTCGTGAAGCTCGCACCCATGGATGCCATGGCGCGCAACGACTCGGGGTTGCTGGCGTGCCGGAAGCGCTCGTCGACGAGCTCGTCGGTGACCAGCGACTGGTCGAACACCAAGGTACGGAGAAACTCCGCGAGCTTCTCCTTGCTCGGCCCCGGGGGCGCGGCGAACGCGTAGAGCTTCTTGATGCCCTCGGTCGGATCGGGCGCGAACACGTTCAGGCTCAGCCCGCCCGGCGCCATCAGCACCAGCCGACCCGACCGATCCGGATGCCGGAGCGCGAACCGCACGGCGGTGCCGCCGCCGAGCGAGTTGCCGATCAGGTGGGCGCGTTCGATGCCAAGCTTGTCCAGCAGACCGAGCAGGGCGTCGGCGCTGAACGTGAAGTACTGGCCGGTGATCTCGGGCTTGTCGGAGTCGCCGAACCCCGGCTGATCCACCAGCAGCGTACGGAACTTCTCGGCGAACACCGGCAGGTTGCGGCCGAAGTTGCTCCACGCCGAGGCGCCGGGGCCGCCGCCGTGCAGCATCACCACCGCCGGCCCGGCGCCGGCCTCGTGGTAGTGCAAGCGGAATCCGCCGACGTCGGCGTGGTCAGATCCAGGCATCCTGAACCCTCAGGCCGAGCTCGGCCTGGCCGAACATGGCCAGCGCCTTCTCCGGGTCGTTGATCGCGTGCACCCGCCCGGCGTGCGCGTCGCGCCAGAACCGCTGGATCGGCGTGCCCACCTTCAACGCCCGGCCACCCGCGCTCTCGAACAGCCGGTCCACCGCGGAGATCGCCGCGCCCGTCGCGTTCACCTGGTCGCGCCGCACCCGCATCCTGAGCGGGAACGGAATCTTCTCGCCGGCGCTGGCCAGCTCGTACTCCTCGTCGATGTTCCGCTCGATCTGCAGGATCGCGGCGTCGATCTTGCTGGCCGCCTCGGCGATCCGCAGCTGGTTGAAGGAGTCCTCCTTCGCCTTTCCGCCCGTGGACGCCCGGACACGCTCCCGCGTGTAGCTGACGTAGGCCTCGTAGGCGCCGGTCGCCATGCCGATCACCGGCACCGAGATCGAACAGGAGAACACCGAGGCGAACGGGAGTTTGTACAGCGGCCCGGTGTTCACCTCCTGCCCCGGACACACGCATCTCCCGGTGTCCATGAAGGACAACGTCCGGTGGTCCGGCACGAACACGTCGTCGACGATGATGTCGTTGCTCCCCGTGCCCCGCAGCCCGATCGTGTCCCACACGTCGTCAATCTCATAGTCGTTGCGCGGCAACAGGAACGTCCGGAAGTCCGTCGGCGTCCCGTCCTCGCCGAGCACCAGCCCGCCGAGGAATACCCACGTCGCATGGTCGCACCCGGACGAGAAGCTCCACCGCCCGCCGAACCGGAACCCGCCGTCGACCGGCTTGGCCCGTCCCATCGGTGCATACGACGACGAGACCCTGGTGTCGTCGTCCTCGCCCCACACCTCGCGCTGCGCCCGATCGTCGAACAGCCCGAGTTGCCACGGGTGACACCCCAGCACCGACGCCACCCACCCGGTCGACCCGCACGCACTGGAGATCAGCCGCACCGCCCGGTAGAAGTCGACCGGATGCGACTCCAGCCCGCCGTACCGGCTCGGTTGCAACAGCTTGAAGAACCCGGTCTGCTGCAGCGCCTTGATCGACTCCTCCGAGATGCGCCGCGCATCCTCCGTCTCCTGAGCCCGCTCCCGGAACACCGGCAGCAACTCGCGCACAGCCTCGACGACCTGCTCGCTCATGCCCCCAGACTAGAACACGTTCTCGTTTCTGTCGATCCCCAGCAGGTAGCGACCCTGTGCACAACCTGTGGACAACCGATTTGGTGATTCCGCCGCTCACCCCCTCACGCTTGCCCCAACGAGCCGCCTACCCTAGGCGGCAGAGAGGGGAACCATGACCGAGCTGATCGAACTCAGGGCGCGCATCACCCGGCTGGAGGAGCGAATGGACGATGTCCAGAACCTCGCCGAGGGCACGGATCAGGAGGTGTCCGGCTGGCGCGGTGTGCTGATGCGCCACACCGATGTGCTGAACGGAATGTCCGAAAGTCTCGACCGCTTCCGGCGCTCAATCGACGAGCGCTTCGCGAAGGTCGACGAACGATTCGCCAAGGTCGACGAGCGCTTCGACAGGCTTGAGGCGAAGGTCGACGATGGCTTCACCAAGATCAATCTTAGCCATGCCGAGATCATCGCGCGTCTGAACGTCGCAATCGGCCGGCCTGACGACGAGACCTGATTCCGCCAGGTCGCATCTCTCCCTCGACACACAGCGCACCCCTCCAGCCCGTTGCGGCCAAACTCGGGCTGTAGCAAGTGCACGCCTACGATCAGGAAGGAATGAAATGACGGAACCAGACGCGATCCGAAGCGAGCTTGACGACCTTCGCAGTCGCGTCGTCGAGTAGGAAAACCTCATGCGCCACAAGATCCGCGATTCGTGGACCGCCAAGACTGTCGCCACGGAGGCCGACCGCAAGGTTTCCGACTATCGAGTCGAGATTCGCGAGGGCTTCGCGAAGATCAACGCGGATCTGGTTCACATCACCGAGCTGCTGGAGGCTTCCCGTTGAATTTCTAGGGCGATGTCGATGAGCTGATCCTCTTGGCCGCCAACCAATTTCCGCTCTCCGGCACGGGCGAGGATCTGGGCTCCGGACACGCCGTAGCGCTCCGCCTGGGTGTAGGCGTGGCGGAGGAAGCTGGAGTAGACGCCGGTGTAGCCCATGATCAAGGCCATTCGGTCGAGCAGGCATTCGGTGGGCATGGTGGGGCGGACGACGTCCTCGGCGGCGTCGACGATGGCGAAGAAGTCGATGCCGGTGCGGATGCCGAGCTTGTCGCAGACGCCGACGAAGGCCTCGACGGGGGTGTTGCCGGCGCCGGCGCCGAAGCGACGGGTGCTGCCGTCGATCTGCACGGCTCCGGCCCGAGCGGCGGCGATCGAGTTGGCCACGCCGAGGCCGAGGTTCTCGTGGCCGTGGAAGCCGACGGTGGCGTCCGGACCCAGCTCGGCGACCAGGGCGGAGACCCGGTCGGCGACCTGCTCGAGCACCAGCGCGCCGGCGGAGTCGACCACGTAGACGCACTGGCAGCCGGCGTCGGCCATGATCCGGGCCTGGCGCGCCAGCACCTCCGGGGCGACGGAGTGGGCCATCATCAGGAAGCCGACGGTCTCCAGGCCGCGGTCGCGGGCAAGGCCGAAGTGCTGCACGGAGATGTCGGCCTCGGTGCAGTGCGTGGCGATCCGGCAGATCGACGCCCCATTGTCGGCCGCGACCAGGATATCGTCCTTCACGCCCACGCCGGGCAGCATCAGGAACGCGATCCTCGCCCGCCGCGCCGTCGCCACCGCGATCGAGATCAGCTCCTGCTCGGGGGTGCGGCTGAACCCGTAGGTGAACGAGGAGCCGCCAAGCCCGTCGCCGTGCGTCACCTCGATGACCGGCACGCCGGCCGCATCGAGCGCGGCCACGATGGACCGGGCCTCGTCGGCGGTGAACTGGTGCCGCTTGTGATGCGAGCCGTCGCGCAGCGAGGTGTCGGTGACGCGAACGTCGAGCGTGTCAGAGAACGTGTTGGGCAGCAACGGAAACCTCCTCACCGACCCGGGCGGCGGCCGCGGTCATGATGTCCAGGTTGCCGGCGTAGGGCGGAAGGAAGTCGCCGGCGCCCGCCACCTCGAGGAACACCGCGACGCGGACGGTGTCCGGACCGGCCGGGTCGAACTGCGGCTCGGACAGCAGCCGGTATCCAGGCACGTACGCCGCCACGTCGTCGACCATCCGAAGCACGGACTTCCCCACCTCCTCCAGGTCGGCGGGGGCGGGGACGGCACAGAACACCGTGTCCCGCATGATCATGGGCGGGGTCGCCGGGTTCAGCACGATGATCGCCTTGCCCCGCGCGGCGCCGCCGACCACCTCGATCCCCCGGCTGGTCGTTCGGGTGAACTCGTCGATGTTCGCCCTGGTCCCCGGCCCGGCGGAGGCCGAGGACACCGTGGCGACGATCTCGGCGTAGCTCACCGGCGCCACCCGCGACACCGCGTGCACGATCGGAATCGTCGCCTGCCCGCCGCAGGTGATCAGGTTGACGTTCACCGCGTCCCCGTGCGCGCCGAGGTTCACCGGGGGGACGACGTACGGCCCGACCGCGGCCGGCGTCAGGTCGATCGCCCGGATTCCCGCCTCGGCGTACCGCGGCGCGTTCGCCCGGTGCACGGACGCCGACGTCGCCTCGAACACCAGATCCGGCAACGGATCCCGGGCCAGCAGCCAGTCCACGCCGTCCACTGTGGTCTCCAGGCCCAGCGCGGCGGCCCGCCGGAGCCCGTCGCTGGCCGGATCGATGCCCACCATCCAGCGCGGCTCGATCACCGTGGAGCGCAGCAACTTGTACAACAGGTCGGTCCCGATGTTCCCGGACCCCACGATCGCCGCCGACACGGTCACGGCGCACTCCCTTCGAACGTCAGCGAAACCTCCCCCAGACCGGTGAACACCGCGCGGAACGCGTCGCCCGGCCGGGCATCGATCGCCCGGGTACAGGAGCCGGGCAGCACGATGTGCCCCGCCCGCAGCCGAATCCCGAACCCGGCGACCTTGCGCGCCAGCCAGGCGACGGCGATCGCCGGATCTCCCAGCACCGCGTCCGACCGCCCTTCGGCCACCACCGACCCGTTGCGCCACAACCGCGCATCGATTTCGCGAATATCCATATCGGACGGTGGGATGCGGGCCGAGCCGAGCACGAAGCCGGCCGAGGAGGCGTTATCCGCGATCGTGTCGGCAAGGCTGATCCGCCAGCCCACGATCCGGCTGTCGATCAGCTCGATGGCCGGCGCCAGCGCCTCGGTCCGGTCCAGCACGTCCCGCTCGGTGCACCCGTCGCCGGGCAAATCGTCGCCCAGCACGAAGGCGACCTCCACCTCGACCCGCGGGTAGCAGTACCGACCCGGGTCGACCGGAACGGACTCCGACAGCCGCATGTCGGCGAGCAGGTGCCCGTAGTCCGGCTCGTCCACGCCCATCATCTGCTGCATGGCCTTGGAGGACAGGCCGACCTTATGCCCGACGACCGGACCCGCACGCCGGTAGATGTTCAGCAGCTGGATCTGGTAGGCGTCCACCGCGTCGAGCTCCGGGTACATCAGGACCGGCGGATCGATCGGCGCGCGATCCCGCTCGGCGATCCGCAACCGCCGTGCCAGCTCGATCCGCTGCTCGCCCGTGAGCACCGTGTCCTCCATCTCGGGAATGTTGGCCATTGTCATGGGTCGCTTTTGGGGTGCCGGGTCACCGGACCGCGGCCGACCGGCCGGCGCGCCGACCGGAGAACACGCAGTCCGCAATGGACAGACCGCTGACGTAGGAGTTGGAGCAGATCCCGACCGCGTTGCGCCCGGCGGCGTACAGGCCGGGAACCGGCGGACCGAGCGCGGAGCGGACCTGCCCGGTGTCCTCGTCGACGACGAGGCCGCCGAGCGTGAGCATCGGGCATGGGTAGCCCAGCCGCGGCCGCGACGAGCAGTCGATCAGCGAGAACGGCCCCTCGGCCAGCGGTGAAACCAGATCGGGATGCTTGCCGAACGCGTCGCGACCGTTCCGGCCGTACTCCGCGACCGTCGCCCGGAGCCCGCCGGCGTCGATCCCCGCGCGCCGGGCCACCTGCTCGAGCGTGCCGCTCACCCGGCCGACCCCCAGCAGGTAGCGCGCCTGCATTCGTTGGAACCACAGGGTTTCGGTTCGCAGCTGGCGGCGCGCCGCGCGCAGGATCGGCCGGTCGATCAGCAGCCAGGCCCGGCCGCCGTGCTCGCGGATCATCGCGTCACCCAGCGCCGCCCCGTAGCTGGACTCGTCGACGAACCGCCGTCCGGCCTGGTTGACCAGGATGCCGCGGAGCAGCGCACTCGGCGGGTTGAGGAACCGCCACGCCGAGACGTTGCCCAGCCGGTCGGCGACCCCGCCCACCGCCGTCCCGAGCCGGATCCCGGTGCCGTCATCGCCGAGCGTGCCGAGCGGCAGGCCGCCGCGGAACGCCGGGGCGTGCTCGCGCAGCATCGCGCGGTTGGTGATGAAGCCACCCGCGGCCAGCACGACGCCGCGGTCGGCGGCCACCCGGTACGGCCGCCCGTACCGGCGCTCGAGCGCCTCGATCCGTTTCGCCAGCCGCCGCCCCAGCGCCGGCGCGTACAGCCCTGGCTTGGTCGCGTAGCGGTACAGCATCGCGTGCCGGCGGCGAATCGACGCGGGCGCGCCGGCCAGCGACCGGCACTCCACGCCGACCACCCGCCCGGCCTGGTCGGTGACCAGCCGCCGCGCCGACGTCTGGGTCAGCACCCGCGCGCCCGCGCGCAGCGCCGCGTCGCGCAGCCCGGCGAACAGCACCCGTCCGGAGGTTCCCGGCCCGTGCGCCCGGTGCCCGCGCGCCGCCGGCACCGCGGATTCCCGGAACGGCCAGGCGTTCTCGCTGCCCGAGTAGTACAGGTAGTACTCGTTGTTCGGGTACGAGGTCTTGTACGGGCACAGGCTGGGGTGGAACGGAACCCCCTGCCGCACCAGCCAGTCGATCATGCCGGCGCTCTCGTCGCAGAACCGGCGCAGGGTCTGCGCCGAGACCGCGTCGCCGACCTCCATCCGCAGGTAGTCGAACATCGCCGCCGGCGTGTCCGCCACGCCGGCCGCCCGCTGGATCGCCGTGCCGCCGCCGGCGTAGACCACCCCGCCGGACACCGCGGTCGCGCCGCCGCCGGAGAACCGGTCGAGCACGAGGACGTCGGCGCCGCTCCCGGCCGCCTCGATCGCGGCGCACGCGCCGGCGCCACCGAAGCCGACCACCACGACGTCGGCCCGGTCGTTCCAGGTGTCGTCCACCGCACCTCCTCCTAGCGCCGCGTCGCCACAAACTATAACCTGTTCTAGTATTGCCTATGTGGAGGTGCGATGACCAGCGAGTTCGACGTCGTCGTGGTCGGCTCCGGGGCCGCCGGCATGACGGCGGCGCTGACCGCCGCACGCCACGGGTTGCGCACCGTCCTCGTGGAGAAGGCGGCCACGTTCGGCGGCTCCACCGCCCGTTCCGGCGGCGGGATCTGGGCGCCGAACAACGAGGTGCTGCGCGCGGCGGGCGTGCCGGACACCCCCGAGAAGGCGCGCGCCTACCTCGCCCACATCGTCGGCGACGTGGTCGACGAGCCGCGCCGGCGGGCGTTCCTGGACAACGCTCCGGCGATGATCTCCTTCGTGCAGGCCAACACCCCGCTGCGGTTCGGCTGGGTGCCCGGCTACTCCGACTACTACCCGGAGGCGCCCGGCGGGCTGGCCATTGGTCGCTCGATCGAGGCCCGGCCGCTGGACGCGCACGTGCTCGGCGCGGAGCGGGCCGTGCTGAACCCGCCGTACCTCAAGGCGCCCACCGGCATGGCCGTCACCCAGGCCGACTACCGGTGGATGAACCTGATGGCCCGGCACCCGCGCGGGCTGCTGCGCACCGCCCGGGTGGCCGGCCGGCGGGCAGTTTCCTTGCTGCGCCGGCGAGAGCTGCTGACCATGGGGCAGGCGCTGTCCGCCGGCCTGCGGGTCGGGCTGGCTCGGGCCGGAGTTTCGGTCTGGCTCGACACGCCGCTGGTGAACCTGCACACCGAGGACGGGCGGGTGACCGGCGTGGAGGTGTCCCGCGACGGCGCGCCGGCGCTCATCCGCGCGCGCCGCGGCGTGGTGCTGGCCGCGGGCGGGTTCGAGCACAACGAGCGGATGCGCAAGGAGTATCAGCGGCCGCCCATCGGTACCGAGTGGACGGTGGGCGCGCCGGAGAACACCGGCGACGGGATCGAGGCCGGCATGCGTCTCGGCGCCGCGGTCGAGCTGATGGACGACGCGTGGTGGGGACCGTCGATCTCGCTGCCGAGGGGGCCCTACTTCTGCCTCGCCGAGCGCACGCTGCCCGGCTGCATCCTGGTGAACCAGGCCGGCCGGCGGTTCGTCAACGAGGCCGCGCCGTACGTGGACGCGGTGCACGCCATGTACGACCGGCACACCGAGGACGACCCGCACATCCCGGCCTGGCTGATCGCCGACCAGCGCTACCGCAACCGCTACGTGTTCGCCGGACTCGGCCCGCGCCAACCGTTTCCCGGCCGGTGGTACAGGCACGGCGCGGTGCACCGGGCGGCCACCGTCGAAAAGCTGGCCGCGGCCGTCGGGGCGCCGCCGGAAGCGCTGCGGGCCACGGTCGACCGGTTCAACACGTTCGCGCGCCACGGAATCGACGAAGACTTCCGGCGCGGGCAGAGCGCGTACGACCGCTACTACGGGGATCCACGCAACCGGCCCAACCCCTGCCTCGGCCCGCTCGATCGCGCGCCGTTCTACGCGATCCGGATCGTGCCGGGGGATCTCGGCACCAAGGGCGGGCTGCGCACCGACACCCGCGCCCGGGTGCTGCGCGCGGACGGCAGCGTGATCGAGGGACTGTACGCCGCGGGAAACGCCGCCGCCCCGGTCATGGGCCGGACCTACGCCGGTCCCGGTGCGACGCTCGGCCCGGCGATGGTCTTCGGCTACCTCGCGGCGCTCGACATTGGAGGGATCACATGACGACGGCGGGGGTCCGCACAATTGACGTCGGCGCGCCGCCGACCCGGTTCGCTCGCGGGTGGCACTGCCTCGGGTTGGCGCGCACGTTCCGGGACGGCCAGCCGCACGCGGTGGAGGCGTTCGGCACCAAGCTGGTCGTGTTTGCCACCGAGGACGGCCGGCTCAACGTGCTGGACGCGTACTGCCGGCACATGGGCGGCGACCTGTCCCAGGGCACCGTCAAAGGCGACGCGATCGCCTGCCCGTTCCACGACTGGCGCTGGTCGGGCGCCGGCAGGTGCGTCGGGATCCCTTATGCCAAGCGGATTCCGCTGCGCGCCCGGACCAGGTCGTGGCGCACGCTCGAGCGCAACGGGCAGCTGTTCGTGTGGCACGACCCGCAGGGCAACCCGCCGCCCGAGCACGTGGAGATCCCGGAGACCAAGGGCGCATCGTCCGACGAGTGGAGCGACTGGACCTGGGACACCGTGCGGATCGACGGCTCCAACTGCCGGGAGATCATCGACAACATGGTCGACATGGCCCACTTCTACTACATCCACTTCGCGTTCCCGACCTTCTTCAAGAACGTCTTCGAGGGCCACGTCGCCACGCAGTACCTCACCTCGCGGGCGCGGCCGGACGTCAACGTCGGGTCGAGCTACAGCGTCGAGGGCATGACGCTGCGCTCCGAGGCCTCCTACTACGGTCCGTCATACATGATCAACGACCTGTGGCAGGACTTCGGCGGCACGGTCATCGAGACCGTGCTGATCAACTGCCACTACCCGGTGACCGCGGACTCCTTCGTGCTGCAATGGGGGGTCAGCGTCAAGAAGCTGCCCGGCCTGCCCAAGGAGAAGGCGGACAAGGTGGCCGGCAAGCTGGCCAAGAGCTTCGGCGTGGGCTTCCTGCAGGACGTGGAGATCTGGCGGAACAAGACCAGGATCGACAACCCGCTGCTGTGCGAGGAGGACGGGCCGGTGTACCAGCTGCGGCGCTGGTACGAGCAGTTCTACGTGGACGTCGAGGACGTCACCGAGGACATGACCCGCCGCTTCGAGTTCGAAGTGGACACCACGCGGGCGAACGAGGTGTGGGAGCGGGAGGTCGCGGAGAACCTGGCTCGGCGCAAGGCGGAAGAGGAAGCCGGGGTCTGAGTAGATGTCCACCTGGGCCAAGGCCGGCGAGTCGACCGAGGAGCTGCGCGCAGCCACCCGGCTTGAGACCCGCGAGTTCCTCGAGACGGGGCTGCGGCCGGTCGGCTGCCGCAGCTGCGCGACCCGGGTGCTGGTGCGCAAGGCCAGCGCGGAGCACACCAGCGTGCAATGGACCGCCGACCCGGCGACCAGCTGCCCCGAGTTCGCCGCCCGGGTCTCGGCCGGCGAGTTGTCCGCCCGCATCGACGGCTGCCCCAAGCTGCGCACGAGCATCGAGCTGGCGGTGGCCGAAGGCCTGGTCGAGGTGCCCAAGTGAGCGGAGCTTGCGGAGCGAACCATTCGATACTCCTGCGACTTCGAGGAACGAGAAGACGCAGGCTTGGCGGAGCTTGCGGAGCGAACCATTCGACACTCCTGCGACTTCGAGGAACGAGAAGACGCAGGCTCGGCGGAGCTTGCGCAGCGCACCATTCGACACTGCCCTGCCGCCGAGGAACGAGGCGGCAGGCATGCCGTCACCGAGCTTGCGAGGTGACGGAACATGGCTGACCCGATCAAGCTCACGGTGTCCGAGGTGATCACCGAGACCCCGGACGCCTGCTCCCTGGTGTTCGAGCAGGCCTTCCCGTACCGGCCCGGCCAGTTCCTCACCCTGCGCATTCCCAGCGACCGCACCGGTTCCGTGGCCCGCTGCTACTCGCTGTGTAGCTCACCCCAGGTGGACGGTCACCCGGCTATCACGGTGAAGCGCACCCCCGACGGCTACGCCTCGAACTGGATCTGCGACAACGCCAAGCCGGGTACCACCTTCGAGGCGCTAGGTCCGGCCGGTGTGTTCACCCCGCGCTCCCTCGACGGCGATCTGCTCCTGCTCGCCGCGGGCAGCGGCATCACCCCGATCATGTCGATCATCAAGTCCACCCTCGCCGCGGGCGCGGGCGGCCTCGTTCTCCTCTACGCCAACCGCGACGAGCAGTCGGTCATCTTCCGCGACCGGCTCCGCGCCCTCACCGAGCGGCACCCCGACCGCCTCACTGTGATCCACTGGCTGGAATCCGTGCAGGGCCTCCCGTCCGCCGCCCACGTGCGCGCGCTCACCGCCCCGTTCGACCCGGCCGAGGTGATGATCTGCGGGCCCAAGCCGTTCATGTCCATCGCCCGCACCGCCATGGACCTGCCCAAATCGCGAGTCCACCTGGAACGCTTCGTCTCGCTCGGTGGCAATCCGTTCGACGACGCGACTCCCACGAGCTCCGATGATTCCCGAGCGTCCACAGTGGAGGTTGTGCTGGACGGCGAGCGGCGCCGGCTGCGCTGGCCCGCCCAGACCAGGCTGCTCGACCTGTTCCTCGAAAACGGCCTCGCCGCGCCGTACTCTTGCCGCGAGGGCGCGTGCAGCGCGTGCGCGTGCCGGCTGGTGTCCGGCGAGGTGAAGATGCTCAACAACGAGGTGCTCGAGCAAGAGGACCTCGACGAGGGGATCATCCTCGCCTGCCAGTCACTTCCGGTCACCGACACGATCGAGATCAGCTACGAGTGAGGTGCCGACATGCCGATCGACCCCGCGGTCGCGATCGGGGCCGAGCTGCCCGAGGTGGAGTTCTCCTGGACCTCGTCGGACGTGCTGCTCTACCACCTGGCCCTCGGCGCGGGGCCCGACGATCTCCGCTACGTGCTCGAGGACCGCCTGCGGGTGCTGCCCAGCTTCGGCGTCGTGGCGCCGAGCTTCCGCACGTTCGAGCCGCCCGCGGTGCGCTTCCCCGGCATCGAGATCGACCTGACCAAGGTGCTGCACGGCAGCCAGTCGATCACCCTGCACCGGCCCGTCCCGACCACCGGCAAGGGCGTCGCCCGGCCGCGCATCGCGGACGTGTGGGACAAGGAGAAGGCCGCGGTGATCGTCCAGGAGGCGGCGGTCGCCGACCCGGCCGGCACTCCACTGTGGACGACCAGGTCCACCATCTACGCCCGCGGCGAGGGTGGCTTCGGCGGCGAGCGAGGGCGGTCCATGCGGCCGCAGCCGGCGCCCGACCGCGGCCCAGACTCTATTGTAGACATTCCGACCCTGCCGCAGCAGGCGCTGCTGTACCGGCTGTGCGGGGACCGCAACCCGCTGCACGCCGACCCGGAGTTCGCCGCCCGCGCCGGGTTCCCCCGGCCCATCCTGCACGGACTGTGCACCTGGGGCATGGCCTGCAAGGCCATCGTCGACGCCGTGCTGGACGGCGACGTCACCCGGGTCGGCTCGTACTCGGCCACGTTCTCCGGCGTGGTGTTCCCCGGCGAGACGCTGCGGGTCCGGATCTGGTCCGACGCCGACCACCACACCGCGACCGTCCACGTGGTCGAACGCGACGCCCCCGTGCTCGTCGACGGCCTACTCGTCACCGGCTGATTCCGGCTCGATCGCCTTGACCGCCGGCAATCGGTCCGGTCGCGGGCGTCTCGGCTCCCGAACCCCGGCCGGCTCCCCAGCATCGCGCACCCAGACCGTCACCGTGTCCCACCGCCCGAGCCGCGTGCCCGCGACAGGCCGTTGCGCCACGACGATGCCGTGCAGCAACGGATGCGGACCGTCCGGATCGGGCCCCTGCAGCAGCAGGCCGGCATCGTGCCCGGACAGCCATGCGTCCAGCGCCTGCCTGCCGTGGAAGTTCGGCACCACAACCGACCGGTCAGACTCCTGATCGTCTGACACACCGATCACCCCAGCTCAGGGTAGCCACCGACCCGGCAGGGCGGTAGTCCCGAGCACCTCTAGAGTGGTCCGTCATGCAGAGCAACGACCACGAGGCCGCTCTTGCCGGGCTGCGGGCGGAGCTCGACGCGATCAGGCATCACGGGAAGGCGCTCGACGGCCACGAGCAGTGGCTGAGTGATCACAGCAGGATACTCACCGAGTACGGCCAGGCCCTTGACCGCATGGACAAGTGGGTGGCCCGGCTCGAGCGCGCGCAGGCCGCGTACCACGACGACCACGAGCACGGGGAGCACCGCGAGCTGCGCCGCCGGCTCGACGAGCTGGAGCTGGCCCAGTCGGCGCGGGTGTTCATGGACTGGATCGGGCACGCCCGGCTGCGCACCTCGCCGCGCATCTCGGTGATCATGCCGACCTACAACCGGGTGGCGTTCCTGCCGGCGGCGATCGCGTCGGTCGCCGCCCAGACGTATGCCAACTGGGAGCTGGTGGTCGTCGACGACGCCTGCACGGACCCCACCCCGGAGTTTCTGGCCACAGTGGACGATCCACGGGTGCGGCCGGTCCGGGTCGAGCACGGCGGCGTGTGCGCCGCGCGTAACGCCGGGTTGGCCGCGGCCACCGGGGAGATCATCGCCTACCTCGACGACGACAACACGATGCACCCGTCCTGGCTCAAGTCGGTGGTGTGGGCGTTCGAGCAGCGGCCGGACGTCGACGTGGTGTACGGCGGCATCGTGCTCGACGACGCCGAACGGGTCATCCGCCGCGGATCCGGCGGCCTGCCGAGGATGTTCCTGCGCCCGTACGACCGCGAGGTCCTGCTCCGGGAGAACCTCGCCGACATCAGCGCCATCGCCCATCGCGCCGGGCTGCCCGCCGCCCGGTTCGACGAGTCGCTCGTCGAGATGGGCGACTGGGACCTGCTGTGCGGCCTGACCGCCGAGCGCGACCCGCTCATGCTCCCGGCGATCGCCTGCTTCTACGCCACCGACGCCCCGAACCGGCTCTCCGGCGGGGCCACCTATGACGCCGACTACGAGACGGTGCGCCGCAAGCACGCGCCGGAAGGGGCTCAGCCGTGACCGCGAAGACCAAGATCCTGATGTTCGCCATGGACGCGTGCGAGCCCGACATCGCCCGCCGGCTCGCGGCCTCCGGCGAGATGCCGAACCTGGCCCGCCTGCTGGCCGAGTCGGCCACGGCGACCAGCCGCAACCCGTACGCGATGTTCCCCGGAACCCTGTGGACCAGCTTCTACACGGCCCGATCCGCGGCCAGAACCGGGTTCCACTGCTGGGAGGAGGTCACGCTGGACTACCAGCGGCGGCTGACCAGCCCGCTGGAGGTCCGCGGAACTCCGTTCTGGGAGACGCTTTCCGATGCCGGCAAGCGGGTCTGCGTGATCGACGTCCCGCACTCCCGCGCCGCCACGCCGCTCAACGGCGTCCAGGTGTGCGAGTACGCCGTGCACGACCGGCACTTCGGCTTCCACACCCAGCCGCCGCACCTGGCCAAGGAGCTGGACGCGCAGTTCGGTCTGCACCCGATCCTCGGCGTCGACGCGTACTCCACAAAGGAGTGGTCGCCGGACGACTACGTGCTGCGCGAAGGTCAGCACCGCACCCGGGACGAGAACCGGGCGCTGCTCACCGGCTTGCTCGATGGCATCGACCACAAGACCCGGGTGTCCCTGCACCTGCTCGACCAGGGCGGCTGGGACCTTTTCCTCACGGTGTTCGGCGAGAGCCACAGCGTCGGCCACCAGATGTGGCACCTGCACGACCCGAAGCACCGCTGGCACGACGCCGAGCTCGCCGCGGAGCTCGGTTCCCCGATCGAAGCGGTGTACAAACGGTTCGACCGTGCCCTCGGCGAGCACCTGGCCCGCGTCGATGCGGGCACCACCGCGTTCGTGCTGCTGAGCCACGGAATGGGCCCGCGGTACGAGGCGAACCACCTGCTGCACGAGATCCTGCGCCTGCTGGACCGGGCCGAGGACCGGGGTGTCGGCGGCAGCTCGCTGATGCGCACGGCGAAGCGGGCTTGGGCGCACGCTCCCGGGCCGGTGCGCAACCTGGTGCTGCCGCGCATGTTGCCGGCCCTGCGCCGCCGGGTCGCGACCACCCCGCTGCCAACGGCGACCAACTGGGCGGAGCCGGAGGAGCGGGTCCGGCAGCGCTTCTACGTGTCCCCCAACAACCTCGTGTTCGGCGGCATCCGGATCAACCTGGTGGGCCGGGAACCGAACGGCCGGGTGCACCCCGGCGCCGAGTACGACCGGGTATGCGCCCGGCTCGCCGAGGATCTGCTCGCGCTGGTCAACCTGGACACCGGCGCTCCGGTGGTGCGCGCGGTGACCCGCGCCGAGGACCACTACGACCGCGAGGAGAACGACACCCTGCCCGACCTGTTCATCGACTGGTCGCACGAGGCGCCGGTGGAAACCGTGTGGTCGCCGCGAACCGGCCTGGTGTACGGGCCGGACAACCACTGGCGCACCGGTGATCACCGGCCGGACGGCCTGCTGCTGGCCAGCGGTCCCGGGATCACGCCGGGCGCCGCGCTGCCGGACATCAGCTCGACCGATCTCGGCGCAAGCCTGTCGGCCCGCCTCGGCGTCGAGCTGACCGGCGACGTGGACGGCCGGCCGATCCCATGGATCGCCACCGCGCCAACCGAAGCACCCGTCTAACCGGCCGCGGCCAGCACCAGACCGCTGGTCGGCACACCGGTGCCGGCAGTGACCAGGACATGGTGGGCGCCGTCCACCTGGTTCACCGCCGTACCACGGATCTGGCGCACGGCTTCGGCGATGCCGTTCATGCCGTGGATGTAGGCCTCGCCGAGCTGGCCGCCGTGCGGGTTGAGGGGAAGCCGGCCGCCCAGCTCGATGGCGCCGTCGGCGATGAAGTGGCGGGCGTCGCCGCGGCCGCAGAAGCCCAGCTCTTCCAGCTGTACCAACACGAACGGCGTGAAGTGGTCGTACAGCACGGCGACCGAGACGTCGTCCGGGCCGATGCCGGACTGCCGCCACAGTTGCCGGGCCACGACACCCAGCTCGGGCAGGCCGGTGAGATCGTCGCGGTAGTAGCTGTTCATCACGAACTGGTCCGGGCCGCTGCCCTGAGCGGCCGCGGTGATCACGGCGGGCGGGTGCGGCAGGTCGGCGGCGCGGGCCGCGGATGTCACCACGAGCGCGACCGCGCCGTCGCTCTCCTGGCAGCAGTCCAGCAGCCGCAGGGGTTCGGCGATCCAGCGGGACGCCTGGTGGTCGGCGAGCGTGATCGGCCGGCGGTAGAACCAGGCGTTCGGGTTGGTGGCGGCGTGCCTGCGGTCGGCGACGGCGACGCGGCCGAAGTCCTCGCTGGTGGCGCCGAACTCGTGCATGTAGCGGCGGGCGAACATGGCGACGGTCGCGGCCGGGGTGGCCAGGCCCATCGGGTAGTGCCAGCCGTTGTCCACTCCGGACGACGCGGTCTCGGTGGAGACCCGGCCGAACCGCCGCCCGGAGCGCTCGTTGAACGCGCGGTAGCAGACCACCACGCTCGCCACACCCGTGGCGATCGCCATCGCCGCATGCTGCACGGTCGCGCAGGCGGCGCCGCCACCGTACGGGATCCGGCTGAAGAAGCTCAACGACGGGATGCCCAGCTCGCGGGCGACGGCGATCTCGGCGTTGGCGTCCATCGAGAACGTGACCAGTCCATCCACATCGGACGGAGTGAGCCCGGCATCGGCCAGGGCGGCGCCCACCGCCTCCACGGCGAGCCGCAGCTCGCTGCGCCCGGAGTCCTTGGAGAACTCGGTGGCTCCGATGCCCGCGATGGCCGCTCCGGCGAGGCCAACCCACCCATCCACCCGGGCCGCGCGTCCGCTCCTCATGGCAGCACCACCCGGACCGTGCCGGTCACGTGGTCACCGAGGCTGTTGCGCCCCACCACCTCGACCACGGTCTCCCCGTCCTCGACGGCCACCACCCGGCCCGAGAAGACCAGGGTCTCACAGGCGTAGCACGGCACCCCGAGCTTGATCGAGATGTTCCGCACCAACGCTTCCGGCCCGGCCCAGTCGGTGACGAAGCGCTGCACCAGCCCGGTGTCGGTCAGGATGTTCAGGAAGATGTCCCTGGATCCCCTGGCCACCGCGGCATCCCGGTCGTGGTGCACGTCCTGGAAGTCACGGGTCGCGATCGCCGTGCTCACCACGAACGTCGGCGTCACGTCGATCCGCAGCTCCGGCAGCTCGGTTCCGATCATCGCGGCCGCCACACCGGAAGCGCCAACTCCTCGTCGATCCGGTCGAAGGAAATCCGCACCGGCAGGCCGACGCGCACGTCCTTCGCCGGCACGTCCCGCAGCTCGGCCAGAATTCGCACACCCTCCGGCAGCTCGGCCAGCGCGACCACGAACGGCAGCTCCTTGCCGGGCACCGGCGGATGGTGGTGCACCACATAGGAGTACACCTCGCCCTCCCCGGAAGCCACGATGTACTCCGGCTTCAATGCACCACATTCCGGGCACGCCGGGCCGGGCGGGTGCCGCAACGTATGGCACGCCCCGCACCGCTGGATGCGTAGCTCACGTTGGGCCGTGCCCTCCCAGAAGAACTCCGTGTCCCGGCTGACGACCGGCCGGAGCACATCGCCGCCGGACGGCCGGACAGACGGACGGAACTTGAGCACCCGGAACATCATCTCGGCCACCGGCTCGTCGCCGACGTACCATGTGGACAGTGTGGTGACGAACCACCCCTCGCCCAGCGCCGTGCGTTTCGGACCGGCGACGTCGGCCAGCCGGGAGGTCACGGAGACCCGCTCGCCGACACGCAGGTAGCGGTGATAGGTCTGCTCGCAGTTGGTCGCCACCACCGAGGTGTACCCGGCCTCGTCCAGAATGGCGGTCATCGCCCCGAGCGGGTCGTCGGCGGGTCGCTCGCCGCGCAACCCGTACATGGTCCACACCTGCGTCATCGCCGGCGGCGCCAGCCCGCGTTCGGCGTACACCGCGTTGGTGTCACCCATGGCCTCCAGCCAGTGCCGGATCATGGCCTCGTTGACCGCATCCGGGGCCTCCCGCCGCGCCGACTCACCTCGGGCGGCGACCTCGGCCGCGGCCTGCCCGATGGCACCGGTCATCGCGGCACCCTTGGCAGGCCGAGGCCGGCGGACGCGATCAGCTCGCGCTGGATCTCGTTGACCCCGCCGCCGAAGGTGAGCACCAGGTTGCGCTTGGCCTGCACGTCGAGCCAGCGCAGCAGGGCGGCGGTGTCCGGATCGGACGGATCACCATGCCGGGCAACGAGTTCCTCGAGCAGCTGACCCACCCGCTGGATTCGCTCCGAGCCGAAGACCTTGGTGGCGCTGGCATCCGCGATGTTCACCGGACCGTCCACGGCGGCCACCTGCCAGTTGAGCAGCTCGTTGATCCGCACGACGGCGGCCACCCGAGCCAGCGCCCGGCGCACGTCGGCTCGATCCAGCACGGCGTGCCGGGTGGCCCAGTCGTGGACGCGGTCGTACAGCGCGGCGATCCGGCCGGCCGGGCCGAGCATCACCCGCTCGTGGTTGAGCTGGGTCGTGATCAACCGCCAGCCCGCGTTCTCCGCGCCCACCCGCATGCGCACCGGCACCCTGACGTCTTCGTAGTACGTGGCGTTCACGTGGTGCGCGCCGTCGCAGGTGATGATCGGCGTCCAGGAGTACCCCGGGTCCGAGGTGTCCACGATCAGGATCGAGATTCCCTTGTGCCGCGGGGCTTCCGGGTCCGTACGGCAGGCCAGCCAGATGTAGTCGGCGTCGTGCGCGCCGGTTGTGAAGATCTTCTGCCCGTTGACGACGTACGAGTCGCCGTCGCGCACCGCGGTGGTGCGCAGCGCCGCGAGATCGGTGCCGGCCTCCGGCTCGGTGTAGCCGATCGAGAAGTGCAGCTCGCCGGTGAGGATCCGGGGCAGGAAGAACTCCTTCTGCTCCGGCGTTCCGTGCTCCTGCAGCGTCGGCCCGACCGTCTGCAGCGTGACCGACGGCAGCGGGACGTCCGCCCGCGCCGCCTCGTTGACGAAGATCTGCTGCTCGATCTGGCCGAACCCGCGGCCGCCGTACTCCACCGGCCAGCCGACCCCCAGCCGACCGTCGCGTCCCATGCGGCGCACCACGTCCCGGTACACCGCGCCGTGCCGCTCGGTCAGCATCACCTCGCGCTCGTGCTCGCTCAGCAGCCCGGCAAAGTAGGACCGCAGCTCCGCCTGCAGTGCCGTTTGCTCGGCGGTGAGCTCAATGCGCATGACCCACCCACCGGACGAGATCCTTGGTCATCGAGTAGTAGCGGTGCAGCGGATAGCTCATGTCCACGCCGAGCCCACCGTGCAGGTGATGGCAGGTGTGCAGCGCGGGCAACGCCTCCTCGGCGAGCCAGAGGCCGGCCACGTCCACGTCGGCCGCCTCGAGCCGCCAGCACGCCGCCCACGCGGCGAGGTGCATGGTCCGCGCGGCGATGTAGACGTCCGCGATCTGCTGCGCCACGGCCTGGAAGGTGGCCAGCGGCCGGCCGAACTGCGCACGCGAGCGGACATGGCCCGCGGTGAGGTCGAGCGCCCCGGCCAGCAGGCCGGCACCGGCGACACATCCACAGGCCACGGCCAGCCGGTGAAGCTCGTCGGAATGCCCGCCAAGGGACTCCGCCGGCACGCGATCGAGCCGGAGCGTGAACTCGGGAACACCGCTGGATGTCGGAGTCCGGATGAGCGTGACCCCATCGGCATGCGGGTCCACGATGTAGACCTCGGATCCCACCGGCACGAGCACCCGATGGGCCGCACTCGCGTACGCCACGCCCACCCACGAGCCGGTCAGCCGGCCATCGTCCACAGTGGCCGAACCACGCGGTGCCGAGGTGAGCACCCGGTCACCGGAGGCCACGTCGGGCAGCAGCTCCTCCTGCTGCCGCTCGGTGCCGAACCACGCGATCGGCAGCACGCCGAGGGCGAGCGTCTGCAGAGCCGGCAGCGGCGCGGCGGCCCGGCCCACCTCGGTCAGCAGCACCGCGGTCTCGAGCGCCCCGAGGCCCTCGCCGCCCAGCCGTTCGGGGATCGGCAGGGCGAGCAGTCCGGCACGGCTCAACGCCTTCCACGCCGTCTCGTCGGACTCCCGGGCCAGCGTCTCCCGCGCGACGGCCGCGATCGTCCGCTGCGTGTCGTCGAGCGCGAAGTCCACGATGACCCTCCTCGGCTGAAACCTGTTCTAGTCTAGCGGCCGGCGGCGGCTTCCAGTAGATCCCGCAACGCATCGGGCACGGCGCTGGATGCCACTCGGCCAGCCGCAGGAACGAGTACAGCCGGGCGGCCACCGCGAACGTGGTCGGCGCCGCGAACCGGGCCCAGTCCCGCAGCATGCCGGGCCGATGGTCGCGTGGTGCTCCTTACCGGCCCGGTTTCCGGCGGCGATGGCCGGCAGCCGCTCCGCCGGACTGTCCACAGTGGTGCACAAGGAGGTGAACATCCCGGGCGCACGTGGTTGCCGATGTCGAAGTCGTGGTCCTCGACCCGGACCGGATGATCGAGATCCAGCGGGACCGCGGGCAGCCTGCGGCGAAACGCCGGCACCACGTTGAGCTGCGTCACCAGCTCGTCGGCCGGCTTGTGGAACGCGTATCCGCCTGGCATGGTCGTGGAGTCCACGACGACCAGCCCGCAGGCGTGCAGGAGCCGCGAGGACCTCTCCAGGTAGAGAAAGCTGGCGTCCGGGCCACTGAGTCCCTGCACGTCACCAGGCTACGTCACAAATAGAACGTGTTCTAATTCGGGTGAGGATGGTCACATGAGCAGGCTCCTGCTGGCGCGCCGGGTGGCCCAGCTCGGGCTGACCGCGAACGCGCTGCGGCCCGCCCGCGGGGTCTGGTCGTCGATCCCGGCGTTCTTCGCCGGCTGGCTCACCGCCGAGTTGGCGCCGCAGCTGCTGGTCGCGCAGTCCGCCGGCGCGATTGCCCAGCTGGCCCGCGGCCGGGTGCGCACCCGCGACGAGCGGCTCGCGCTGGCCATGAGCGGGCTGTCCATCGCCGGGCTCGGCGCACTGATCGCGTCCGGGCGAAGCGCGCGCAAGGAGGTCGAGCACGCGCTACGCGAGACCCTCGGCGAGGACTACGCGAGCGGCCTCGAACGGCTGCCCGAGCCGGCCGACCTGGCCACCCCGTGGCGCGACCTGATCGTGCCGTTCCGGATGCGCAACCCCGAGGTGGTCCGGCTGCGCAACCTGCCGTACGCGCCCGGCGGCCGGCGGTTCCACCTGGACGTCTACCACCACGAGCGGCGGCCCACCGGACGCCCGGTGCTGCTGCACGTGCACGGCGGCGCCTGGGTGGTGGGCAGCAAGGACGAGCAGGGCATCCCGCTGATGCTGCACATGGCGGCCAAGGGCTGGGTGTGCGTGTCGGTCAACTACCCGCTGGCGCCGCGCTCGCGGTGGCCGGAGCACATCATCGCGGTCAAGCGGGCCCTGGCCTGGATCCGCGCGCACGGCGAGGAGTACGGCGCCGACCCGTCGTTCGTGGCGGTCACCGGCGGGTCGGCCGGCGGGCACCTGGCAGCCCTGCTCGCCTTGAGCCCCAACGATCCGGCGTTCCAACCGGGATTCGAGGACGCGGACACCGAAGTGCAGGCCTGCGTTCCGCACTACGGCGCGTACGACTTCGCGGGCGAGACCGGAACTCGGGCGACGAAGCAGCGGCTGCGCTGGGTGGCCCGCTACGTCGTCGGCCAGGATCCCAAGCGCCATCCCGAGATCTACCGCGCCGCCTCCCCGCTGTCCCGGGTGAACGCCGACGCCCCGCCGTTCTTCGTGATCCACGGCCACGGCGACAGCCTGATCCCGGTCGCGGAGGCGCGTGCCTTCGTCGACGCGCTGCGCGCCGTGTCCGGCAACCCGGTCGTCTACGCCGAGCTGGCCGGCGCCCAGCACGCGTTCGACATCTTCCCGTCCATCCGCAGCGCCCACGTGGTCCGCGGCGTGGAGCGCTTCCTGGACTGGACCTACCGCCGGTCAGTCGCGGGGCAGGCCGAGCAGCCGCTCACCGATCACGTTGAGCAGGATCTGGCTGGTGCCACCGGCGATGCTCAGGCAGCGGGTGAGCAGGAATTCGTGCAGTAGCTCGCCGTCGGCGCCGAGCAGGTCGAGCGCGGCCTCGGCGACGTCCTGCCGGTGCCGCACGCCGATCAGCTTGCGCAGGCCGGACTCCGCGCCGGGATCCTGCCCCTCGAGTTGCCGCAGCGTGGCCCTGAAGTCCACAAGGGACACCGCGGCGCCGGTGGCCACCAGTGCTCCGATCCGTTGCCGGGTCACGGGATCGGGGTCGTCAAGCCGGGTGAGCAGCCGCTCGACCGCCGCACCGAGGGACGAACCGCCGGACATCGCCACCCGCTCGTCGGCCAGCGTGGCGCGGGCCAGCCGCCAGCCGTCGTTCACGGCGCCGACCACGCAGTCGTCCGGCACGAACACGCCGTCGAGGAACACCTCGTTGAACCGTTCCGCTCCGGTGATCTCCCGCAGCGGCCGGATGTCCAGGCCGGCGGCGCGCATGTCCACCAGGAAGTAGGTGATGCCCTTGTGCTTGGGGGCGCCGGGATCCGTGCGGGCAAGGCAGATCCCCCAGTCCGCCTCGCGCGCCCGGGAGGTCCAGACCTTCTGGCCGGACAGCCGCCAGCCCCCGTCGACCCGGCTCGCCCTGGTGCGCAGCGCGGCCAGATCCGATCCGGCCTCCGGCTCGCTGAACAGCTGGCACCAGTCGATCTCACCGCGCAGGGTCGCCGGCACGAACCGGTCGCGCTGGGCTTGGGTGCCGTGCCGGGCGATCGTCGCCGCGGCCCAGTTTCCGATGAGCAGGTCAGGCCGCCGCACGCCGGCCGCGGCCAGCTCCTCGTCGATCATCAGCTGGACCCGCGGCGCGGCGTCCACTCCGTACGGTCGCGGCCAGTGCGGAACCAGGTATCCGGACTCGACCAGCCGCGCGCGCTGCCGTTCTGGCGGCAGCGCGGCGATGTCCCGCGCGAATGCCCGCACCGCACGGCGTTGCTCGTCGGCGTGGGACTCCAGCTCCAGGTGCCGGCGCGCCCCACCGAGCGCCAGGTCGGCCGCGCGCAGGCGCCACCGGGAGCTCCCGCCGAGCAGCTGGCGCAGGGCGACCGCGCGGCGCAGGTACAGGTGCGCGTCGTGCTCCCAGGTGAACCCGATGCCGCCGAGCACCTGAATGCAGTCCTTCGCGTTGTCCACCGCGGCATCCAGCGCGAGGGCGGCGGCGCCGGCGGCGGCGAGCGGATGCTGATCCGTGGGGTAGGCCCGTGCGGCGTCCCAGGCGACCGCGGCGGCCTGCTCTGCCCGGCAGAGCTGTTCCGCGCACAGGTGCTTGACCGCCTGGAACGCGCCGATCGGCCGGCCGAACTGCCGGCGCACCGCGGCGTAGTCGGCCGAGGTCCGCACGCACCACCCGGCCACCCCGGCCGCCTCGGCGGCGGCCAGCGTGGCCGCGAGGTCGCCGACCAGGCTCAGCGACAGCCAGGGCAGGCACCGATCGCCGGACACCGGGACCCGGTCGAGCGTCACCCGGCCGACCAACTGGGACGGATCGGCACCGTCCAGTCGGGTCACCGTGACACCCGGTTGGCCGGGGCGCAGGGCGAACCAGACCTCGCCGCCGGGTCCGGACGCGACGAGCAGCAGGTGGCCGGACCCTTTCGCGCCGAGCACCGGTTCGACGGCGCCGCTGACCAGGATGCCGTCGCCGTGCGCCGCCGCGGTGAGCGCGCCGGGCGACAGCGCGACGGCCGCCGTGCCGGTGCCGTCGGCCAGGTGCGGTAGAAGCTCCTTGGCCGTCGGCGAATCCTGTTGGCGGGCAAGCAGAATCCCGGCCAGGACGGTGGGCAGGACCGGGCCGGGGACCAGCGCGCCTGCGGCCTGCTCGAGTGCGGCACACTGGTCGTCCAGACCACAGCCCGCCCCGCCCAGCTCCTCGGGCAGCGCGATGGAGAACAGCCCGATGCGCGCCAGCTCCGGCCAAAGCCGCCCCCACGCGTCCGGCTCCCCCGCGGCCATGGCCCGGACCGCGGCAATCGGGTCGGTCCGCGCGGTAGCGTCGGAGAGGGACTGCTGGACCGCGCGCTGCTCCTCGGTGATCGCGATCGACACGGGGGCTAGTATAGAACGTGTTTCAGTTTAGTAGCCGAGACGAGGGACCACCCGGATGACCACGACGCCGAAATCCCGCACCTCAGGCGGCAACGCGCTGAACGTGCTCACCGACTCCGAGCTCGGCTCCGCCGCCCAGCGCGACCGCCGCAAGCGCATCCTGGACGCCACCATCGCGCTGGCCTCCAAGGGTGGGTTCGAGGCGGTCCAGATGCGCGCCGTGGCCGAACGCGCGGACGTCGCCCTCGGCACCCTCTACCGGTACTTCCCGTCCAAGATCCACCTGCTGGTCTCCGGCCTGGCCCGGGAGCTCGAGCGCGGCCAGGAACGCCTCGACCGCATCACGATCCCCGGCGACACCCCCTACGAGCGCGTCCTTTTCATGCTCGGCCGGGTCACCCGCGCCATGCAGCGCGACCCCCACCTCACCGAGGCCATGACCCGCGCCTTCATGTTCGCCGACGCCACCGCCGCCACCGAGGTGGACACCGTCGGCAAACTCATGGACAAAATGTTCACCCGCGCCATGCACCCCGACGCCGACCCCACCGACGAAGACCGCGCCATCGCCCGCGTCATCACCGACGTCTGGCTGTCCAACCTCGTCGCCTGGGTCACCCGCCGCGCCTCCGCCACGGACGTCGCCGATCGCCTCGAGCTGACCGTCCGCCTACTCCTGACTCGTCCGCCGCTCCGGGATTGACGCGTCGGTTGCGTTCCAGCGGACTGCGCCCACTTCTGGCCTGACCGCCCGGTCACGGAGATCGGATCACCGAGAACGCGGGCGGTCGCACGGCGATCTTGCTGCAGGACCTCACTGTCCGATGTGGGCGAGAACGAACGGGTAGCCGCGGAGGCCGGCGGCGGCCGGGCGGCCGGGGGTGGGATCGCCGGCCACCCAGAGTTGTCCCGTCTCGGGCGATGTTGGCGGCAGCGGGTAGCTCGTAGGCGCATCAATGTCTGGCTGTCCAACCTCGTCGCCTGGGGTCGCCCGGCGCGGCGGTCGTTTCCACGGCGATCTTGCTGCAGGACCTCACTGTCCGATGTGGGCGAGGGAGACGAACGGGTAGCCGGGGAGGCCGGCGGCGGCGGGGCGGCCGGGGGTGGGGTCGCCGGCCACCCAGAGTTGTCCGGTCTCGGCGATGTTGGCCAGGAGCGGGTAGCCGGACCGCAGGCGTACCGAGGTGATGTGGCCGTCGGTGAGAATTGCCTGGAGCCGCACGGTGATCACTCGGTCGACGAGCTTCGTGCGGGAGTCGAGGGCCACGGAGATCGCGGTCCACGGGCCGGATTCGAGGAGCCGCGCGATCCGGGTGGAGGTCAGGTAGGTGCGCACGTCCGACAGCAGGCTGGCGACGAGCAGCAGGACCACGATGCCCACCCCGATGATGCCCTCGAGCCGGTGCGGGTTGTCGTCGACGAGGACGATTGCCAGCGCGGCGACGGCCGGGAGGAACGCCAGCAGGTGCGCGAACAGCGGCGCGCGGGCGACCCGCCGGTCGTTGGCCAGGCCCGCGGCCGCGACGAGGTCGTCGGCCGCCCGCGGCAACCGGGCCGGGGCCACCTGCTCGGGCCGGACCGGGACGGCCGGCCCGTCGGCATTTTCCACCACCTCGGCGGTGGAGGTGGACACCGCGAGACCGGCCGAGCAGAACAGCACCTTGCCGTCGGCATTCGGCCCCACCAGCCAGATCCGCCCGGTCCGGGCCAGCACCTGCTGATCGGCCCAGCGCGCCGGGTACCAGCTCAGCCACATCGTGCCGTCCACGAGCAGCCGCGTCTCACCGCCGAACAACCCGGCCTCGTCGGGATCCTCCGGCGCGAACACCTCGACCGTGCCCACCCGCCACGGCTGCGACTCCAGCAGCCGGTTGTCGGACCGCTCCGACCTGGCCAGCAGCACCGGCACCACGGACAGCAGCAAGCCAACCACGGTCGCCAGGCCCAGCAGCACGACGGCGACCCACGAGGCGCCCACCGCGAACAACCATCCGAACGTCCCGGCCAGCACGACGGTCACCACCCAGATCCGCACCGCCGCGCGCCGCACGTCCGCCCCGGCCCGCGTCCACGGCACGCTCTCGACGGCCGCCCCCTCCGTGCTCGGTTGCCACACCGGCACCTCGTACGCTTCGCCCGCCCCGGTCATCGCGCCCTAACGCCTGGCGACCAGCGCCAGCGCGGGGCCGTGCGGATGGTCGGGCTGGTCGAACCCGACCGCCTCGATCCGCCACCCGAAATGCGTGAGCGCCGCGAACAGGTCGGCGCGGGTCAACCAGTTGCTGTACCGGGCACTTCCGCCGCAGAAACCCTTGAGCCGGAGCGCGCTTTCGTAATTGAACCGGTGCAGTGTGTGTTCGAGGCCGGCCTGGGTCGCGCGCTCATGGGTGGAGAATCTCGGCGCGAGCAACTCGCTGCCGTTGACCACCGCCTCGTCATATACGTGCGTCCAGAGGAAAAGCTGGTCGGCCACTGTGGAGATAAGCTCAAGTGTCTCAACGGGATTACGCATGTGGTACAGCACGCCGCTGGCGAAAACCACGTCATATGTTTCCTCGGTCGACCGCAGGAACTCCACGAAGTCGCCGAGCAGGAACCGCACCCGGTGCAGGTCGAGGAGCTCCTTGGCGATCAGGCACTTCAGGTACGCCCGCGTCTGCGCCTCCACCGCGGTCACCATGGCGCCCGCCCGCTCGAGCAGGTAGCTGTGCCCGCCCTCCAGGGGACCGAGCTCGAGCACGCGGCGGTCGGTGAGGTCGCCGAGCCGGCCCAACGCCCATTCCACGCGGTCGTCCTCGAACAGCGGGATGGAACCGGCCCGCACGCCGTCCAGCGGCGCCGGCAGCCGGGACGACCACTCGCCGGCGAACACGTCCACCGCATTCTGCGGCGACGGGGCCGACGTGACGTACTCATCGAGGATCGACGGCGCCTCGACCGCCCCGTCGGCGCCCCGGACGAAGAACCGCCGAAGCCGCGAGCGAAGCATCACCTGGGACTCCCGTCTGCCGCGGCCGAATATATCCGCTCCGAAATCCGGCGCTCGAATCCGGTCATTCCGCGTTCGGGGTATCGGCGGTCAGCCGAGCGGACTACACCGGGCCGGCCTCCCCGCCGGAAGCGGCCGGGGCCGCTGGACCGGTGGCCGGCCGGGAGGCATGCTGTGCGCGTGTCTACGGAACAACAGAACGTGCCGGCCTTCGATCTGATCGGGAAGCGGTACGACGAGTCCTTTGTCGAGCGTGACGTGCAGCTCGCCGAGGGGGCGTGGCTGATCCGGCAGCTCCCCCCCGGGGCCAGGGTGCTGGATCTGGGGTGCGGCAGCGGGCTGCCCACCGCCAAGCAGCTGCTCGACGCCGGCGTCGAGGTGGTCGGCGTCGACGAGTCGCAGGTCATGCTCCAGCTCGCCGAGCAGCAGGCGCCCGGCGGGCGGTACCTGCATCAGGATCTGCGGGACGTCGACGAGCTCGGCGAGTTCGACGCGGTGGTCGCGTTCTTCGCGCTGCTCATGCTGCCGCGGGCGGACATCCCGCCGCTGCTCGAGCGGATCCGCGCCCGGCTGCGCGGGCCGAAGCTGTTGCTGATCTCCATGGTGCATGGGGACTTCGACCTGTTCCCCATCGTCTTTCTCGGCGCCCCAACGGGTGTATCGGCCTACCCGCCCGCCACGCTCCGCCAGGTGGTCACCGACGCCGGGTACGAGGTGCTCGACCTGCAGGAGATCGAGGCCGAGGCGGAGCCGGGCCGCATCGAGGTCCAGATCTACCTGCGCGCAAGGGCCCTGGACTAGGGACCGGCTACAACCACTCGGTGGCGGCCAGGCTGGCCCGCAGCTTGGCCAGCGCCCGGTGCTGGGCCACCCGGACGGCCGTCGCGGTGAGACCGATGGCCACCGCGGTCTCCTGCGCCGACAGGCCGACGACCAGCCGAAGGACCAGGATGTCGCGCTGCCGCGGGGCGAGGGTGTCGAGCAGCCTGACCAGCCGGGCCCGCATGTCGGCCCGCAGGGTCTGCTGCTCGGGGGTGCCCTCCAGGTCGATCCCGTCGGGCACGTCGGCCGCGGGCTCGGACTTGTCCCGCCCGGCCCGCCGGTAGTGGTCGGCGACCTTGTGCGCGGCGATGCCGTAGACGAACGGCAGGAACGACGCCGGCTCGTCGTCGTAGCGCGGCAGCGCGCCGAGCACCGCCAGGCACACCTCCTGGGCCACGTCGTCGGCCGACGAGTACGCGGCGCCGGTGCGGCCGATCCGGGCCCGGCAGTAGCGCACGATCGCCGGGTGGATCCACACGAACAGGGTGCCGGTCGCCTCCGGGTCGCCGGCCAGCGCGGCCGCGACGAGCTCGTGGAAGGCGGCGCTCTTCAGCCTGGTGAAGATCGCGTCGGAGCTGGCGCCGGGGTCCGGCGCGGGCGTCGACTCGGGCAGTCCGGCTGCCGGCGATTCATCTGATGTCACGGACGAGCTCACGCGAACCCCTCAAGTCGACAAACACCACCACGACAACGACCCGCCGCCGGCGGGGATACGGCCCTACGACGGCGCCTCGCTGCCGGGTGGGGAAGGCCCTGGCCCGGGATCCTTCGGTTGCACACGGGGATAATTGCTGATTCAACGGAGGGGCCGACAGGGTCCAAGGTCCCGAACGCGGGGAGTCCGCCCGGTCGTGGCGGCAATCAGACCCTTTCGGGCGATCCGGTGAGCCCGGGTGGCGCCATCGGAAAATCTTTGTGGTCAGATTTATGTCAGGGCAAGGAAAACGAATCGCACGTGCGAGCGGTCGGCATTCCAAAACGTCACCGATCGCACTCGATTAGTTACGCAGATGCTTTCGGCGGCGGCGCGGGGCACCATCGGGGTATGCAGCAGCCGTCCCGCCCGACCGTGGTGGTGCTCTGCGGCGCCGACCGGCCACCCGGCATGGCGGCCGTCGAGCAGCGCGCCGCGGTGCGCTACGCGACGGGCGAGCGGCTGGCCGACGAGCTGCCCGGCGCGGACGTGCTGTTCATCTGGCGCACCCAGTCCAACGCCCTGACCAGGGCCTGGGCCAAGGCCGACGGGCTGCGCTGGGTGCACTCGGCCAGCGCGGGGACCGGCCAGGTGCTGCCCGGTGAGCTGATCGCCAGCGACGTGCTGGTGACCACCTCGCGTGGACTGTTCGACGAGCCGATCGCCGAGTACGTGCTCGGGCTGGTGCTGGCCTTCGCCAAGGACCTGCCGGGACGGGTTCGCCGGCAGGACGACGGGACGTGGCACGCCCGCGAGACCGAGCGCGTGGCCGGGAAGACCGCGCTGATCGCCGGCACCGGGACGATCGGCCGGGCGATCGGGCGCAAGCTGGCCGCGGTGGGCATGCGGGTGTCGGGGATCGGCCGGCTCGGCCGGCCCAGCGATCCCGACCTCGGCGAGGTGCTGCCGATGGATCGGTTGACCGACGCGCTGCGCCGGACCGACTACCTGGTGTTGGCGGCGCCGCTGACCGAGGACACCCGGGGCATGGTGAACGCGTCCACGCTCGCCGTCATGAAGCCGGCGGCCCGGGTGATCAACGTCAGCCGCGGCGCCCTGGTGGTGCACGACGATCTGGTGGCCGCGCTGCAGCGGGGCCGGATCGCGGGCGCCGCCCTCGACGTCTTCGCCGAGGAGCGTCCGGACGAGTCGTCGCCACTGTGGACAATGCAGAACGTGCTGATCTCGCCGCACATGTCGGGTCAGGTGGTCGGCTGGCGCGACGAGCTCGTCGCGTTGTTCGTGGACAACCTCATCCGGTACGTCGAGGGCCGTGAGCTGCGCAACGTGGTGCACAAGAGCCACTGAGGTTTACCCTACTCTAGAGTAGATACTCGCGAGTAGTGCCGGAGCACGGGGAGAGGTTCGCAGTGGCGAGCAAGCATGAGCCGGGGACGTCGCCGCCCCGGCGCAGTGCCATCGGCGTGGCCATGTCCGCACTCAACCGGGTGGCCGGGGCGCGGGTCGTCGAGCGGCTGGGGCTCAAGGGTCCATTCGAGCGGGCCGTCTCGGGGATGACGAGGGCCGGCTTCCAGACGATCGGGGTGGCCGGCCGGACCTGGGCCGCGACGCGGACGCTGACCGCGCCGAAACGCCTGCCGACCGCCGACCGCCGGGACCTGTTCGACCTCACGCTGACCGACGAGCAGGAGCTGATCCGCGGCACGGTGGTGGAGTTCGCCGCCGAGCAGCTCCGCCCGATCGCCGCGGACGCCGACGCGAAGTGTGAGGCGCCGCAAGGGATCCTCGCCACCGCCACCGAGCTCGGGATCACCGCGATCGGCGTGCCGGAGGAGCTGGGCGGGCTGGGCGCCGAGCGCTCCACGGTCACCAACGCGCTGGTGGCCGAGGCGCTGGCGCACGGCGATCTCGGGCTGGCCGTGGCCTGCCTGGCGCCGGCGGCGGTGAGCACCGCGCTCGTGCTGTGGGGTGACGAGCACCAGCAGGCCACCTACCTGCCGCCGTTCGTGGCGGACAACGCGCCGGCCGCGGCGCTGGCGATCCAGGAGCCGCACCCGCTGTTCGACCCGTTCTCCTTGCGTACCAAGGCATACCGCAGCTCCGGCGGGTTCGTCCTCAGTGGCGTGAAGTCGCTCGTGCCGCGGGCGGCCGCGGCCGAGCTGTTCGTGATCGCCGCCGAGCTGGACGGCCGCGGCCCCGCACTGTTCCTCGTGGAGTCCGGCGGCTCCGGCGTGACCGTCGAGGCGGAGCCCGGCATGGGACTGCGCGCGGCCGGCACCGGCCGGCTGACGTTGGACCGGGTGGCCGTGCCGGCGACGGCGTTGCTCGGTGACGCTTCGTCCACTGTGTACGCCGAGTGCGTCCGGCTGGCCCGGCTGGGCTGGTGCGCGCTCGCCGTCGGAACCGCCCAGGCCGTGCTGGACTACGTGGTGCCGTACGTCAACGAGCGGGTGGCCTTCGGCGAGCCGGTCAGCCACCGGCAGGGGGTGGCGTTCAAGGTCGCCGACATCGGCACCGAGCTGGAGGGCATGCGGCTGGTGACGCTGCGCGCGGCGAGCCGGGCCGAGCAGGGCAGGCCGTTCGCCAGGGAGGTCGCGCTGGCCCGGAAACTGTGTGCGGACAAGGGAATGGCCATCGGCAGCGACGGCGTGCAGCTGCTCGGCGGGCACGGGTACGTCAAGGAGCACCCGGTCGAGCGGTGGTACCGCGACCTGCGGGCGATCGGTCTGATGGAAGGCGCGGTGCTCGTATGATCAACCTCGAGATCCCCAGGAAGTTCGAGCAGCTGGTCGACCGGGCGCACCAGGCCGCGGCCGCGTTCTTCCGGCCGAACTCACGCAAGTACGACCGGGCCGAGCACACCTATCCCAAGGAGCTGGACACGCTGGCCGCCCTGCTGGACGGATTGAACGCCTCGGGCAGCGGCGCAGGCGCGGGCGGGGTCCGGCGCAGCACCAAGGGCGGCAACGGGCAGGTCGTCAACGGCTCGAACCTCGCGCTGGCGCTCGGCACGATCGAGATGTGCTGGGGTGACGTCGCGCTGCTGCTGTCCATGCCGCGCCAGGGCCTCGGCAACGCGGCGATCGCCTCGGTGGCCAACGAGGAGCAGCTCGAACGGTTCGGCGGAAAGTGGGCCGCGATGGCCATCACCGAGCCCGACTGCGGTTCCGACTCGGCCGCGATCCGGACCACGGCGACGCTGGACGGCGACCACTACGTGCTCAACGGTGAGAAGATCTTCGTCACCTCCGGCGAGCGGGCGGACGCGGTCGTCGTCTGGGCCACCGTGGACAAGTCGAAGGGCCGGGCCGCGATCAAGTCCTTTGTGGTCGAACGCGGAACCCCCGGGTTCGAGCTGGTGCGGCTGGAGCACAAGCTCGGCATCCGCGCCTCGGACACCGCGCACCTGCGGCTGGACAACGTGCGCGTGCCCAAGGAGAACCTGCTGGGCAGCCCCGAGATCAACACCGAGCAGGGGTTCGCCGGGGTCATGCAGACCTTCGACAACACCCGCCCGCTGGTCGCCGCCATGGCCGTCGGCGTGGCCCGCGCCGCTCTCGAGGAGACCCGGCGCGTGCTCGAGGAGGCCGGCATCGAGATCGACTACGACCGCCCGGCCGACTCCCAGCCCGCCGCCGCGGCCGCGTTCCTGGCCATGGAGGCCGACTTCGAGGCGATGTACCTGCTCACCCTCGAGGCCGCGTGGATGGCCGACAACGGCAAGCCCAACTCGCTGCACGCCTCCTACGCCAAGGCCAAGGCCGGCCGCTGCGCCACCGAGATCACCCTCCGCTGCGTCGAACTGTGCGGCAGCCTGGCCTACTCGGAGAACAGCCTGCTGGAAAAATGGGCCCGAGACGCCAAGATCCTCGACATCTTCGAGGGCACCCAACAAATCCAGCAACTGATCATCGCCCGCCGCCTGCTCGGCAAGACCTCGGCGGAACTGAAGTAACACACCGCCGTCCGGACCCGATCACCGGCACGTGCGCGTCTACGTTTCCTCGACCTATAAGGATCTCGTCGAGTGCCGCCAGGTCGTGCACACGACGCTGCGGAAGCTGCGTCAGGACGACGTCGCCATGGAGTATTACGTCGCCGAACCCGATCGCCCCGTCGACGTTTGCCTGCGGGACGTCCGGGACGCGGAACTGTACATCGGACTGTTCGCGTGGCGGTACGGGCACGTTCCGGACGGGTACACCCAATCGATCACCGAGTTGGAGTACCGAACGGCAGTCGAGGCCGGCATCCCGTGCCTCATCTTCCTGCTCGGCGAGGACGCCATGTGGCCGCGGAACATGGTCGATCGCGGCGATGCGGCCGACCAGATCGAGGCGCTCCGCGCCGAGCTCGCCGAAAAGCACACGGTGACGTTCTTTGCCAATGCGCAGGAACTGGGTACGGCGGTGGCCACCGCCATGTCCCGGCAGCTGGTACAGCAGTCCGACATCCCGGAGAAGATTCACCAGCTCGATCCGGAGATGCTCCGCCAGTATTTTCAGCGGCTGCGCCAGCAATACGGCCGCCTCGATCTCGATGCGCTCACTCCGCCGGAGCGGGAGGAATACCTGCAGATCAGGCTCGAGTCGGTGTTCGTCGAGCAGTACGTGCGGGAGGATCCACCACCGATCGAGGTTCCGCGCGAGCTGCTCCAGCGGCTGCTCGCGCAGGGCGAGATCGACGAGGACGAGCTGCCGGACGGTTTCGACGTGGAGCGCCTCCGCGAGGCCCGGGCGGCATACCGCGCGAAGCCCCGGGTCAAGGCCATCGGCGTCATCCAGGGCCCCGCGCGATGTGTGGTGATCCTCGGCGACCCCGGCTCCGGAAAGTCGACACTCGCCCGGTTCCTGATGCTCAGCCTGGCCGGGCTTGGTGAAGACCTCGGCCCACTGACCGGGCATCTGCCGCTGCTGATCGAGTTGAAGCGTTACGTGGCACTGCGCGCGGAGGGGTCGTGCCGCTCGATTCTCGACCTTCTCGATCACCTCTGGGACACGCAGGGGCTCGGCATCGCCCAGGGAGAGCTCGGTCCGTACCTGGCCGGCGGCGGTCCGGCGGTCGCCGTGTTCGACGGTCTCGACGAGGTGTTCGAGCCACGGCAGCGCGAGGAGATCGCCGGCGAGATCGCGGCGTTCGCGGTTCGGTTCCCGTCGGTGCGGATCGTGGTGACGTCCCGCATCGCGGGTTACCGCAGATCACTGCTGACCAATGCCGGGTTCGCGCACTACACGCTGCAGGATCTCGATGAGGACCAGATCGCCGAGTTCCTCCGCAGCTGGTACGCCCTGGCCCTGAGCGACCGTCCGGATCAGGCCGGCAACCGCCAGGCAAGGCTGCTCCTGGCCGTGCGCGAGTCCCGACCGATCGGCGAGCTCGCCGGAAATCCCCTGCTCCTCACCATCCTCGCGATCATCGGCAAGCATCAGGCGCTGCCCCGCGAGCGCTGGAAGGTTTACGACCACGCCGCCCGCGTCCTTGTCCAGCACTGGGACATCAACCGGCAACTGCAGGCGGGAAGCCCGGTCGCCGAGTACCTCGGCGAGGACGACAAGCGCGAGATGCTGCGCAGGCTTGCCTGGTCCATGCAGACGGCCGAGGCGGGAATGGCCGGGAACTTCGTCCACCGCGAGGAGCTGCAGCGGACGTTCGAGGCCTACCTCACCGAGAGGTATGCCAGCGACCCGGCGACCGCAAAGCGTCTGGCTTCGCTGATGATCGACCAGTTCCGGGAGCGGAACTTCATCCTGAGCCGATACGGGCCGGACCTCTACGGCTTCGTGCACCGGGCCTTCATGGAGTTCTTCTGCGCGGATTCCATCGTCCAGAAGTTCCAACGCCACCAGGTCATGTCTCTCGACGACCTGACCACGCTGTTCACCGAGCACGCTCATGATTCCGAGTGGCGGGAGATCCTGCGGCTGCTCGCCTCCGTGCTGGCCGAGCACCACACGGCCGCCATCATCGAGCGGCTGCTACAGCTCGACCGGCCGTGGCCGCTTGGAGTATTCGGTCAGCGACCCCCACTCGGGCTCGCCCTCGCGGTGGAGTGCCTGGCCGACGTCGCGAACCCACGCGCCGTGGAATCGGCATCGGCTGTGCTCAACGAGATCGTGCTGCTGCTGGAACATGGCGTCGGCATAGCGGACGCTCGCGCCAACGACGTTCTCGGCTCCCGCATCATTCCCGCCGCCCGAGCCATCGGCGAGGCGTGGCCCGACCGGGACGCGTTCGCCGCCTGGTATGAGCATCGGGGCTGCCGCATCGTCTGGACCCCGATCTCGACGCACATCGCCCGGCTCGCGGCGGCGGTCCTCGCCGACCGCCCCGCGGCGCTCCTCCCCATGGTAATCACCGCCGAGATCACGGATGGACGCGCATGGACTGCCGTGCGGGCCGGGATCGAGGAACTCGTCAGACGCTCACCACGAGTCGCTGCGACCGGTACCGTGCGTGTCGATCCGCCATGCACACCAAGCGATCCACCGAGCCGGCTCGTCCGGCGGCTCGAAGAGCTCGCAAACGCCGAGCGTAGACTGCTGCGCGCTCTCGGGACGGCGTTACACGACCGGCTGGCACCGGACGATCCCCGCATCACCGACACCCTGCGCGAACGCCTGCGCAACGACCCTGACGCCGACGTCTTCCGAGCCGCCGCCCAGGCCCTGCTGCGCCGCCACCCCCGCGACCCCGAAGTCCGCCAGATCATCCTCGACAAAACCCGGACCGAAGTGGACGCATATGGGTGGGAGTTGGTGCGCGACCTCGTCAACGCCCAATGGCCCGACGATCCCGACTTCTGGCCCTTCCGCGCCGCGCCCTCCTCCGATTTGCTCGACGATGCACGCGCCGCCAATCTGGTCGCCCAGCTTCCCACCGGTATACCGATCGAAACGATCGTGAACACCCTGCTCGCGATGACCACCCACGACGACAGCTACCAGCGCAAACACAACGCCCTCGCGCTGCTCGACCGCCTGGCCCCCGACGACCCCCGCACCGCCGACACCCTACGCGAACGCCTGCGCAACGACCCTGACGCCGACGTCTTCCGAGCCGCCGCCCAGGCCCTGCTGCGCCGCCACCCACACGACCCCGAAGTCCGCCAAACCCTCCTCGACAAGGCCAAGACCACAGCCGACGAACGGTGGTGGAAGGTGCTGCGCGACCTCGCCACCACCCACTGGCCCGACGACCCCGACTTCTGGCCGCTCCGCGCCATACCCGCGCCTGAGCTACTCGACAACGCACGCGCCACCGACTTGGCCGCCCACCCGCCCACCGACATCCCAACCGAATCGATCGTCAACACACTGCTCACGATGACCACCCAGGGCACCTATCGGCTCAGACACAACGCCCTCGCGCTGCTCGACCACCTGGCCCCCGACGACCCCCGCACCACCGACACCCTACGCGACCGCCTGCACAACGACGATGACGACGACGTCTTCCGAGCCGCCGCCCAGGCCCTGCTGCGCCGCCACCCCCGCGACCCCGAAGTCCGCCAAACCCTCCTCGACAAGGCCAAGACCACAGCCGACAGATGGTGGTGGAAGGTGCTGCGCGACCTCGCCGACACCTACTGGCCCGATGACTCCGACTTCGGGCCGCTCCGCGCTCAGCCGATGTCGGATCCGTTCGACGATTCGCCGGCACCGGACGACGAGATGTGGGCCGACATTCGACGCCAGGTGTCCCGAGACAGCGTCGGCATCGAACACCTGCCAGCGCTCGACCGCGCCGGACCGCAGGATCTGCCGTTGCCAGGCTTCGACGACAGCATCAGGTCGCGTCGCCGACCTCGGGGTACTTGATCCCGGCGCCGGTGTTGAGCACGACGACTTCGTCGTCTTCGCTGAGCCAGCCGGTGGTGCGCAGGTGGCGGACGGCGGCGAGGGTGGCGGCGCCCTCGGGGCAGAGGAAGGCGCCCTCGAGGCGGGCGCAGCGGGACTGCTCGGCCAGGATCTCCTCGTCGGGGACGGCGATGGCCGTCCCGTTGGTGGCGTAGAGCGCATCGAGGATCAGCCTGTCGCCGAGGGGTTTGGGGACGGTCAGTCCGAAAGCGACGGTGTGGGGGTCGGGCCAGGGCTCGGCGTGGGTGGCGCGCTGCTCGAAGGCGCGGACGACTGGGGCGCAACCGGTGGACTGCACCGCGACCAGCCGGGGTGGGGTGCCGTTGAGCCAGCCGAGGTCGCGCAACTCGAGCATGGCTTTGTGGATGCCGATCAGGCCGACGCCACCTCCGGTGGGGTACAGGATGACGTCCGGCGCCCGCCAGCCGAGCTGCTCGGCCAGCTCGAGGCCCATGGTTTTCTTGCCCTCAAGGCGGTACGGCTCCTTGAGCGTGGACACGTCCTGGAATCCCGGGCGCCGCTCGAGCTCCCGCGCGATCAATTGGCCGCACTGTCCGATGTGTCCGTCCACAATGTGCAGCTCAGCGCCGGCGATGGCGCACTCCCGCCTGGTGATCAGCGGCGCGCCGGTTGGCATCGCGATCAGGCTGCGCATTCCGCCGCGGGCCGCGTAGGTCGCCCACGCCGCGCCGGCGTTGCCGTTGGTCGGCATGGCGATCCCGGTCACTCCCAGCTCCCGCGCCCGCGAGGCGCCCACCGCCGCGCCGCGGGCCTTGAACGTGCCGGTCGGGATCAGGCCCTCGTCCTTCATCAGCAGCCGGGGCACCCCGTACTCCGCGCCGAGCCGGGGCAGCGCCACCAGCGGGGTCATGCCCTCCCCCAGGCTCAGCACGTTCTCGGGCGCGCGCACCGGCAGCAGCTCGTGATAGCGCCACAGCGTCGGCGGCCGCCCGGCGATCTCCTCGCGGGCGACGGTGATCCGGTCGAGCCGGTACGCCGCCAGCAGCGGAGATCCGCAGCCGCACAGGTTGGTGACCCGATCGGCGTCGTGCTCCGCCCCGCAGGCCGGGCACCGGAGCAGGTCGAGCGCGGAGTACGCCATCAGCCGGGGAGGGGGTTGTGGGTGGCCAGGAAGGCGTCGATGCGCGGCCACGTGGTGTGCCGGGCGCGGCGGCCGGTGAGCACACCGAGGTGGCCGCCGGGGCAGACGTCGAAGTGGACGGACGCGGCGTTGGTGAGGACGTCGGCGAGCTTGCGCACGGCCGGTTCGGGGGCGATGGCGTCGGTCGCGCCGGCGATCACGAGCACCGGGGCCTTGACGTTGGCCAGACAGATGCGGCGGCCGCCGAGGTCGACCTCGCCTTCGACCAGGTCGTTGGCGCGGAAGAGACGGTGATAGAGCTGGCCGAACGTGCGGCCGGGGTAGGCGACCATGTTGTCGGTGAAGCGGTCCACGGCCTCGAGCTGGGCGAGGAAATCGCGATCGTCCAAATGCGACAGTATGGCGGCGGGCCTTGTGACGAGCTTGTCGATGGCCGAGAGCTGGAAGGCGCGCTTGACCAGGGCGCGGGGAGCGCCGCCGAGCAGCCGGTAGGCGGGCGTGAGGATCCAGCCCTTGGTGACGTCGACCAGCGGCTTGATCGGGGCGACGAGCGGGATGGCGGTCATGTCGATCGGCGCGGCGACCGACACGATCGACGCGATCGGCAGGCGCGGCTGGTCGGCGTGGGTCAGCAGGGACATGATGCCGCCCAGGCACCACGCCACGATGTGCACCGGCGCCCCGCCTGCGTCGCGGCTGACCGCCCGGACCGTGCGCGGCAGGACCTCGTCGATCCAGTGCTCGAGGCCGAGGCGCCGGTTGGCGAAGCTGACCGTGCCGTAGTCGACGAGGTACAGCAGGCGGCCGCCGTCGATCAGGTGCTCGGCGAGGCTGCAGCCGCGGCGCAGGTCGAAGCAGAGCACCGGCGCGGCGAGCGGCGGGACCAGGAGGACGGGCTCGCCGGCCAGCGTGCGGCCGGGAGCGAGGAAGCGGTAGACCGAGCGGGTCGGGCCCTTGTCGATCAGCGTGCGCGGGACGGGTCGCAGGTCGGCGACTCCGCCGCGCAGCGCCTTGGCGAGCACGTTGGACGTGGCTGCGGACACCCACTCGGGAGCCGAGGTCATGGGCCGTCCTCACTGAAGATCGGCGGGTCGGGCCAGCCAACGGTACAACGGCGTCCGCCCGGTGCGCGGGGCCGCGGTTGGACCGGATGGGCCAGCCGCAACCGCTCCAAGGGCGATAGCTGATCATCCGCACGGCTGACTTCCCAGGCCTCATACGATGGGGGCTATGCCGGCCGAGCGACCCTCCTGGGCACCCCAGAACATCGACCTGGAGCGGCCGAACGCCGCCCGGATCTACGACTACTACCTCGGTGGTGCGTGCAACTTCGAGCACGACCGGGACTTCGCCCAGAAGTTCCTGGCGCTGATGCCGGACGCCGAGCTGGCCGCCCGGCGCAACCGGGCGTTCCTGCGCAGGGCCGTCCGGTTCTGCGTCAACGCCGGCATCCGGCAGTTCCTCGACCTCGGATCGGGCATCCCGACGGTCGGCAACGTGCACGAGATCGCCCAGGAGATGGCGCCGGAGTCCCGGATCGTCTACGTCGACAACGAGCCGGTCGCGGTCGCGCACAGCGAGCTGATCCTGGAGGGCAACGAGAACGCCGCGATCGTCCAGGCCGACCTGTGCGACCCGGACACGATCCTCAACTCCGAGTCGACGCGCCGGCTGCTGAACTTCGACGAGCCGATGGCACTGTTGATCGTGTCGGTGCTGCACTTCGTCCCGGACAGCGCCGGCCCCCGCGCGGCGATCGCCCGCTACCTGGACGCCATGGCGTCGGGCAGCTACCTGGTGCTCTCCCACGGCACCAGCCACGGGCGCGACCGCCCGCCGCGGGAGGCCGCGGCGGGATACGAGCGCACCACGACCCCCGGGGTGGACCGCGGCCGGCAGGAGATCCTCAGCCTGATGGCCGGCACCGAGCTGGTCGAGCCCGGCCTGGTCTGGACCCCGCAGTGGCGACCCGACAACCCCGAGGACGCCCACGACCACCCGGAGCGCTCGCTGGTCCTGGCCGGAGTCGGCCGCAAACCCTAGCTCCGGGGGCCGGGGTGCGCCCCGCCGGGAGGGTGGGCCGGGCGGTTTCGTTGGGGTTGGGCCGCGTCGCGGGCTGCCGCTCCTACCAGTCCGGGCGCAGCGGCATTCCCGAGCGGGTGCCGTCCAGCTTGACCGCGAGCACCTGGTGCAGCTGCACGGTGTTGCGCTCGAAGCCCAGCCGCGACGCTGCCATGTACAGCCGCCACACTCGGGCCCGGCCCTCGCCGACCTCGCGTACCGCTTCGTCCCAGTGGGCGTCGAGGTTGGCGCACCATGCGGCCAGGGTGAGCGCGTAGTGCTCGCGCAGGTTCTCCTCGTGGCGCACCTCGAAGCCGTTGTCGTGGATCGCCGACACGATGGTGCCCGGCCCCTCCAGCTCGCCGTCGGGGAAAACGTAGCGGTTGATGAAGCCGCCGGTGCGCGCCGGGGCGTGGTTGTCCGGCCGGGTGATGCAGTGGTTGAGCAGCCGCCCGCCGGGCCGCAGCCGGCTGTGCAGGAACCGGACGTAGGACGCCAGGTTGGCCTTGCCGATGTGCTCGGTGAGCCCGATGGAGCTCACCGCGTCGAAGCCGGACTCGGGGACGTCCCGGTAGTCGAGGTGGCGCACCTCGGCCAGCTCGGAAAGGCCCGCCTCGGCGATGGCCTTCTGCGCCCACTCGGCCTGCTTGCGGGACAGCGTGACGCCCAGCGCGCGCACCCGGTAGTGCCGCGCGGCGTGCATGACCATGCCGCCCCAGCCGCAGCCGACGTCGAGCAGCCGCATCCCCTCGGTCAGCCCGAGCTTGCGGGCGACCAGGTCGTGCTTGGTCCACTGGGCCTGCTCGAGCGTGGTGTCCTCGGTGGGGTACACCGCGCAGGTGTAGGCCATCGACGGGCCGAGGATCCATTCGTAGAACCGGTTGGACACGTCGTAGTGGTGGGCGATCGCCTTCTGGTCGCGCGCCTTGGAGTGCCGCCGGCCGCGCAGCCGCGACTCCACCGGCGGCCGGCGCACCGGCCACCACAGCCGCGACCAGCTCAGCCGCAACGCCAGCTCCGCCTTCACCTTGGCGGGGATGCCCTCCAGGGTGGAGGTGGCCATGCTCGCCAGCGCGGTGTACATGTCCCCGACGATGTCCAGGTGGCCGCTGACGTACGCCCTGGCCAGCCCGAGCTCACCGGGCGCCGAGGCGAGGTAGGACAGCGCGAGCGGCGAGCGCACCTCGACCCGGACCGGCGCGTCCCGATCTCCGGCCCGGGAACCGTCGTAGGCCTGGAACTCGACCGGGGCCTCGTGCCCCATCACACGCTCGAAGATCTCGGCCAGCCGCATGCTCGCTCCTCTCCGTCACCGGTTTCGCACGCACTTGTCGTACAGGTCGGGCAGCCGACCGCGCGGGTCGTAGGCGTCCTTCAGCGTCCGGTACCGCGTTCCGTTGTACAGCGCCCAGAACTCGTCCTCGCCGAAGTATGAGGTGGAATACAGCGACTTGTGCCCGCCGAGCTCGGCGACCTTGCGCTCGATCAGCCGGTTGTGCGTGCCGTCCGGCTCGTCGGGATCGAGCGCCACCGTGGCCCAGAAGCCGACGTTGACGTACAGCGTCGCCGGGTCCATCGGGTACAGCGGCCAGGTCGTGTCGGTCCGCAGCCGCACCGGGCACAGCCACACCGGGCTGATCCCGATGTCGGCGTGGAAGAAGTCCATGAACTCGGCGAGCCGGTCCACCGGGATCTCCACGTCCTGGATGACCGCCTCGCGGGCCGGGTCGTTGCGCAGCCGCCCGATCCGGTCGGACAGCCGGTGCCGGCGGTCCAGCGCGACCAGCTTGCGGTACACGTCGGACCGCAGGTACCGCTTGGGCCACAGCCGGCGGATCACCGGGTGCTGCGCCCCGAGCGCCTTGGAGCACCAGAACCAGTCGGTGTCCCACCGCCACAGGTAGTCGCGTGTGGACAGACGGTCGGTGGCGCGCTCGCGGATGGACTTGTAGTAGATGTCGCGTCCGGTGTAGTCGGAAAGGCCGGACGCCCCGCCGGCGAACGCGCCGAGCGTGAGGTACAACTCGTCGCCGGAGAACACCGTGCCGTCGATGAAGTCGACGGTCCGGCCCTCGTAGGAGCGCTCCGCGCAGATCCGTTCGATCGCGACGGCGCACGCGGCGGTGTCGGCGAAGCGGACGTGCCGCAGCGCCACGGTCGGTTGCACCGGCTCGAGCTCGATGCGCAGTCGCAGGGTGTAGCCGAGCGTGCCGTAGGAGTTGGGGAAGCCGTGGAACAGGTCGCGGTGCTCGTTGTCCGGCCGGGCCAGCACCACGTCGCCGGCGCCGGTGAGGATCTCCATCTCCTGCACGGACTCGTGCGGCATGCCGTTGCGGAACGAGGACGACTCGATGCCCAGCCCGGCCACCGCGCCACCCAGCGTGATCGTCTTGAGCTGCGGCACGACCAGCGGCATCAGCCCGTACGGCAGCGTGGCGTCGACCAGCCGCTCGTAGGTGGTCATCCCGCCGACGTCGGCGGTGCGGGTCAGCGGGTCGACGTACAGCACGTCGCCGAACGCCGAGACGTCCAGCGCCTGACCCGTCGGCGGCTCGCGGAACCGGAACAGGTTCGAGGTGGGCTTGGCCAGCCGGATCGGCGCGCCCTCCGGCAGCGCGGCCAGCTGTTCCCGCAACCGGTCCACCGCCCGGTCGTGCCACACCTGGGTGCTCATTCCTCCGATGCTAATCGGAGGTGTCCACCAGGTACTCGTCGAACAGCTCGGCGACGTACGCCAGGAACAGCCCGGCCACGCCGACGACGCCGGCGATCGGGTGCAGCTGGGCGAACCCGTAGGCCATCTCGCAGCCCTTGTAGGACGGCGCCGACCGGCTCACGTCGGTGAACCAGTCGTAGAACGGCACCCGCAGCCGGGCAAGCGCCGGGTGGATCAGCGGGCCGTACACCGCGAGCAGGTCGAGCACCACCGGCCGGTTGCGCAGCGCCCACCGGTACACCTCGGAGAACTGGTAGAAGCGCCACTCCACTGGCGTGGCGTGCTGACCGTGCGCGGCGGCCAGCGCGTCGCCGTGCTCGGTGGAGGCCTGCTCGGCCTCGCTCCACGCCCGGTCGTGCGCCGACCGGGTGCCAAGCGCCCCGGTGCTGAGCCTGGTCAGGTAGCTGGCCCAGAGCGCCGATCCCGGATTGCCGAACGTGTCGGACGACCATCCCAACGCGATCGCGATCCCACGCTCGATCCCCTCGACGATCCCGGCGTCCACATAGGACACCCAGCTGCCGGACGGCCCGAGCGAATGATCACGGAAGAACGTGATCACGCCCTCGATGTTGCGCCACCGGTCGGTCGCGCCGAGCGCCGCCGCCGGCCCGGCCTGCATGCCGCGCACGAGCTCCAGCCGCTCGGCCATCGTCATCAGATCGATGTCGGCCGCGGTGCAGTCCAGCGCGGCGGCACAGTCCGCCGGGGTGCGCCGGACGTCCGCCGCGGCCGGGACCGCCAGCCCCGCCAGCAGCACGGCCAAGGCGGACAACAACGCGGTGGTGCGGCGCCGAACCAGCATGGGCCCGCAGCCTACTGGCACGGCGCCAATACACCAACCGGCGCGGCCCTCCGGTCAGAACAGGCCCGTCGTACCTCCCACGATCGGCAGCGTGACCTCGCTGCGGGCCGGGAAGACGGTCAGCTCGGTGCCGGGCAGCGGGCGCAGCGTGTAGTGCATGTCGGTGGACACGACCACGAGACCGATCCGGTGCCCGGCCGGGAAGACGTAGTCGTCGGCCTGCAGGTCGAAGTCGAAGGTGTACTCCTGACCCTGCTGGATCGGCCGGCTGCGGTCCAGCTCCCGGCGGTTCTGCACGTCCATCCAGCCGCGGGTCACCATGACCGGCGGGTCGGCGCTGCCGACGGGTCCGTAGTCGACCAGCACGGCGGTCAGGTTCGCCGCGTACCGGTTGTCCACCGACGCGCGCAGCGACACGGTCGGCGTGCCGCTCAGCTGCGCGGTCCTTGCCAGCGGCGGGGACACGTAGACCAGCCGGTTCGGGTTGGCCGTGTCCGGGTTGGGCAGCAGGTCGACGTCGGTGTCGAGCTCGCGCCCGCGGTCGACGAAGCTCTGCCGCGGCCTTGGTCCGGTGAGCTGCGGCTCGGTGCCGAGCCCGCCCGGCTCGGTGGCGTTGGTGGCCGACAGGAACAGGGTGGCGTCGCGGGTGCCGGGGACCGGCCAGTCGGCGAACTTCTGGTAGGTGCCGTCCGGCCGCTGCACGTCGGCCCGGGGATCGTTCATGATCCCGTTGTCCACCCCGAACAGCCAGTGGTCGAACCAGCGGTTGAGCGTGCGCTGGTAGTCACTGGGCGCGCGCGGGCCGCCGTGCCCGTCCTTGTGCAGCCAGATCTTGCGCGGCACGTTGAGCCGGGTCAGCCGGTCCCACCAGGACGCGAACGCCTTGGTCATGACGTTGTAGTCCTCGAGCCCGTGCACCACGAACACGCTGGCCTCGACGCCGCCGGCGCGGTGCAGGTAGTCCCGCTCGTGCCAGTACGGGCTGTAGTCGCCGGTGATCCGGTCCTGGAACTGCAGCAGCTGCTCGGTGATGTGCGCGCACTTGGCGAACCGCGACTCGCCCTGGGTGAAGATCGCCAGCACGTCGAGGTCCTCACCCTGGAACTCGTTGAGGCCCACGCCCGACTGGGCCGAGTGCGGCGCGCGGACCAGGCCGTTGGCCCGGTAGTAGTCGTACCAGCTGGCGATCGCCGACACCGGAACGATCGTGCGCAGGCCCTCGACCCCGGTGGTGGCCACCATGTTCGGCAGGGTCCCGTTGTACGACGTGCCGATCATGCCGACGTCGCCGGTGGTCCAGTCCGCGGCGACCGGCTGCCCCTGCTCGTTCCATCCCTTGGCGCGGCCGTTGAGCCAGTCGATGATCGCCTTGGTGCCCAGCGTCTCCTTCATGTCGCCGATGGTCGGGCAGCCGTCGGAGAACGCCGTGCCGATGCTCTCGCCGAGCACCACCGCGTAGCCGCGCGGCACCCAGAAGTTGTCCAGCCCTCCCGGTAGGTCGGGCAGCGGCCGAGGCTGCGCGGCCTGGATGCTCAACTCCGGCTGTGCTTGCGGCTGGATGAACTCCTGCGGCAGCACGTCGAAGTCCACGTTGTGGTTGGGCGCGCCGTCGGTGCCGAACCGGTACGGGCTGTGCTCGAAGATCACCGGCACCTTGATGCCCTGGGTCCTGGTCTCGCCCGGCCGGGACAGCCGCAGCCGCACCCGGTCGCGCTTGCCGTCGAGGTCCGAGTCGACCACCGTCTCGACGAACACGGTCTCCTCGATCGCGTCGGCCAGCGAGAACTGGGGCTGGCTCACCCCGTCCTGGATCACCAGCCACGGCGGCGGCGTCGGCCGGTCATCCACCGGGCCGGCCGCGGCCGCGACGGGCACGGTGACCGACAGTGCGATCACGGAAGCGGACAGGAGCGCGAGCAGGCGGCGCATGCGAACCTCCATGTCGGCGAACGACAAGGGCGGCTCATCGTACGGCCGGACCGGGCCCGGACGTCAGGTCCGATCTTCGGGCATTTGCCGGGCTCAGCTCTGTCGCAACGCGGGCATCGGGACCGGGATCGCGTACGCCGTCGCGCCCGCGCCGACGCCGCCCTCGCAGGTGTTCGGCGGGGTGGTGGTCACGCCTCGGGTCGACGGCCGCTCGGCCGCCCAGAACATGTAACCGAGCAGGCCGGCCGTGCTGCCCGCGCCGTTGGGCGCCGCGTTCTGCAGCCAGCTCCCGGTGCTGTTCTGCAGCGAGGCGGCGAAGTCGTTGCACTCCGGCCGAACCTTGCCGCCCTCGGCGATGTACAGGCCGCCGGTGAACTTCGCCGGCGCCAGCGGCGGAACCGGCGGCGAGTACTGCGGCTTGCCGTCGATGTGCTCCTGCCAGTTGGCGATCGCGCCGGACGTCGACGGCTGCCGCGCCGGCACCATCGCGTTGGCGTAGTCCAGCACCGGCGCGTCGGGCCGCAACCAGTCCGCGGTGGCCTTGCGGTTGAGGTCGATGAGCCACCGGTCGCCGGCCGCCACGTCGATCGTCAGCCGCGCCGCCGGGTTCGCGCCGGACGCGTCGTACGGCAGCACCGCCCGGTAGGCGTCGATGAACGCCTGCAGCCCGGCCAGGTTCGGCCCGGAGTTCTCCTCGTAGTCGATCTCGATCCCCACCCCGAGCCGGCGCGCCACGTCGGCGGCGTTGCGGCCGAGCTGCGCCGCGTTCGCCGCCAGCGCCTGGTTCCACGGGTCCACGTAGGTGATCCCGCCGATCGACAGCTGCACTCTGATCCCGCGGGCGGTGAAGTAGCCGACCAGCTCCGGCGTGAACCCGCGCGGGATCCCGTTGAGCGTGGTCGAGTCCGTGGTCAGGTTCAGCAGCTTCACCGGATGCACGAAGCTGAGCACCACCAGGTTCACCGACGGCCGCCCGTCGCCGCGGTCGACGATCCAGTGGTTGCGCGCCCGCAGCAGGGCCGCGTCCGGGGTGGGCAGCGTCGCCCAGCGGATCAGGATGAGCACCAGCGCCGCGGCCGCCATGGCCAGCCACAGGACCGGGACACCGCGCACCCGCAACCCGAACCCGGGCGCCAGGATCAGCGCGCCCGCCCCGGCGAGCAGCAGCACCGGAAGCCAGCCGGTGACCCCGCTGCCCCACGCCGTGTACCAGGTCTTCACGCCAAGCGTGCGGAGCAGGTCGACCACCTCCGGGCTGCCCTTCACGTGCCGCCAGGACAGGAATCCGTCCACAAGCGCCAGCGCGCCGGCCGCCACGCCGACCCATTCCAGCGGCGCCACCCGCCCGCCGTCGAACCTGGCCACGTCCCCTCCTTGATCGGTGGCAGCCAGTATGAGGTAGGACTAGCAGAGTGACCACGTCGAGCATCCGGTGCCGGGTCTGGTGGGCCCGGCCGTCGATCGAGACGCCCCGACTGCTCGGCCTGCTGGACACCGTGGAACGGGAGCGGCACGCGGCCTACCGGCTTGCGGTCGACCAGGTCCGGTTCCTCACCGCGCGGGTGGTCGCCAAGGCGCTGGCCGCCGACGCGCTCGGCATCGAGCCGGGGCGGGTGAACCTGGACAGCACCTGCCCGGACTGCGGCCGCACGCACGGCAAGCCGCGGGTCGTCGCCCCGCAGGGCCACCCGCCCGGCCGGGCGCTGCCCGAGCTGTCGATCTCGCACTCCGGCGACCTGGTCGCGGTGGCCATCACCGACGGGCTGCCGGTCGGCGTTGACGTCGAGCAGGAGCGCGACGTGTCGGTGGACGACCTGGTCCGGCTGACGCTGTCGGCGGGCGAGCTGGACAGCTTCGCCGCGGTGGCGCCGCCCGACAAGGACGCCGCGTTCTTCACCTACTGGGCCCGCAAGGAGGCCATCCTCAAGGCCACCGGCCGGGGCCTGGCCATCCCGATGACCAGGATCACCGTCACGCCATGGGACACCGAGCCTCGGGTCGTCGACTCCCAAGCGTCCGAAGTGGACGCCAACCGGATGCGGATGGCCCAGCTGGACGCCGGTTCCGGCTACCGCGCCTGCGTCGCCGTGATCGCCGGCCCCGATTTCCCGGCAACCGGCTGGGTTTCCGAGCACGACGCCGACCCTCTGGTCGCCAAGCTCGCCTAGTAGTGCTTGTTAGCTCGGGCTGTGCTTGTTAGCTCGGGCAAGGCCGCCGGGCGCCTTCGGCGCCGGCCTGGGGTTGGGTTGCTTGGGTGGTTGCGGGCCGGGGTGGGTGGTTGGGTGTCGTGGGTGGTTGGCTGACGGCGCCTGCGGGCAGGGCTCGTTCCTCGCCCTGCCCTGGTCGTCGTGTGGCGGCCGCCCTCGCCAAAGATTTGCCGACCCCGGCGCAGTTTGACCTCAGCGCAGTTTGGCCTGCGCGGTTTGACCCCAGCGCAGTTGATCTCAGCGCGGTTTGACCTCAGCGGATTTGACCTCGGCGCACCTTCGAAGCTCGCGCTAGGACTTCCCCAGCCGCTGGCGGGCGACGCTCAGGTAGTGGTCGACCAGGCTGGTGTCGGGTTGACCGGCGCGCAGGGACTTTGCCTTCTCCAGCAAGGATAGCGCGACACGCGCGGCCTCGGGCGGGGTGAGTGCGGCCGGCCGGCCGTCGCGGATCTGCCCGGCGGCGGTGGCGTCGGTCAGCGCCGCCGATCCGAGGTGCTGCAGGCAGCGCGCCTCTCCCTGCTCGTCGCCGGTGCGCTCGTACCACTCCTTGGCACGCAGCCACCGGTGCACCGCTTCCGGCAGGTCACCGGCGGCCAGTGCCACGCCCTGCAGTTCCACGGCATGCGCCTCGCATCCGGTGTCGCGTTGCTCGGCGGCCAGCCCCCTGGCCCGGTCGAGGTGCTCGAGCGCCTCCCGCCACCGTTGCCGGCCGAGGCACAGCGCACCCAGGTTGAGCCGTACGATGGTCAGCTCAGGGTGGCCGCTCTGCGCGTCGGCGACCCGATCCAGCTCCCGTTCGGCCGCCGCGAGCCGGTCCGGGTCCGCCCGGCCCGGTCCGGCGAGGGCCAGCAGTGCCCGCTCGATCCGGATCCGGACGCGCAGCCCGGCGGCCGCCTCCGCAGGCAACCGGTCGACGTACCGGGCGGCCGCGTCGAGCCGCTGGCCGGCCTCGTCCAGTGCCGCGGCGATGCGGCTCGCGGCCGCCATCCGCACGGCCGCCAGCCCGGCCAGATCCGTGCGGCCGGCCCGCTCGGCAAGGTCGCGCAGCGCCTGGCTGACCGTGAACAGCCCGCCGGACTGCTGCTCGCGCACGTACCACGCCTCGAGGGCGTCCGCGATTGCGGCCAGGTCGTCGATCACCTGCTTGACCAGATCGTCGTCCGGATAGCCGTCCGTGGTGAACAGGGGCCGCAGCGACAGCTCGGCGTCGTGGAACCACTCGACCGCGACGGGCGTGGTGCCGAGCCGGGGCAACCAGAGCGCGGTCTCCCGGGCATGGTGGCGGACCAGCGCGGGCACGGCCTCGTGGGCGTACCTGCGGCGGTCGGACCTCGGGGTGGTGAGCACCTCACGCAGCTCGATGGGCAGCCGGTACCGGCCGTCGTCGGTCTCCCGCACCAGGTTGCGGATCCGCAGCTCCTCGAGCGGATCACCGGTGGTCTCCAGCAGTGCCGCGATCTCGCCTGCGGACAGCGCGGTGACCGGCAGCTCGGCGAGCGCGTGCAGCAGCCACACCGCATCCGCCGACAGGCCGGCCCGGACGTGGTTGAGGTAGACCGTCCACACCCCGCCGCTGCGCAGGGCCTCGACGGTGAGCGTGCTGCCCGGGCGCATCATCTCCCGGACGAATGCCATGAGCACTCCGGGCAGCCCGCCGCAGACGTCGAGCAGCGGGTCCAGCCGGCCGGCCCGGCCGCGGCCGGCAAGCAGCTCCCGCAGGCGCCGCCACCACGGCGTGCCGGCCGGCCCGACCTCCGCCTCCCAGATGGCCCTGAGCCCGTGCCGGCTCAGCTCGCCGAGGACCTCCACGCTGCGGTGCACGGCCGGCCGCACCGCCGACTCACCCGCGATCACCAGCCACGGCCGCCCGGCCACCGGCCACCGGTCGGTCAGCCACTCGACCTCCTCCGGTGCGGAGACGTTGTCGAGCAGCAGGACGTCGTGGGACGACCGCAACGCCCGCTCGAGGCGCTCGCTGGCGTCGGCCAGCCGCTCCGGCGAGCCGTCCGCCGGCTCGTCGAGCCCGAACGTGGACAGCACGCGACCGGCGGCGTCCCGAGCGGTGTCGGGCCGCCGGCTGGACCGGCTGCGCATGTCGATCCGGGTGGCCCGGCCGGCCCGGCGCTCGTCGAGCAGCCGCTGCACCACGCTCGCCGCCACGGCCGAGGTTCCGACGTCGCGCGCTCCGATGACCGCGACGAACCCGTTGTCGAGCAGCAACCGCACCGCATTGTCTACTTCGGACTTCCGGTGCTGGAGCGGCTTCGGCCGCTGCCAGGCCGGCGGCTCGCGCCGCTTGACGGGTTCCCGCTCGGGCGGCTTTGCCTTGCGGCCCAACAGCTTGCGGCCCCAGAGGTAGTGCACGGCCAGAGCAACCAGGCCAAGCGGCAGGCCGGCGACCACGGCGACGAACAGGATGTAGCCCACCAGCCGGCCGATCGCCGTGTCGTTGACCCGGTCGCCGAGCAACTCGAAGCTGAGGTTCAGCAGGATGACACCGAGCGCCGCGATGAGCCAGCCCGCTATCCGGTTGAGGAAGCTCTTGTCGGAACTCACCGCAGGACGCCTCCGGTCAGCCCGGCGACCACGCGGGGCCAGGTGGCCAGCAGCACCGCGACCGGAACCACCGCCGACACGACCGACAGCGCGGCCACGGTGCCGGCCGAGGTGCCGAACTGGCGCGCCTCGCCCCACAGCAGCAACGTGAACGGCGTCTGCCCCGGCCCGCCGATCAGGAACCCGACGATGAAGTCGTTCCACACCAGGATGAGCTCGAGCACGACCACGGCGATCAGCGCCGGCCGGTACCTGCCCCGCCGCCACACCGTGTCCAGCAGGGGCCGCCCGTCGCGCACGTTGGCCACCGGCGCGGCGTCGAAAGCGGTGCGCAGGACCAGGATCGCGAACGGCAGCCCGGCGGCGGCGTGCACCAGCACCAGCGGGGTCCGGCTTCCGGTCAACCCCAGCGAGGTGAACGCCTCGCCGAGCGGCCCGGCGTACATCTGCACCGGCGCCACGGCGAGCACGACCAGCAGCATGGTCAGGCCGCGGGACAGCCAGGCCGGCAGGCGACCCCAGACCAGCAGGTACGCCGCGGGCACGGCGGCCGCCACCACCAGCGCGATGGTCAGCGCCACCAGCAGCACGTTGCCGATCAGCGCCGAGCCCAACCCGGCGTCGGCGACCGCCGCGAACGACCCGAGGCCCAGCCCGGCCGGCCGCCACCAGCCGGCCGAGCCCGCGGCCGCCGGCTCGTGCAGCGCCGTCGCCACCAGGATCACGGCCGGCAGCAACCACAGCACCCCGACCCCGATTCCGATCACCCAGCTCCACCCGCGATGCGGGTCCTGTGCCGGCTCCCGATCCGAAGTGGACCGTTCGGGCCGGCTCGGTCCCGCCCGCACACCGAACAGCGCGATCGCCGCCACGGCCAGGAACAGCACCACGGCCAGCGCCGCCGGCTCACCGTCCCGTGTGGACTCGGAGACCATCCGCCACCAGCGCAGCCCGACCACGTCCACGTCGTCGCGCACCGACGCCGGCGCGGCGATGAGCACCAGGTCGAACACCCGGATCGCGGCCACCAGCACGGTGAGCACGACGATCGTGGTGACCGGCCCGGCCCGGCGGTGCCCGGGGTCGGCGTCCAGGCCGGCGCGGAACAGCACCACGATGAACCCCAGCCAGGTCCAGGCGAACGCCGACGCCAGCACCAGCCAGATCAGCTCCGGCCCCAGCCAGACGATCCCACCGCCGAACAGCGCGCTGGCCATGCCGCGCTCGGGCACCGGGTCGAAGATCATCCGAAACACCGCGCCGGACGCCAGCGCGGACACCCCGAACGGCAGGATCAGCACGTACAGCAGCACCCGCCACAGGCCGTGCACCAGCCGGCTGAGCCGCGCGATGCCGTAGCCCAGCGCGACCAGCAGCAACGCGATGACCACCCACACCAGGCTGCGCAGACCCGCGGCCATGGTGCCCGGATCGGTGAGCACGGCGCCGAAGTTGCCGAGCACCGCGCCGTCCCCGCCGAACGCCCGGACCACGGTCCAGACCATGGGAACCATCAGGAACACCAGCAGGACGGCGGCCAGCACGCCGAGCAGGTAGTACCCCCGGTGCCACCCGGCCGACTCCGGCTCGCCGGCCCGGCCGGCCGACAGCTCCCTGCCGGCGACCTCCAACCGCAGGTCCGGCCGGGTCTCGACATACATGGCTCAGCTCACCCGGATTCGTCGACGTTGACCATGGCGGCGCACGCCGCGTGCGCCGCGTCCGCGCGCGGGGCACCGTCGCCCAGCTCGCGCAGGAAGTCCACCAGCACCCGGTCCAGGCCGCCGCCGACCACACCCAGCTCGTCGGTCAGGTCGAACCGGACGTCGCCGCCACGCAGCTCGGCGGCCAGCCGGCCCAGGATCGGGCTGTACGCGCCGGTGCCCGGGTGGCCGGCGATGAACCCGCCGGTGTCGCGGATCCAGGGCACCGGCGCCTCCGGCCGGCCGAGCCGGTCGACCAGCCGGCGCGCCTCCTCGGTGGCCGGGTGGGTGAGCACGAGCAGGTCGCCGCCGAACACCAGCGGGCCGGTGCCCGACTTCGACGGGAAGGTGAACGTGCCGACCTCGCCGTCCGGCACCCCGAAGTGCCGGATCACCGACTCGGTGAAGTCGGGCGCCACCACCATGGCCGCCCGGTGGTAGACGAAAACCTCGAGCACGGCCTCGGGGAACTGCTGCACCAGCCCGCCGCGCAGCCCACCGGCGAACGCTCCCGGCCGGCCGCACAGCTCGCCGACCATCTCGAACGCGGCCCGCATGTCGGGACTGTCCCACAGCCCCGGCCGGTGCCCGCGCTGGGTCAGCGCGTCGTACAGGCCGGCGAAGTTGCGCAGCAGCACGTTCTCGAAGATCCCGGACAGCATCCACCCGTCCGCGCCGCCGAGCGCCAGCGGCGCGCCGGCCGCCGGGCTGGCGATGATCGACTCATTGAGCGCGAGCCACTCCTCCCAGGTGTCCGGGGGACGCAGCCCGTGCTCGGCGAACAGCGTTTTCCGGTACCACACCACCGACTTGTGCGCGAGCTTGAACGGCAGCGCGTAGCCACCCCCCGGCAGGCTCCGGCGCCAGATCTCGGTGTAGGCGGGGTGGTTCTCGACCCCGAGCACGGGCTCGAGGCGTTTCACGTTGTCCCGGACCAGGCCGCCGCGGGGCAGCGCCACCACGTCCGGTCGCCCCGCGGTCCGCGCGCCGAGCGCGGCGTCGATGTCGTCGCCGAGCGGGATCAGCTCGTAGTTGTCGATGCCCTGCCCGCGCAGCACCGCGCGGAACGCCGCGAGCTCGGTCGCCGACCAGCTCACCGCGATCCGGACCGGGTTCACCAGCCCCACCGTGCGCGCCACGCCGGCGCATCCGGCGGCGGCCCCAAGCGCGGACAGCCCGCCGGCCCGCAGCACCGTTCGCCGACGAACTCCCGCCATGACCCCTCACCTTATGTGAGGCAAACATCCCCCAGTGTGGCAAACGGCTCACTTACACGCGAAGGTCGAGACCCATCGCCCGGAGCAGCGTCTGGAACTTGGCGGACGTCTCGGCCAGCTCCAGGTGGGGTTGGGAGGCCGGCATGATCCCGGCCCCGGAGAACAGCCGCAACGACGCGCCGCTCACCTCCGCACACCGGATCGCGACCGCCCACTGCCCGTCACCGCTGGCGTCGCACCAGCCGACCGCCCCGGCGTAGAACCCCCGATCGAACGGCTCCAGCTCGGCGATCGTGCGCCGCGCCAGGTCGGACGGCGTGCCACACACCGCAGGCGTCGGGTGCAGCGCGCACGCCAACCGCAGCGCCGACACCCCCGGGTCGATCAGCTGCCCGGTCACCCGCGTGGACAGATGCCACACCGCCGGCGTTGCGACCAGCGACGGCTCGGGCGCCACGCTCAGCCGCCTGCAGTACGGCCGCAGCGCCTCCACCACCGCCTCCACCACGACGGAGTGCTCGTCCTGATCCTTCGCCGACGCCAGCAGCGCCTCCGCGTTGCGCCGATCGTCGGCCGGATCGGCACACCGCGGCAGCGTCCCGGCGATCGGGTTGGCTCCCACCCGCACCCCCCGCCGCCGCACCAGCAGCTCCGGGCTGGCCCCCACCAACGTCCGCCGCGCCCCGCTGGACGGCAGATCCACCGCGTACGTGTAGCCCGCCGCGTTGTCCCGAACCAGGTTCCCCAGCAACCCCCGAATCTCCACCGGCGCGTCGAACGTCAACCGCAACGCCCTGGCCAGCACCACCTTGCGCAGCTCCCCGCCGAGCGCCGCCACCGCCCGGCCGACGCACCGCTCGAACTCCCCGGGCTCCGGCACCGGCTCGACGCGGCAACCCGACGCCACCGTGGCCCGCTCGCCCACCCGAGCGGCCCGCGGCGGCCCACCCCACGCCACCGCCTCGGGCACCACGACATGCGGAGCAGCCGCCGAGTCGAACGGCAACGCCCCGACCGCCAGCGGCGCGTCGGAGTCGGCCAGCAGCTTGGTCACCACCGTCGACAGCTCATCGGGATCCCGCTCGTCGACGGTGTCCAACACCCCGGTGGCCAGCAACGACCGCTGCGGCGTAGCCAGAAAGAAGGAGCCCGGCCGGTAGTCCTCCACCAACCCGATCGGGTCAGCATCCAATCCACCGTAAGCGGGACTCACCACCCCATCATGACGACCGAGCGTCCCAATGGCCCGACGCCCCCGGTGTGTCATTGAACACGTTCAACTGGAAGCAAAATGCGATGAAGGGAGCCTCCCTCACGCCGAGCGTGCCGAAAGCCCCCTTCATCGCATGAAACCGCAGCCGCCAATCCAACCCGACCGCCAAGTCACGCCCCGCGGCACCAACCGGCGGCACGAACCCAACTCGACCGCCAAGCCAAGCCCCGCGACACCAACCGGCAGCCGTCGACGCCACCCAACCACCACGTCAAACCCCGCGACACCACCGGCGGCCACCAAGCCAACCCGACCACCGCGTCACGCCCCGCGGTACCAACCGGCGGCCACCAACCCAACCCGACCGCCAAACCAAGCCCCGCGACACCAGCCGCCGGCCGCCAACCCGACCACCAACCCGAAGCGCTGCGCCCCCTCCCCCCGGGGACCCACCTTTCAGTTCAACGCGTCGATCAGCGCCGCGCGCTGCCGTTCCCCCAGACCCGCGACACGCTTGTTGGGGTCGATGCCGGCCTGCTCGAGCAGGGCGGCCGCCTTCACCGCGCCAATGCCCGGGACCGCCTTGAGCAGAGCCGCCACCTTGGTCTTGCCGACGGTCTGGTCATCCTTGGCCCGCTTCAGCACCGACGCGATGGACTGCTTACCGGACTTGATCGACGCCAGCAGCTCGGACCGCGCCTTGCGCGCCTCGGCCGCCTTCGCCAACGCCTCAGCGCGCTGCTCGGGAGTCAACGTGGGCAGAGCCACCTGATGATCCTTCCTAGTCAGAGGTAGTGCCTCCGACCAGTAAACGACAACCCGCGCGGATGCACCGCGCGACACGCGCAAACGTCGCCGCGCTCCCACCCAACGGGGACCAGGCACAACTGTGCGTGACGACCATGCCGCGGGGCCCGCGTGCCGCATAGGGTTGGTGACCATGCGCAGCACGATGCAGGACGGTCAACTGTCCATTGCCAACCTCGTGCGACACGGCTGCCGGGTGCACGCCGGCAGCGAGATCGTCACCTGGACCGGCGAAGGTTCCCGCAGGTCGAGCTATGCCGAGGTGGGTCGGGAGGCGGCTCGGCTTGCGCATGCCCTGCGCGGTCTCGGGGTCACCGGCGACCAGCGGGTGGCCACGTTCATGTGGAACAACACCGAGCACTTCGTGGCCTACCTCGCCGTGCCCGCCATGGGCGCGGTGCTGCACACGCTCAACCTGCGCCTGTTCCCCGATCAGCTGACCTACGTCGCCAACCACGCCGAGGACCACGTGATCCTGGTCGACGCCACGGTGGTGCCGCTGCTGGCCAAGGTGCTGCCGACGTTCCGGACGGTGCGGCACGTGATCGTGGTCAACGGTGACACCAGCGCGCTGCAGGCCCCGGACGGCGTCCAGGTCCACTCGTATGCCGACCTGCTGGCCGGTCAGCCGGAGGAGTTCCCGTGGCCCGACGTGGACGAGCGCTCGGCCGCGGCGATGTGCTACACGTCCGGCACCACCGGCAACCCCAAGGGCGTGGTCTACTCGCACCGCTCGATCTGGCTGCACTCCATGCAGGTGTGCATGACCGACTCGCAGGCGCTGTCCCAGGCCGACCGCGCGCTGGTGATTGTGCCGCAGTTCCACGCGATGTCCTGGGGCCTGCCGTACGCGGCGCTGATGGTCGGCGCCTCGCTGATCATGCCGGACCGGTTCCTCCAGCCCGAGCCGCTGGCCAGGCTGATCGCCGCGGAGAAGCCGACGATGGGCGGGGCGGTGCCGACGATCTGGCAGGGCCTGCTCGCCCACCTCAAGGAGCACCCGCAGGACCTGGCCCCGCTGCGTGAGGTGATCGTCGGCGGCTCGGCCTGCCCGCCGGCGCTGATGCGGGCGTTCGACGAGTTGGGCGTGACGCTCGTGCACGCCTGGGGGATGACCGAGACGTCGCCGCTGGGCTGCGTGTCCCGTCCGCCGGCCGGGCTGCCTCCGGAGCGGGCCTGGGAGTACCGCATCCTGCAGGGCCGCTTCCCGGCGTCGGTGCGCGCCCGCCTCGTCGACGACGACGGCAAGGAGGTCCCGTGGGACGGCGAGAGCGTCGGCGAGCTCGAGGTGGCCGGTCCCTGGGTGACCGAGTCGTACTACCGGATGTCGGAGGGTGACGAGGGGTCCGAGAAGTTCGACTCCGGCTGGCTGCGCACCGGCGACGTCGGCACCATCACCCCGGACGGCTTCCTGCGCCTGACCGACCGGGCCAAGGACATCATCAAGTCCGGCGGTGAGTGGATCTCCTCGGTCGACCTCGAGAACGCCGTGATGGCGCACCCCGCCGTGGCCGAGGCCGCGGTGATCGGCGTCCCGGACGAGAAGTGGGACGAGCGCCCGCTGGTGGCCGTCGTCCTGCGGGAGGGCCACACCGCCGATCCGGAGGAGCTGCGCGCCTTCCTGGCCGACAAGGTGGCCAAGTGGCAGCTGCCGGAGCACTGGGCGTTCGTCGAGGAGGTCCCCAAGACCAGCGTCGGCAAGTTCGACAAGAAGCGCCTGCGCGCCGCCCATGCCGAGGGGAAGCTGGACATTCACCACTTGAGCTGAAATCCCGCCCGTTGCCCGCGGATCGCCGAATTGTGGTGTGCGGGGCGGATATGGTGGGCATTGCGGACGACGGCGGCCGGCTCGTCGCGGGGTCACGGTGGGCCGGGCCGTCCGATGACGTCCAATGGCCGGGTTGATCCGCCGTCACGCGGCTAACCTCCCGGTTGGTATGTATCTTCGGGCCGATCACCCGAGGGAGGTGACCCGCCTGCCAGCCGAGTCCGTGGCCCCGGTGCCCGCGCGCGCCGGCGACCGCACGCGCAAGCTCAACGCGACGTCGTACGTCGTGCTGGGCATGCTGTGCCACGGCCCGGCCACCAGCTACGACCTCAAGCAGCGGATCGCCTACACCATCGGCAACTTCTGGGCGTTCGCACACTCCCAGCTGTACGACGAGCCGATGCGGCTGGTGGCCGACGGCCTGGTGACCGAGAGCGTCGAGCAGGGCGGCCGGCGCAAGCGCACCTACTCGATCACCCGGGCCGGCCGCAAGGCCCTGCGCGACTGGCTGGCCACCCCGACGCGCGAGCAGACCGAGGTGCGCGATCTCGGCCTGCTGAAGCTGTTCTTCGCGGCCTTCGGCGAGCGGGAGGACCTGATCCAGCTGGCCCGCGACCGGTACGAGTCGCATCGCGCCAGGGCCGACGGCTACCTCAAGCAGCACGAGCGCATCGTCGACGTCGCCGACGAGTGGCAGGTCAAGACCCTGGAGCTGGGCCTGCGCTACGAGCGCACGGTCGAGCAGTTCTGGGCGGACTTCCTGGCCGAGCTGGAGGCGGACAAGCAGGACGAGAAGTAGGTCAGGCGAACTATTTACAGGATCTTCGTTGAGCGCGAAAATCACCACCATGAGCGCCCATCCGTTCCGGTCTCGCCTTGCCCACCTGCTCCTCGCCGGACTCGCCGGGGCCGCCATGGCCGTGTCGCTGCCGGCCGGGGCCGCGGCCGACCCGGCCACCGACAGCGCGCCGGTCGACTTCCACCAGTGGCGGTCCCGGCTCGACTTCCTCACCGGCCAGTCCGAGGGCCTGCTCCCGGCCGCCCGCGGCGGGGTGCGGATCGGTTGGCCCGTCGGCACGATCGAGCACACCGAGCCGGGTCTTGGCACCACCCGGCGGTACGACTACGCCCGGTGGACCTCGCCGATGTACCGGCAGGGCTTCGACGCCACCCAGCTCGTCGCGTCCTGGAACGCCAGCACGCCGGCCGGCACCTGGCTGCAGGTCGAGATGCAGGGCCGGACCGCGGCCGGGGCCACCACGTCCTGGTACGTCATGGGCCGGTGGGCGTTCGGCGACACCGACATCCTGCGCACCAGCGTGCCCGACCAGTCCGACGCGTCCGGCTTCGTCGACGTCGACACGTTCGTGGCGGCCAGCGGCGTGACGCTGCGGTCCTACCGGTTGCGCGTCACGCTCTACCGGGAGGCGGGCAGCCGGGTCACCCCGACGCTGACCATGGTCGGCGCCATGGCGTCGGCGATCCCGGACCGGTTCACGGTGCCGATCTCACCGCCGGCCGGCGCGTGGGGCCGCGAGCTGCCGGTGCCGCGCTACTCGCAGAACGTCCACATTGGTGAGTACCCGCAGTACGGCGGGGGCGGCGAGGCGTGGTGCAGCCCGACGTCGACCGAGATGGTCGTGGAGTACTGGGGCCGGCGGCCGAGCTCCGAGGACCTGTCCTGGGTGGATCCGTCCATTGCGGACCCGTCGGTCGACCACGCCGCGCGGTTCACCTACGACCGCGACTACGACGGCACCGGCAACTGGCCGTTCAACACCGCCTACGCGGCGAGCTTCGGCCTGTCCGGCCACGTGACCCGGCTGCACTCGCTCGCCGAGCTCGAGCGCTACATCCTGGCCGGCATCCCGGTGATCACCTCGCAGTCGTTCCGCGAGGACGAGCTGGACGGCGCCGGTTACGGCACTGCGGGCCACCTGATGGTGATCGTCGGCTTCACCGAGAACGGTGACGTGATCGCCAACGACCCCGCGTCGAGCAGCAACGAGGAGGTGCGCAACGTGTACCGCCGGGATCAGTTCGAGACGATCTGGTTGCGCACCAAGCGGTACACGGCCAGCGGCAAGGTCGCCAGCGGCTCGGGCGGCATCGCGTACATCATCAAGCCGGTGGGCCACCCCGGCCCGTAACCTGGATCGAGTGAGCGGAGCTTGCGGAGCGAACCATAGGCACCGTCCTGTCGCCGAGGAACGAGGCGGCAGGGTCGCCATCACCGAGCTTGCGAGGTGATGGGGTGAGCGGAGCTTGCGGAGCGAACCATAGGCACTGCCCTGTCGCCGAGGAACGAGGCGGCAGGGTCGCCATCACCGAGCTTGCGAGGTGATGGGATGAGCGACCGGCTGTTCGTCTACGGCACGCTCCAGCCCGGCGCCACCCACTGGCGGCTGCTCGAGCCGTTCGTGTCGGGCAGCCCGCGGCCGGCGTCACTGCCCGGTGTCCTCTACGACACCGGCCGCGGCTACCCGGCGCTGCGGCTGGACTCCGGCTCGGGCCCGGTGGTGCGCGGCTGGGTCGTGGAGCTGCGCGCGCCCAGCGATGCCGCGCTGTCCGCGATGGACGAATACGAGGGTGTGGAGTACCGCCGGGTCCGGGTCACCCTTTCCGACGGCGTCGACTGCTGGACCTACGTGTGGATCGCGGGTTTCGCCGGACTGCGCCGGCTCACCGAGCCGTGGCCCCATCTTCGGCCGAGCGCTGGTCACGACCGGGGTCCGCGAGGCACCCTTGGCGCATGATCGAGGAAGCCTCCGATCCGCTCGCCAAGATCACGCTGTCCCCGCGTGGGTTCATCGTGGTCCTGGCGACGGTCGCGCTGCTGGTCGGGCTCATCCTGGCATTGATACCGGTGCACGTCGCGGGTCCCGACCCGGCCATGCCGGCCAGTGTGAGTTGCGGCAACACCATCGGTGGGGTGGAGACGGGATCGGTCGCGGCGGGACTCGACCAGCCCGACCGCGAGACCATGGTGTCCTACGTGGACATGTGTGAGCGGGCGATCGGCGACCGGATCTTCTACTCGTGGCCGATGTTCTTCGGTGGCGGCCTGGTGATCATCTGGCTGGGGGTGGTGCGGAGTCGGGTCCGCTGATCGCCGCTACCTGGCCGCGGAACCCGCGAGGAACCAATTTTCGATCATAGCCGCGTCCTGCTTCGAATCCGGCAGCAGCTCCATGCCGGGGTTGGCGATCTTCTCCTTGGCGATGAGGTCGGCGTAGTGCGAGTCGTCCATGATCCGGTTGACAATCGCCTCGTCACTCGACATTCGTAGCAATTTCTGATCGGCGCTGATCACCAGATCCTCGGGCAGCATCTGCAGAATTTCTCGCTCCATGTGAAGCGCCTGAAACTCGGTGCGCAGGGTACCCAGTGCCTGGAACCGCTTCTCGATGACCTGCGCGCGATGCGCTATCTCATGGGTCAGCGCGCCGACCAAGTTTTCATTGTCGCGTAGCATTATCAGATCGTAGGCTTCCACATACATTCCGGCAGTTTTCCGGCCGCCGGCGTTGAAATCCTTGATCAGTCGCACCGCGACGTTGCGGGCATCATCGCCGGGGCGCAGCTTGCCGCTCTCCTCGAGCGCCTTCACCATGCCATTGACCGGACCGCGCGTGGTGCTTCCGCCGATCCGGACGATATGCCGCTTCGACAGCTTTTCCGCGGCCACCCTTATTGCCTCCAGCAGCGCCTCCTTACCGGGAGCGGGCTTCGCCGCGGCCAGGCCGTCGCGGAGGGCCTGCAGCATTTCTTGCAGCGTCCGGCCGGAGTTGGCGAGCACGGTGCCGACCACGCGGCTGCGCGCCGCGACACCGAGGCCGGCCTGATCGGTGGCCTTGATGAGCTCCGGCAGCGCCTTGAGCCCGCCCTTCTCGGCGGCCGCCATCGCCCCGCGCAGCGCCTGGAACGCCTTAGCCGCCCCGAAGACGTTCATTCCCAGGTCGAGCAGATCCCAGGCCAGCCACATCAGGCTCGGGGCCTCCTGCGAGATCGCCTCGGCCTGGTCGAAGGTGGACAGATGCTCGGCGCTGGCCAGGCTGTAGTCCTTGTAGTGCTCGTACAGCGTCGTGAGGCTGTACGCCGTGCTGAGCACGGCGGCGCCGGCCGCGACGCCGGCGACCAGGCCGGAACCGCCCGTCGGGATCGCGCTGAGCAGCCCGAGCCCGATGGCGATGACCGCCCACATCATGGCGTCGTCGTCGCCCGACCCCTTGCGGGCCGCGATCGCCCGCTCGTCGACGACTCGGGCCTCCCATGGCGCCAGCGCCAGCCTCGGTTTGGTGCGGTTGACGATAGTGGGATGCTTCCACGGGTCGTACCGCCCACCCGACTCACGGATCTCGGCGCGTACCTTCTTGATGTTCTCCAGCCGCTCGTCGATCGTCTTGTACAGCGACTCGGCCATGTCCGACGGGCTTCGTGCGGCAAGCTCGCGCAGCTTGTCCGCCGCGTCGTCCCCATACGTGTAGGCGGCGAGCACGGAATACGTGGCCTGCGCCTTGTTGCACGCCTCGCGATAGGCCTTCTCGGCATCCATCCACGGCCGGCGTGCGGCCTCGGTCAGCGCCAGAACTCCCGACGTGTCGGGCGTCTCGCCGGAGGGCTGCCGGAGCCGGTCGTACTGCCGCTTCGCGTCGGTGAATGACTTTCCGAGACCGTCGGCGGTGTCCCGCCTGGCCGCGAGGTCGCGCGCGTTGTCGCGGATGCCCTGTTGCAGCGGCCCACCCGTCATCGAGTAGTCCTTGAACACCCGGCCCGAGACCTTGAGACCGTACCGGGCCAGCTCCGCGCGGAGCTTCGCTTCGCTCTGGTCGAGCAGATCCAGCGTTTCCTTGTCCGCCTCGGAATCGAACGCTCCATCCCTGGCCGGGGCGATGTTCAGGTCGCCGGTGACGTGACCGGTCAGCCACTGCACCCGCTGCTGCCGCGAGGTGATCTCGGCCCGCAAGGTGTCGCGGCACCGGGCGACGAGGGCAGCGTCCCCGCCGTACCTGAGGTCCGTTGCCGGGTCGGCATTGATGAACCGGTAGGCCCAGGCGCTGGTCTTCTGCCATCCCATCTCGCCGATGAGCCGTTCCACGAGCGCCGTGGTTTCGGCGGCACCGGCGGTCAGCCCCCGGTGCTCGTGCAGCACGGCGGTAGCACCGGGCACCCGAGCGACGACCGGCCGTGCGCACTGGATGAAGGTGGCCGTCGCGCGGTTGCCCGCCGTCGCCTGCAGGCCGAGCATCCTTCGTTCCCTCGGTCGCGCCGGCTGCCCGGGGACCGGCGCCGTGCCGCCGGCATCGCGAACCGGCTTCCGACCGTCAAAGTGCCGCATCCCGCCCCCCGACCCTCGTGCCCTTGTCCGATCATCCGCTCGGGTGGCGCCGCCGGGACAGCACGGAAGGACAGCCGTCCGGACAGGTCTGGCGGGCCACGTCAACCCAGGAGCTTGCCCGGGTTCATGATTCCGGCCGGGTCGAGCGCCGCCTTGACGGCGCCAAGCACCTCCAGACCCACCTGGCCGATCTCGGCGGGGAGGTAGGCGGCGTGGTCCACCCCGACGGCGTGGTGGTGCGAGATCGTCCCGAGTGGACCGGCGGGGTCGCCGGAGATGGCGGTGCAGGCGGCGGCCTTGGCGCGTTGCCATTGGCCGACGGGGTCGTCCGGGGAGCGTGGAGCGATCACGGTGAAGTAGAGGGAGGCACCGGTTTCGTAGGCGTGCGAGACGTGGCACGCGATGATCGCGGAGGAGAGCGAGTCGGACAGCGCGGTGTGGACGGCGGTGCGCAGAGCGGGCAGCTTCGACCAGTAGGTGGCGGTTTCCAGGGTTTCGACGCAGACGCCGGCGTCGAGGAGGGCGTCGCGCTGGCGGGGGCCGGCGAAGCGGCCACGGCGCCAGGATTCGCCTGCGGCGGCGCCGAGGCGGACCATGCGCAGGCCGCGGAGCGGGCGCAGGGTTGCCGAGCGGCGTAGCGAAAGGTCGGAGTGGGAGGCGGCTTCCCAGCCGAGGACGAGCAGGCAGGGCTCGGATATGCCGCGTAGCTTCAGGTAGCGGCGCAGGGCGGCGGATTTCCAGCCGCCGGTCAGGTTGAGCGCCATGTCGGTCTCGGTGGGGTCGGACAGGCGGGTGATGTCGGCCAGGACTCGGCTCTGGGCAAGGGAACGGACGGCGGTGGTGGCGGGGTCCCAGCCGTCCAGGATGAAGCCTTCGTAGCGGTGCACCGCGGGGATCGGGCGGACGCGGACGGCGACCTCGGTGATGACGCCGAAGGCGCCCTCGCTGCCGACGACGAGCTGGCGCAGGTCCGGGCCGGCGGCGGAGGCCGGGGCGACGCCGAGGCGCCAGTGGCCGCGCGGGGTGGCGAGGCGGACGCCCTCGACCATGTCCTCGAACCGGCCGTAGCCGGCCGAGGCCTGGCCGGACGATCGGGTGGCGGCGAACCCGCCGATCGTGGCGCGCTCGAACGACTGCGGCACGTGGCCGAGGGTGAGGCCGTGCGGGAGCAGCAGGCGCTCGGCGTCGGGGCCGACCACGCCGGCCTGGAGCACGGCGATGCGGGACACCGGATCGACGGAGACCAGCTTGTCCAGTCGCATCAGGTCGACGGCGACGACGGCGGCCGTCGCGCCGCGCAGCGCCTGCACGCCGCCGACCACGGAGGTGCCACCGCCGAACGGGACGACGCCGATCCGGTGCGCCGCACAGGTTTCCACCACGCGTTGGACCTCGTCGGGATCGGCCGGCACGACCACCGCGTCCGGCACGGTCAGCTCGCCGGCGCCGCGGTGGCGCATCAGGTCCAGATAGGACATTCCGCCGGCGCGGCCGAGCCGGTCGGATCGCTCGATGAGCACGTTCTCCTTGCCCACACCGGCTTCCAGTGCGGCGCGGGCCTCGGCCGGCAGGGCGGACTCGGCGACAGTGAGCGCGGAGTCGGGCGCGACCGGCGTGGTCCGCTCCACGAGGCCGGTCCTTTCCCGCAGCCACCGCATCGCGTGCGCCGGCAGGTGGGGGTCCTCGGCCCCGGCCGGTGTCCAACTGCACCGGACCAGATGGTCGAGCGGGTCGATGGGCTCATGCACCTGTACAGTGTGACACATGGCGGTCAAACGTCACACCGTCGCGTCACCCAGCCGGGTCGACGACGACGTGCTGCTCGACGCCGCGCGGGCCTGCGTGCTCGACACCGGCGTCCGGCGGACCACGCTGAGCAGCGTGGCGCGGGCCGCCGGGGTCAGCCGGATGACGCTCTACCGGCACTTCCCCGACGTCCGCAGCCTGCTCGCCGCGCTGATGACCCGCGAGTTCGGCGCGCTGCTCGCCAGGGTCGACGACACCTCGGGCGGCAGCGCGCGGCAGCGGGTCGTGGCGGCGACGGTGGACAGCGTCTGCGCGCTCGTGGTCGACCCGCTGCTGCGGGCGGTGCTGGATCGCGACGCCGAGCTGATGCTGCCCTACCTCGTCGAGCGGATCGGCGGCGTGCAGCGGATCGCCGAGGAGTTCCTGCGGGCCCAGCTGATCGCCGGGCACCAGGACGGCTCGGTGCGCCGCGCCGACCCGGCCGCACAGGCCAGGGCGATCTTCCTGGTGGCGCAGTCGTTCGTGTTCTCCATGCGGCCGGCGACGGCCGATGTGGACCGCGCCGCGCTCATCGGGGAGCTGACCCGTCTCGTCGAGGGGGCGCTGCGACCATGAAGCCGACGTCGCTGAATGCCGAGCGCCGGGCGCGCGATCTCGACGCGCTTGCCGCGGGCGAGGTGGTGGACCTGCTGGTGATCGGCGGTGGGGTCACCGGGGCCGGGGTGGCGCTGGACGCGGCGTCGCGCGGGTTGAGCGTGGCGCTGCTGGAGGCCAGGGACCTGGCGTTCGGCACCTCGCGGTGGTCGAGCAAGTTGGTCCACGGTGGACTGCGCTACCTGGCCAGGGGGGACGTCGGGCTGGCGCACGAGAGCGCGGTGGAGCGCGGGGTGCTGATGACCACCACGGCGCCGCACCTGATCCGGTCGCTGCCGCAGTTGTTGCCGCTGCACGAGAAGGTGTCGCCGGCCGTGGCGGCGGCCGGGCGTGCCGGGCTGTACGCCGGGGATGTGCTTCGTCGGCTTGCCCGCACGCCGTCGAACCTGCTGCCGCGGCCGCGGCGGGTGTCCGGGCCGGAGGCGCTCGCGCTCGCGCCGGGGCTGCGGGCCGCCGGGCTGCGCGGTGGGCTGCTGTCGTTCGACGGGCAGCTGACCGACGACGCCCGGCTGGTGGTGGCGCTGGCCCGCACCGCGGCCGGGTTCGGCGCCCGGATCGTCACGCGGGCCAGGGTGGTCGCGGTGCGCCGGACCGGCGCGGACGTGCGGGACGAGTTGACCGGGCGCACCCTTCAGGTGCGGGCCCGCGGCGTCATCAACGCGACCGGCGTGTGGGCCGGCGAGCTGGTGGACTCGGTGCGGCTGCGGCCATCCCGGGGCTCGCACCTCGTGCTGGACGGCACCTCGATCGGGGTCACCACGGTGGCGCTGACCATCCCGGTGCCGGGACGGTTCGGCCGGTTCGCCCTGCTGCTGCCGCAACGGGACGGCCGGGTGCATCTCGGGCTCACCGACGAGCCGGTGGACGGGCCGATCCCGGACGTGCCCGAGGTTCCACAGTCCGATGTGGACTTCCTGCTGGAGATCGGCTCCTCGGTGCTCCAGCGGAGGTTGGGCCCGGCCGACGTGCTCGGCCGCTACGCGGGGCTGCGGCCGCTGCTGCCTGGTCTCGGCACGCGCGGCGGCGACCTGTCCCGGCATCACGCCGTGCTCACCGCGGCCGACGGGGTGATCACCGTGGTGGGCGGCAAGCTGACGACGTACCGGAAGATGGCGCAGGATGCCGTCGACGCGGCGGTCGCCGCGGCCGGCCTGCACGCGGGGCCGTGCCGTACCAAGGAGATCCCGCTCGTCGGCGCGGCGCCGCGCAGCCGTTTGTCCACAGTGGAGGCACCGGCGCGGTTGGTGGCGAAGTACGGGACCGAGGCGCCGAGCGTGTGCGCTCTCGGCGAGGTCGATCCCGCGTTGGGTGAACCGGTGGCGCCCGGGGTGGAGCTGACCGCCGCCGAGGTCGTCTGGGCGATCCGGCACGAGGGCGCCCTGGACGCCGACGACGTGCTGCACCGGCGCAGCCGGATCGGATTGGTGCCGGCCGAGCTCGAGGCGGCCCGCGCCGCGGTCACCGGACTTGTCGGGAGATCCCTTCTAGGTCTTGGTTGATCTGGGCCAGCCGGTACCTGATGCCGGCGACCAGGTTGTCCACCGGCATCCAGATGTTGGGGTAGGCCGGCAGGTGGTGGCGCTGGAACACCGGGTCGGTGAGCTGCATCAGACCCTTTGGCGGGTAACCGTTCTGCGCCTCAGGGTGGTTCAGGTTCACCGCGTGCGGGTTGCCGCCGGAGCCCTGGTCGACGATCTGGGCGATGCGCTCGGCGTCGATCCGCGACGGGTCGACGCCGTGCTCGATGAGGATCTGCACGGCCGACCCGATCCACCGCGCCCGGTCCACTCTGGACGCCTGGTATCCCGGACCGGGCGGCGGCCCGCTCGGGCCCCAGGACGGAACTCCGGGCGGTAGCTGGGAAGTCGAGCCCGGCGTGTACCCCTCGTAGGTGTAGGCGGCGCCGGGATCGACGGGCTGGCGGGTGACTGTGCCGGGCGAGCCGCTCGGGGCGGTGCCGGCGGAGATGTTGCCGCCGTAGTTGAGCGGCGCCGGGTCGCCAACCGGCTGCGGCTGATACCGCTGCTGCCCGCCCGCCTTGGCGCCGATGGCCTCCAGCAGCTGCTTGACCGCCTGGGCCAGCTGCATGATCTTCTGGATCAGCTGCATGACCTTCTGCAGCGTCGAGACCAGCTTCTGGATCTTCTGCAACGCCTTCTGCGCCGAGGACACCGCGGTCTGCACCGAGTGCGCGATCCCCTTGGCGATGCTGGCCCCGAACGATCCCCAGGCCGCGGCGAACGCCTCGATCATGATCATGATGATCTTTTTACAGGCCTGGTTGATGATGTCCAGCACGGCCTTGCGAATCTCGGCGAGGGCCTTGCCGGCGCCGGCCAGCCCGTCGGAGATTCCCTTGCACACCTTGGACATGCTCTCCAGGTTGCGCGCCTGGGTCTCGCTGGTCCTACGGTAGGCGTCGGCCGCCCGGCCGCACCAGCCGGTCGTCTCGCGCCGCGCCGCGTCCCGGTACTGGTTGGCCGTCGAGGTGAGCTGCTCGCTCGCCCTCGACCAGCCCTGCGCGCTGTTCATGATCGCGTTCGCGTCGCCGAGCAGCGCGTCGAACGGCTCGCGCAGGAACGAGATCTGCGAGATGAGGAAGCCGAACCCGGCGCTGCCGATGGCGCCGAGCGGATCCCCGCCAAGGTTGATGATGTCCATCGCGACGTTGGTCGCGCCCATCCCGGCCTGCAGCCAGTCGCCCCGCTCGATGGCGTCCGTGGTGCTCCGGACGTCGTTGAACAGGTTGGCGGCCGACTGCTCGGGGGTCTGCTGCGTGGCGGGCCTCGTGGTCGTCGTCATCGCCGGTCGTCCCCCTCGGTCAGGCTGAGCAGCTGCGCGTGGGTCTCGTCGACCTGCTGGTACAGGTTGGCCACCTCGGTCAGGCCGGTGTGGATGTCGGCGATCGACTGGGCCGCCTTGAGGATTCCCTCCCTGGCCTGGTCGCTGGCCAGCATCATCGCCGCCGCGAAAAACTGCCCGATCGTGCCGTACGCGTCGCCGTGCACCGAGGCCCCGGCCGCGCCGACGGCCGAGCTGACCTGATTGGAGATCGTCGAAACGGTGCGGCAGTGCGCGCGCACCTCACCAACGTTGACGTCGAAGCCGTCGCCCATGAGTTCCGCCCGTTCCGCTGGGTTACTTGATGACTTCCGGTGGGTTCTCGAAGTACTCGTCGTCCGGCCGGGTGTCCGGCACCAGGTCCGGGCCACCCACCGCCAAGTCCTCGCCGTCGCCGGCGTACCCCTCCGGCAGGTGGCTCTTGACCACCTCGAGCGCCTCCGATTCGCCGACCAGCTCCCGCATCGCCTCGACCACCTGGGCGCCGGCGTCGCGCTGCGCCTGCCGGGTGGTCTCCAGGATCATGCGGGCCAGCTGCTCGGGCTCCACGTCGCGCACGCCGGGGCGCAGCACCAGACCGGTGGTGGCCCCGCTGGCGCTCACCCGCACCGTGATGTCCCCGTCCGGAGAGGTCGCGGACCCACCGACCTCGCGCAGCGCCTTGTCGGCCCGCTCGGCGCGCGCCGCGACCGCCTTCAGCTTCTCGTCGTACTGCAGGAGCCACTGCTGCGGATCCATGCGCGCCTCCCAATGGTCCTTGACGGATCATCGTGCATCTTTGATGGAGCATGCCCGATTCGGTTCCCGAAGAAGAGTACTTTCGCAGATTTTCTTCTGGTACGGCCCTGACGTCGGCCCTGCTGGGCGTGCCTGGATACTTGCTGCGGAGTGCGGGCGAGGAAGGGGTCCTGGGTGCCAGCAGCCGCACTGGAGATCGACGGCATCGCCAAGCGCTACGGCGAGATCGTCGCCCTGTCGGACCTGAGCTTCGAGGTTCGGGCCGGCGAGCTGTTCGGATTCGTCGGCAGCAACGGGGCCGGCAAGACCACCACGATGCGGATCGCGCTCGGCGTGCTCGCGCCGGATGCCGGCCAGGTGCGCTGGGCCGGCGCGCCGGTCACGCTGGCCACCCGGCGCCGGTTCGGCTACCTGCCGGAGGAACGCGGCCTGTACCCGAGGATGCGGGTGCTCGACCAGCTCGTCTACCTGGCCGAGCTGCACGGCATGTCGACCAACCAGGCGCACCGCTCGGCCGAGCACTGGATCGCCCGGCTGGGCCTGCGCGACCGCCGCACCGACGAGGTGCAGAAGCTGAGCCTTGGCAACGCGCAACGGGTCCAGCTCGCCGCGGCCCTCGTGCACGAGCCCGACGTGCTGGTGCTCGACGAGCCGTTCTCCGGCCTCGATCCGGTCGCCGTGGACATGCTCAGCCAGGTGCTGCGCGAGCGGGCCTCGGCCGGCGTGCCGGTGATCTTCTCCAGCCACCAGCTCGATCTGGTGGAACGGCTCTGTGACCGGGTCGGGATCATCCAGGATGGACGGCTGGTCGCCTGCGGCACGGTGGCCGAGCTGCGCGCCGGCTCCGGGGTCCGGCTCATCGTGGAGGCGCCGAACGCGCCGGCCGGATGGGCCGAAGGGCTGCCGGGCGTGGAGACCCTTCAAGTCCACAATGGACGGACCGTGCTGCTGCTGCGCGAGGGCGCCGACGATCAGGCCGTGCTCGCGGCGGCGCTGGCCACCGGGCCGGTGCGGGAGTTCAGCCGGCACGCGGCGCCGCTGGCCGAGTTGTTCCGTACCGTGGTGCGGCGGGAGGGCTCGTGAGAGGTCGGACCGTCTTCCTGATCGCGCGGCGCGAGCTGAACGCCAAGCTGCGCACCCGGGGTTTTGTGATCAGCACCGCGGTGTCCATTGTGGTGCTGGCCGTGTTCGTGCTCACGCAGAGCGCCGTGTTCGATGCGTCCAACAAGAGCGTCGTCGGGCTCAACGGTCAGGCGATCTCGGTCGGTGGATCGCTCACGGCGGCGGCCGGCCGGCTCGGGCGTCAGATCGAGACCAGGGAGATCACCGACCTGGCGTCCGGCGCGGCCATGGTGGCCGACGGCGAGCTCGACGCGCTGGTCAGCGGGCCGCCCGCGGGGCTTCAGGTGCTGGTCAAGGACGAGCTGGACCAGGATCTGCGGGTCGCGCTGGACGGCATCGTCGCCCAGCAGGTGCTCGAGGCGGAGCTGGCCGCGGTGGAGGATCTGGACGCCGGGACCGTGCTCGGGCGGATCACCAACGCGCACGTCGGCGTGCGGACGCTGGAGGCGCCCGATCCGCAGCGCGGTCAGCGGCTGGCCATCGCCCTGCTGATCATCGCGCTGCTGTACTTCTCCCTTGTGCTGTACGGCACGATGGTCGCCCAGGGCGTGATCGAGGAGAAGTCCAGCCGGGTGGTGGAGATCCTGCTGTCCACCGTGCGGCCGTGGCAGCTGCTGTCCGGCAAGGTGCTCGGCCTCGGCCTGGTCGGGCTGATCCAGCTGGCGATCATCGGCGTGATCGGCCTTGTGCTCGGCATCACGACCGGCGCGCTGGCGATCTCCGGCGTGGCCGCCGGATCCCTGCTGTGGGGCCTGGTCTGGTACCTGCTCGGGTACTTCCTCTACGCCACGGTGTTCGCCGCGGTCGGCTCCCTGGTGTCGCGGCAGGAGGACGCCCAGGCGGTGCTCACGCCGATCACCCTGGTGCTCGTGGTCGCCTTCGTGCTCGGCTTCAGCGTGCTGGCCCAGGACGCGTCCGGCACGGCGGCCACCGTGCTGTCCCTGCTCCCGCCGTTCTCCCCCATCCTGATGCCGGGCAAGATCGCCCTCGGCGCCGCCCCCGGGTGGCAGATCGCGCTCGCGATCGCCTTCACCCTGGCCGCCATCGCCCTGCTCACCATGCTCGGCGCCCGGATCTACCGCAACGCCGTGCTCCACATGGGAAGCCGCGTCCGCCTCCGCGACGCGGTGTTTTCCAGCTCGGGCTGTGTTTTCTAGCTCGGGCAGGGCCGCCTTGTCGCCTCGGTGTTTATTAGCTCGGGCAAGGCCGCCGGTCGCCTTCGGCGAGCGGCCGGGGGTTGGGTTGGCTGGTGGGTTGCGGGCCGGGGTGGGTGGTTGAGTGTCGTGGGTGGTTGGCTGACGGCGCCTGCGGGCAGGGCTCGTTCCTCGCCCTGCCCTGGTCGTCGTGGGGCGGCCGCCCTCGCCAAAGATTGGCGACCTCAGCGCAGTTTCGAAACACTCGTTAGCGGCGGTCGATCGAGACGTAGTCTCGTTCGGTGGCGCCGGTGTAGACCTGGCGGGGGCGGCCGATCTTGGTGGCTGGGTCGTTCATCATCTCGCGCCAGTGGGCGATCCAGCCGGGCAGCCGGCCGAGCGCGAACAGCACCGTGAAGAACTTCGTCGGGAAGCCCATCGCTCGGTAGATCAGGCCCGTGTAGAAGTCGACGTTCGGGTACAGCTTGCGCTCGATGAAGTAGTCGTCGGCCAGCGCCCGCTCCTCGAGGTCTTTGGCGATCGCCAGCAGCTCGTCGCTGCTGCCGAGGCGGCTGAGGATCTCGTCGGCGGTCTTCTTGATGATCGCGGCGCGCGGGTCGTAGTTCTTGTACACCCGGTGGCCGAAGCCCATCAGCTTGACGCCGTCCTCGCGGTTCTTCACCTTCTTGACGAACGTGTCGACGTCGCTCTCGTCGTCCCGGATCCGCTCGAGCATGTCGAGGACCGCGCTGTTGGCGCCGCCGTGCAGCGGCCCGAACAACGCGTTGATGCCGGCGGAGATGCTGGCGAACAGGTTGGCCTCGGACGAGCCGACCAGCCGCACGGTCGACGTCGAGCAGTTCTGCTCGTGGTCGGCGTGCAGGATGAACAGCAGGTCCAGCGCCCGCGCCGTGTCCGGGTCCACCTCGTACGGCTCGGCGGGCAGGCCGAAAGTCATCCGCAGGAAGTTCTCCACCAGCCCGAGCGAGTTGTCCGGGTAGAGGAACGGCTGCCCGACGGACTTCTTGAACGCGTACGCGGCGATGGTCGGCAGCTTGGCGAGCAACCGGATCGTGGAGATCTCCACATGCTGCTCGTCAAAGGGTTTCAGGCTGTCCTGGTAGAAAGTAGACAGTGCGGACACGGCCGACGACAGCACCGGCATGGGATGCGCGTCGCGCGGGAAGCCGTCGAAGAACCGCTTGAGATCCTCGTGCAGCAGCGTGTGCCGGTTGATCTTCTCGGTGAAGTCGGCCAGCTGGTTCGCGCTGGGCAGCTCGCCGTAGATCAACAGGTAGCTGGTCTCGATGAACGTCGAGCGCTCCGCGAGCTGCTCGATCGGATAGCCGCGGTAGCGCAGGATTCCCGCGTCACCGTCGATGTAGGTGATCTCCGACGCGCACGCGGCGGTGTTGACGAAGCCGGGGTCGAGCGTGACCAGTCCGGTGCTGGCCAGCAGCTTGCCCAGGTTGATGCCGGAGGCGCCCTCGGTCGCCGACGTCACGGACATCTCGTGCTCGCCGTCCGGATAGCGCAGCACGACGGTGCCGGAATTAGTGGTCGGGTCAGCCATGGTTCCCATTCTTACCTCGGTGCGCCGCCCGCGCTACGCACAGTTGGGCGTGCGCGACCTGGCTCACAGGATGTCTATCTCTCCAGCGTAGGGCGGTTCGGCCCCGGCGCGCGACACCGTGACCGCCGCGGCCCGCGCGGCGAGGTGCAGCGCCTCGCGCCAGGCCGCAGGACCGACCGACCGCAGCCGGTCCGGATCGGTGATGCCGTTTCGGTGCAGCCAGTACAGCAACGCTCCGTGCACGGTGTCGCCGGCGCCGATGGTGTCCACGACGGTGGCCGGCGCCGCGGGGACGTCCACCCGCTCGCCGGCGCCGGTGAGGGCGGTCAGGCCGCCGGCGCCCCTGGTGATCACCGCGGCGGCCGGGCCCTTGGCCAGCCAGTCCCGGATCGCCCGTTCTGGCTCTCGGCCGTCCCGTCCGGCGAGCCACCGAGCGTCCTCAACGGACAGCTTGAGCAGGCCGATGTCGGGCAGCCAGGACAGGAACCGTTCCCGGTGCGCGTCCGGGTCGGATACCAGCACGGGGCGGATGTTCGGGTCGAGGACCGTCAGCCCGCCGCGCCGCGCATGCCGGCGCAGCATCGTCTCGTAGGTGGTCGCGCCCGGCTCGAGCAGCAGGGACAGCGTGCCCAGCGACAGCAGCGTCACCTCGTCCGGCAGCTCGCCGGGGTCGGTGACCAGGCGGTCGGCCGTGCCCTCGACGTGGAACGAGTAGCGGGCCGAGCCGTCCGGTCCGATCCCGGCGACGGCCAGGGTGGTCGGCTCGGTTCCGCGCTGCACCATCGAAGTGTCCACTCCGGACAGTTCGAGCCGGCGGATCAGCGCGTCCCCGAAGGGATCCGTCGACAGGCGGGACACGAACCTGACCGGCGCGCCCAGCCGGCCGACCGCTATCGCCACGTTGTACGGGCCGCCACCGGGAAGCGGGCGCAGCGGCGCGAGGCTGTCGTCCACAGAGGACGACAGCGGGACCAGGTCGATGAGCGCCTCGCCGCCGACGACGATCATGTCTTCTCCAGCCCACCGAGCAGCAGCTCGGACAGCGCGGTGAACGCCTCGGCGTCCGACACCCCGGTGCGCTCGGCGAGCACGCCGGTCTGGATGCCCTCGATCAGCAGCGCGGCCATCTCGGCGATCAGCTTGGCGTGCACGTCCCGGAACGTGCCGTCCTCGACGCCCTGCCGGATGAACGACCGGATCCGCTCGGCGGCGGCCCGCGAGTTGCGCTGGTAGATGGCCCTGGCCGGCGGGAACGCGGCCACGTCCGCGATGAACGTCGGCGACGCCCCGCTCAGCTCCTCGGTCACACCCTCCAGGTAGGACGCGATCAGCTCGCGCGCGTCCTGCCGGCCGGCGATGCGCTTCTCGATGCGCTCGCTCGCGCCGCGGAAGAACTGCGCCACCACCTTGACCGCGAGCTGTGCCTTGCTCGGCGCGAGCGCGTACAGGGTGGACTTCGAGCAGTGCATCCGCGCGGCCAGGTCGTCGAGCGTGAAGCGCGCGAAGCCCTCGGCGAGGACCAGCTCGACAAGGCCGTCCAGCAGCGCCGCCTGCCGCGGGGTCGGCGGCACGCGGGTCCGCGCCGAGTCGAACGGCGGCTGCGGTGGGCTGACAGCGGTCACAAGGAGGGAGAATACCTGGCAGTACTCTAGAATGTCCGTCAGTACTGCATCCAGTACTCAATGGGGAGGACGTCGATGCCGGCAGAGCGGCTGTTGCCGAGTACCGAGGCCGAGGATCTGCTCAAGCTCACGCGGGAGATCGCCAGGGAGGAGCTGGCGCCGATCGCCTCCCGGTACGAGGAGGAGGCCCGCTTTCCCAGGGAGCAGTTCCGGTTGCTCGGCCGCAGCGGGCTGCTCGGGCTGCCCTACCCGGAGCGGTGGGGCGGCGGCGCCGTGTCCTACGAGGTGTACCTGCAGGTGCTCGAGGAGCTCGCGGCGGCGTGGATGACCATCGGCGTCGGGGTGTCGGTGCACACCATGTCCTGCTTCGCGCTCGCCGAGCACGGCACCGAGGAGCAGCGCGAGCGCTGGCTCGGCGACCTGCTCGGCGGTGAGCTGCTCGGCGCGTACGCGCTGTCCGAGCCGCACGCCGGCTCCGACGCCGCGGCGCTGACCACGCGGGCGGTGCGCTCCGGTGACGTCTATGTGGTCAACGGAACCAAGGCGTGGATCAGCCACGGTGGGCACGCGGACTTCTACACGACGATGGTGCGGACGTCGGACGACGGGGCCCGGGGGATCAGCTGCCTGCTCGTGGACGGTGCGACACCGGGGCTGTCTTCCTCGGCGCCGGAACGCAAGATGGGCATGACGGCGTCCACCACCACGCAGATGATCTTCGAGGACGCCCAGGTGGCGGCCGATCGGCTGCTCGGCGCGGAAGGGGACGGGCTGAAGATCGCCCTGAGCGCGCTGAGCTCCGGGCGCCTCGGCATCGCCGCGTGCGCGGTGGGCCTTGCCCAGGCGGCGCTGGACGAGGCGGTCGCGTACGCCAAGCAGCGCACCCAGTTCGGCAAGGCGATCATCGACTTCCAGGGCGTGGAGTTCCTGCTCGCCGACATGGCCGCGGCCGTAGAGTCGTCGCGCGCGACCTACCTGGAGGCCGCCCGGCGCCGCGACCGGGGCGTGCCGTTCCGGCGCCAGGCCGCCATCGCCAAGCTCGTCGCCACCGACGCCGCGATGAAGGTGACCACCGACGCCGTCCAGGTCCTCGGCGGCGCCGGCTACACCCGCGACTTCCCGGTCGAGCGCTACATGCGCGAGGCCAAGGTCCCCCAGATCTTCGAGGGCACCAACCAGATCCAACGCCTACTCATCGCCCGCGAGCTGCGCAAGGCTGACCCGCCTGTCCGGATTTGACTGCTGTCGTTGCGTTCCAGCGAACGGTGCGGCCTTCGGGTGGATTGTGGCTGGGCGCCGTCACGGTCCCTGAGGTTGCGGTTGGCCGGCACGCACGCTAACTCAACCTCGCCGAACATGGCCAACTCACCCTCGATGGAACGGGCTCTCGGTGACGCCCTCGCCGGTGGTCTCGTCGAAGTGGTAGACCTCGCGGCCGGCGATGAACACTCGCATGGCGCGGCTCATCACGTCGAGCGGATCGCCCGACCAGACAACGAGATCGGCGTCCAGGCCCGGCCGCAGCGCGCCGACCCGGTCGTCGAGCCCGAGGATCTCGGCCGGGTTGACGGTGATCGAGCGCAGCGCGGTGTCGGCGTCGAGCCCCTCCTTGATGCACAGGGTCGCCTGGTGCACCAGGAAGTGGATGGGCACCACGGGATGATCGGTGGTGATGGCGATCTTCACCCCGGCGCGGGCCAGGATGCCGGGGTTGCGCAGCGAGCGCCGCCGAACCTCTACTTTGGACCGACCGATCAGCAGCGGGCCGATGACCACCGGAATCCCCTTGTCCGCCAGCAGATCGGCGATCAGGTGGCCCTCGGTGCCGTGGTCGATCACCAGCCGGTAGCCGAACTCCTCGGACAGCCGGATCGCGGTGACGATGTCGTCGGCGCGGTGGCTGTGCTGGCTCCACGACAGCTCCCCGTCGAGCACCCTGACCAGCACCTCGAGCGTGGTGTCCCGCTCCATCGGCTCGCCGACCCGCTCCGCGTGCTGCCGGCGCAGCTTGTAGTCCTGCGCCTTGGTGAACGCATCCCGGATGACCGCGGCCACGCCGAGCCGGGTCGACGGAAGCTTGCGCTGCTCGCCGTAGATCCGCTTGGGGTTCTCGCCGAGCGCGCTCTTCACGCTCACCGGCTCGCGGATGACCATCTCGTCGACCGCGCGGCCCCACGACTTGACCGCGACGGTCTGGCCGCCGATCGGGTTGGCCGACCCCGGTTTGACCACGATGGTGGTCACCCCGCCGGACAGCGCGTCCCGGAAGCCCTCGTCGTCCGGGTTGATCCCGTCCAGCGCGCGCAGCCGGGCGCCGTTCGGGTCGGTCTTCTCGTTGGCGTCCTCGCCGACCCAGTGCTCGCCCTCCTCGAGCACCCCGACGTGCCCGTGCGCCTCGACGAATCCCGGCAGCAGCCACGAACCCGACACGTCGACGATCTCGGCGTCGTCCGGCACGTCCACCTCGGCGGCCGACCCGACCGCGACGATCTTGTCGCCGTCGACGAGCACCGTGCCGTCCTCGATCGGGGCCTGGGCAACGGGGACCACATGTCCCCCAACGAATGCGGTACTCACAGCGGCATGATCCCCCAACGTCCGGCCCAGGACTTCCCCGGCTCGAGATGGATCAGATCGGTCCCCGAGTTCAGCGCGTCCGGCGGGCAGGTCATCGGCTCGATCGCCACCGCCAGCCCGCCGCGCGCCCCCGGAAAGTCGTGCGGCGTATACACCTGCACCCACCGGAAGCTGCGGTCCGCCCACACCTCGACCCCGCCCCGCAGGCTCGAGATCCCGTGCCTGATCAACCCGTCCCCGCGCGGCTTGCACCCGCCGAAGGCATGATCGAGAGCCGGCAGGTCGCAGATCAACCGGCCGCGCCGGAAGTCCAGATCGGTCCCGCGGACCTCGGTCAGCCTCCCGGTCGGCACCATCCGCACCGGGTCCAGCTCCAGTGTCGTCGTCGCGGCCAGCTTCAGCTCGCAGTCCTCCATCTGCAACGCCCCCGGCCGGACGTACGGATGCGCCCCCACTCCGAACGGCATCACCGCGTCCCCAAGGTTCCGCACCGTGTGCGTGACGTTCAGCCCGCGCAGACCCAGCTCGTACGACACCCCGGTGCGAAACGGAAACGGCCACCCCGCCTGCGCGTCGACCGTGACCTCCAGCGTCACCCTCGACCGGGAATGCTCCGTCACCGTCCACTTCTCGTGCCGCACCAGGCCGTGGATCGCGTTCCCCCGCGCCGGCTCGGTCACCTCCAGATCCTGGGGCTGGCCGTCGAGCACCCACCGCGCGCCCGCCACCCGGTTCGGCCACGGCACCAGCACCGCCCCGGCACCCTTGGGCGGCTCCTCGTCCTCCCCGAACGTCTCGGTGTACAGGACGCCGTCCACCTCGTAGGCCCGCAACCCCGCCCCCACCGTGGTCACGATCGCCCGCGCCCCGGACTGGCCGATCTCCAGCTGTTCCCCGCTCGGTCCGCTCATGCTCCGAGCCTAGGGGGCCGGCCTACTTCGTCAGCGCGGTCGGGTCCATCTCCTTGATTTGCTCGCCCTTCCACCGCAGGTAGCCCCAGTTGACGATCCACAGCACGATTCCGACGGCGATCAGGGCGAGCGCGATGTAGTAGTCGCTGGCCGGCCGGCCGGACAGCACCGGGATCGCGAGGTACCCGCACAGCACGGCGGCCAGGATCGGCGCCCAGGTCGGGGCCACGAAGTGCTTGTGGCTCACGGTTTCCCGGCGCAGCACCAGGACCGCGACGTTGACGACGGTGAAGACCACGAGCAGCAGCAGGGCGGTGGTGCCGCCGAGCTTGCTGACGCCGTCGGCCCCGGCGGTGGCGACGAGCACCGCGGCGATCGCGGTGGTGACCAGGATGGCCACCCACGGGGTGCGCCGGAACGGGTGCACGGTGCCGAACGCTCTTGGCAGGATCCGCTCGTTGGCCATGCCGTAGAGCAGCCGGCTGGCCATCAGCATGTTGATCAGCGCGGAGTTGATGACGGCGAACAGACCGATGAACGCGAACAGGCGCAGCGGGAAACCGGGCGCACCGACCGTGATCACCTGCAGCAGCGCGTTGGATCGGGCCGCGGCGAGTTGGTCGGCGGGGATCAGCAGCGACGACGTGATCGCGACCAGGATGTAGATCAGGGCGGCCGCGCCGAGACCCATGAGCAGCGCTCGCGGGAAGATCCGCGGTGGGTCCTGGCACTCCTCGGCCATGTTGACCGAGTCCTCGAAGCCGACCATCGCGAAGAACGCCAGCGACGCCGCGGCGGTGATCGCCAGCAGCATGCTCTGGTTCGCGGTGTCGATCTCGGTGAGCCGGCTGGCCTCACCCTTCCCACCGGCGACGGCGAAGATCCCGATCGCGATGATGATCAGCAGGCCGGACAGCTCGATGCAGGTGAGCACCACGTTCGCCTTGACCGACTCGGACACGCCGATGAAGTTGATCGCGGCGAGCATCAGGACGAACAGCACCGCGACGATGGCGATGACGGTCGCCGACACCGTGATGTTGAACGACGCCGGCAGGTAGGTGGCGCCGAAGGCCCGCGCCGCGGCCGACGCCGAGGTGATGCCCGAGCACATGACGGCGAAGGCGACCAGGAAGGTCAGGAAGGGAACCCGGAACGCCCGGTTGGTGTATAGCGCGGCCCCCGCGGCCCGGGGGTACTTGCCGGACAGCTCCAGGTAGCTGAACGCGGTGAGGAAGGCGACCACGAACGCCACCAGGAACGGCACCCACAGGGCGCCGCCGATCCGGCCGGCCACACTTCCGGTCAGCGCGTAGATGCCGGTGCCGAGGACGTCGCCGATCACGAAGAAGAACAGCAGCTTGGGACCGATGGCCCGCTTCAGCTCCGGTTGGCCGGCGGTGGGTTCGGTGGACTCTGCAGTCGCCATGGCTTGAGAGTGTGCCTCATCTCACTCACGGCGACCATCTCAAAGCCGTTACTTCTTCACCGGCTCGGCCGGGGCGACGTAGCGCCAGAAGGCGGGCAGGCAGGCGATGGCGCCGATGGTCAGGAGGATGACCAACAGGCCGCCGAGGTAGGTGGCGGCCGCGGTGCCGATGGCGGTGGCGGCCCAGCCGTGGACCAGGTCGGCGATGCGCGGGCCGCCGGCGACGACCACGGTGAACACTCCCTGGATGCGGCCGCGCATCTCGTCGGTGGACGCGGTCTGCAGGATCGCGCCCCGGTGCACGGCGCTGATCAGGTCGGCCGCGCCGCCGATGGCGAGGAACAGCACGGCGATCCACAGCAGCTGGGACAGCCCGAAGCCGATCATCGCGGCGCCCCAGCCGAGCACGGCCACGGTGACGACGACGCCCTGCCGGGTCAGCCGGGAGATCGAGCCGGACAGCAGGCCGCACAGCGCGGCGCCGATGGGAATGGCGGCGTAGAGCCAACCCAGCGCGAGACCGCCGCCCGTCGGGTCGCCGAACGTGCGCTCGGCCAGCTCCGGGAACAGCGCCCTCGGCATGCCGGCGACCATCGCGATGATGTCCAGCAGGAACGACGCCAGCAGCACCTTCTGCGTTGCCAGATAGTGGAAACCGGCCACGATGTCGCGCAGGCCAGCGCCCTGCCTTGCGCCGGGGCCGGGCGGTATCGGCGGCAGCGGAAGCAGGACCAGCAGCACGACGACCAACGCCACCGTGTCGATCAAGTACAAAGTGGACAGTCCGAGCCACGGGATCAGCGCGCCCGCGGCCAGCGGCCCGAACACCATGCCCATCATGAACACGGTGAAGCTCAGCGCGGTCGCCGGCGCCACCAGCTCGGCGGGCACCAGCCGCGGCACGACCGCGCTGCGGGCGGGGAAGTTCACCGCCACGAACGCCTGCTGCATGCCGAGCAGCGCGAACACGACCCACACCGACCCCAGACCGGTGAACGCCTGGGTCCACAGCAGACCCGAGGTGACCGCGATGCCGGCGCCGCTGACGATGATCACCTTGCGGCGGTCGAACGCGTCGGAGATCGCGCCACCCCACAGCCCGAACACGATCAGCGCCGCCAGGCCGACCGCGCCGGTCAGTCCCACGTAGCCGGACGAGCCGGTCAGGTCGTACACCTGCTTGGGCACCGCGACCGCGGTGAGCTGGCTGCCGACCGCGGTGACCGCGGAGGACACCCACAGCCGCCGGAAGTCCCGGATCCGCAGCGGTCGCGTGTCGATCACGATCCGGCCCAGCAGCCGGGCGGCGGACCGCGGGCGCGCCTCGGTACGGCTGCCCTGGTCCACGCTCAACCCATCACCTCGCAAGCTCGGTGATGGCGACCCCGTCGCCTCGTCCCTCGGCGACGGGGCAGCGCTTATGGTTCGCTCCGCAAGCTCCGCTCACGTAGAGAGCTTAGCCCTGCTAACTAGTTGGCCGGCAGTGATTTAGCTCAAGGCTCAGGGGGCGACGCGCTCAACCTGCCAGGTGTCCAGGACCAGCTTGTAGCGCAGCCGGTCGTGCATCCGGTCGGCGCGGCCCTGCCAGAACTCGACGACCTCGGGCCGGATCCGCCAGCCGCCCCAGTGCGGCGGCACCGGCACCTCGTCGGTGTCGGCGAACCGGCGTTTGATGTTGGCCAGGGCATGGTCCAGCGCGGACCGGCCGCTCACCACGCTGGACTGCGGCGAGGCCCAGGCGCCGAGCTGCGAGCCGCGTGGCCGGCTGGCCCAGTACGCCGCGGTCTCGTCGGGGCTGACCTTCTCCACGATGCCGCGCACGGTGGCCTGGCGGTGCAGGTCGTACCAGGGGAAGGTGGCCGACGCATACCGGGTGGCCATCAGATCGTGGCTCTTGGCCGAGGTGTAGTTGGTGAAGAACACCACTCCCCGCTCGTCGAGACCCTTGGCGAGCACGGTGCGCGACGACGGGAGCCCGTCGGCATTGGCGGTGGCCAGCACCATCGCGTTTGGCTCGGCGACGCCCGCGCGGGTCGCGTCGTCCAGCCACCGTTGCAGCTGTGCGTGCCAGGTGTCGGCCAGCTCCGACTCGTGCAGCGAGCCCTGCTCGTAGGACACCCGCATCGAAGGAAGGTCCACCGCGATGTCGATGCCGAGGTCGCCGTCGGCCATAGTCGTCTCCTCCCGCCAAGGATCCTTTGACCGTACGGGTTTTCGGCAGGAACGGAAACCGCCGCTACGGTGACTCCGCCCACCTATCGATTGACCGGCCGGGTGATGGTGGCGATGAATATCGCGCGGATCTCGTCGGCGAGGTCGCTGGCCGGCACCGGCGGCTCGTGCGTCTGCCACTCGCGCAGCAGCCCGGTGATGGCGCCGACCAGGGCGATGGCCGTGAGGCGGTAGTTCCGCTTCGGCGCGAGCCCGGCCTCGGCGGCCCGGTCGCATTCCGCCTCGATGAACTCGACGTACCGGGTGAACCAGTCCTTGTGCTGCCGCTCCATGGCCGCGCTGACCCCGGGCGCCTCCACGTAGTTCAGCCGCGGGTAGCGCGGGTCGGAGGTGACCGCCTCGACGAACGCGTCCACCAGGGTGGTCACCCGGGTGATGGCATCCGCATGGGTGAGCGAGTCGAGCAGCGGAAGCATGCGCTTCATCGCCACCCGGTTGATGTGCGCGTGCAGCTCCAGCAGCAGGGCCTCCTTGCTGGCGAACTTCTCGTAGAAGTTGCGGGTGGACACCCCGGCCCGCGCGCACAGATCGGCGATCTTGGTCTTGTGGTAGCCCTTCGAGGTGAACTCGTCGAGCGCCGCCTCGAGCAGCTTGTCCCGCCGCTCCGCCCGGCGCTGCTCGGTGTCGACGCCCGCATAGGTCCGGCTCCTCGTAGCCACGTCCTGAGCCACTCCTGATCGCCTCCTTGCGCAGCGTTTACCCATCTCACCACGGAAGTCGCAATCTGAGACCTGTGGTCGGCAAGGTGCGCTCGGGTGGAGTATCTGACAATCACGTTCCGCACCCGCGGGCCCGGATTAAGCAATCCATTACGGTGATAACGTCGTCTGCCAGAGCGGTGGACACCCACCCAGACGAGGCCAACGGAACGCGCGACCACCAGTCGCCCCCGGCCGCCGGACCGGGATCGGCGTCGGAGATCAGGATCTCGGTGCCCAGCACCCGCCGGCCGGCGAGGTGCGCGACGCTGGCGTCCAGCTCGGGGTCGCCGATCTCCAGGCGCTGGCGCAGCACCGGCCGCCCGGCCCGCACCACCTGGATCGCGCTGCTCAACCGGCCGGGGCGCTCGCCGGCGCGGCCGAGCACGAGGACCTCGCGGCAGTGCAGGACGGCGCCCGCGGCCAGCTCGGCGAGCAGCCGCGACTCGTGCCGGGCCCGCCCGGTGATCACGGTCGGCTCCGGCAGGTAGGCCACGGCGGCGCGCTCGGCGAGCTCCAGCCGCACGGTGCACCGGCTCGGCCCGAACCGTTGCCCCGGCAGGGCCAGCGTGGCCGCGACCCCTTCGAGGGTGAGCCGGGCGCCGGGGCCGACCCGCACGGTCAGCTCGAGGTCGTCCCCGCCGAGCGGCGCGGCCGCCGAGTTGAGCAGGCGCACGACGGCCGGCCCGCCGCCCCGGTCGCGCGCGGGCATCACGGTCAGCGGCGCGGCCGAGCGCAGCCGGCGGATCACGCTGTGGCCGCGGTCGTCGAGCTCGACGGTCAACCCGGCGCGTGCCCTCACGCCGGCGCCGCCACCGCCGCGAGCTGCTCGCGGACCCAGCCCGCCACGGCCGGCGCGTCCGGAGTGTCCACAAGCGACTGACTGATCACCGGGAGGCCCTTGCGCACCCGGTGCGCGTCGGTCGTCATCACGTCCAGGTCGGCGCCGACCAGTGGGGCGAGGTCGGTCTTGTTGATCACCAGGAGGTCCGCGGTGGTGACTCCGGGACCACCCTTGCGGGGGACTTTGTCGCCACCCGCCACGTCCACCACGAAGATCTGCCGATCCACCAGTCCCCGGCTGAACACCGCGGTCAGGTTGTCCCCGCCGCTTTCGATGATCACCAGGCGCAGCCCGGGAAACCGGCGCTCAAGGCCGTCGACGGCGTCCAGGTTGGCCGTGATGTCGTCCCGGATCGCCGTGTGCGGGCAACACCCGGTCTGCACGGCGACGATGCGCTCGCGGTCGAGCACCCCGGCGGCGCGCAGGAAGTCGGCATCCTCGGTGGTGTAGATGTCGTTGGTCACCACGGCCAGCTCGACCGCCGCGCCGAGCGCCCGGCACAGCGCGGCGACCAGCGCGGTCTTGCCGCTGCCCACCGGGCCGCCGATACCGAGCCGAAACGCCCGCCCGGCAAGGGGTTCATGCGGATGGGGGTCGTGGTGCCCGCCGTCAGCTGGCAAAGAGACGCACCTCCTTCTCGTGGTGCCGCCGGTGTGCCTCGGCGAGCAGATCGAGCCCAGGCGCCGCGGGTGCGGGCAGCTCCGCCGGATCGCGTGCCGCGCACTCCGCCGCCCGCTCCGCAACATCCCGCATCCATTCGGACAGCGCCACGACCACGCCGTTGACGGCAAACGGATCGAGACCCAGCAACCGAACCGCCGCACTGGCCGGCCCGCTCACGGAGAGGTAGGCGGCGGTCAGCGCGGCATCCACCGGCAGCCCCCCGGCCGCTCCCACCACCGCCCCCAGCACGATCGCATGGTGCGGCCGTGCCCCCAAACCCGCTACCACTCCACCGAAGGTGGCCTTCAGATCCGCCGGAACGAATGTGGCCCTCGCCGCCGCCGGAGCGAAGGTGGCCCCCGTCGCCGGTGCGGGAGTGAAGGTGGCCTCCATCCCCGCCGCCGAAGCGGGAGTGAAGGTGGCCTCCGCCCCCGCGGGCGGGGCGAAGGTGGCCTCCATCCCCGCTGCCGGAGCAAAGGTGGCCTTCGCCGCGGCTGCCGGTGCAAAAGTGGCCTCCGCTCCCCCTGCCGGAGCGAAGGTGGCCTCCGTCCCCGCCGCCGGAGCGAAGGTGGCCTCCGTCCCCGCCGCCGGCGGAGAGAAAGTGGCCTTCGCTGCCGCTGGCGGGGTGGAGATGGCTTTCAGGTCTGTGTGAGCGAAGGTGGCCTTGGCGGCGCGGAGGGTGGCAGCGCCTTGGGTGCGGGAGGTGTCGCGTTGGGCGGGGGATGGGGTGCGGGCGTCGAGCTCGGCGTCGAGGGTGGCCCAGAACGTGGGGGTGGCGTTTCGGCGGGCGGCGTGGGTCGCGGCGGCGGCGAACACGGCGGCCAGCTCGCCGGCCGTGCGCAGGCGGCCGAGCAGGAACGGCGCCAGATCGTCCTCATTGGACACTTGGGCGCGGGCGGCGGCTTCCTCGAGCCCGCCGGAGTGCACGTGGCCGCCGCCGGGGAAGCGGGAGTCGGCCAGCAGGAGCGCGCTGATGTCCATGTCAGAACAGGAAATAGCGTTGGGCCAGAGGGAGCTCCTCGGCGGGGGCGGGTTCGACCAGCTCGCCGTCGATGTGGACGGCGAAGCTGTCGGGGTCGACCTGGATGTGTGGCAGGGCGTCGTTGCCGATCATGTCGGACTTGGTGAGGCGGCGGGTGTTGGTGACGGCCACCATCGGGGTGGCGGTGCCGGTCTGCTCGGCCAGACCGGACTCGATTGCTTCCGGGGCAACGAAATGCAGGCTGCTGACGGCGGCGACCCTTGGCGCCGCGCCGAACATCGGGCGGGCAAGGACCGGTTGCGGGGTGGGGATGGAGGCGTTGGCGTCGCCCATCGCGGCCCAGGCGATGAAGCCGGACTTCAGCACCACGCTGGGGCGGACGGCGAAGAACCGGGGATCCCACAGCACGAGATCGGCGAGCTTGCCGACCTCGACCGAGCCGATCTCGGTGGCCATCCCGTGAGCGATCGCCGGGTTGATCGTGTACTTGGCCACGTACCGCCGGGCCCGCAGGTTGTCGGCGGCGCCGTCGCCGGGCAGCGCGCCGCGTCGGCGCTTCATCACGTGCGCCGTCTGCCAGGTACGGATGATCACCTCACCGATCCGGCCCATGGCCTGGGAGTCCGAGCTGATCATGGAGATCGCGCCGAGGTCGTGCAGGACGTCCTCGGCGGCGATCGTCGTCGGCCGGATGCGGCTCTCGGCGAAGGCCAGGTCCTCGGGCACGGACGGGTTGAGGTGATGGCAGACCATCAACATGTCCAGGTGCTCGTCGATGGTGTTGACCGTGTGCGGCCGTGTGGGGTTGGTCGACGACGGCAGCACGTTGAGCTCGCCGACCAGCCGGATGATGTCCGGGGCGTGGCCGCCGCCGGCGCCCTCGGTGTGATACGCGTTGATCGACCGTCCGGCTATTGCGTCCACAGTGGACTCGACGAAGCCGGCCTCGTTCAACGTGTCCGTGTGGATCGCGACCTGGACGCCGGACACGTCGGCGACCCGCAGGCAGGCGTCGATGGTCGCGGGCGTGCTGCCCCAGTCCTCGTGCAGCTTGAACCCGCCGGCGCCGCCGCGCAGCTGTTCCCGGAGCGCCTCCTCGCTGACCGTGTTTCCCTTGCCCAGCAACAGAAGGTTCAGCGGGATGCCGTCCATGGCGCGCAGCATCCGGCCGAGGTTCCAGGCGCCGGGGGTCACGGTGGTGGCCTTGCTGCCCTCCGCGGGACCGGTCCCGCCGCCGACCAGGGTGGTCAGGCCAGCGGCCAGCGCGGTGTCGGCGAGTTGCGGGCAGATGAAGTGCACGTGGCAGTCCACCCCGCCGGCGGTGAGGATCTTTCCGTTGCCCGCAATGATTTCCGTCGAGGGGCCGATCACGAGCGCGGGGTCGACACCGTCCATCGTGTCCGGGTTGCCCGCCTTGCCGATGCCGACGATCCGGCCGTCGCGGACGCCGATGTCCGCCTTGATCACACCCCAGTGGTCGAGCACGACCGCGCCGGTGATCACCAGGTCGGGGGCGCCCTCCGCGCGGGTGGCCAGGCCCTGGCCCATGGACTCGCGGATCACCTTCCCGCCGCCGAAGATCACCTCGTCGCCGGACGCCGGGCCCCGGCTGCGATCCTCGGTCACCTCGATCAGCAGATCGGTGTCGGCCAACCGGATCCGGTCCCCGACCGTCGGCCCGAACAGCTCCGCGTACCGGTCGCGGTCCAACGACCTCATCGGTCCAGCTCCCCGGCGAACTCGTGCCGCAGTCCCGGCACCACGCGGCGACCGGCGATCGGCACCAGGTCGACCTCGCGCTCGACGCCGGGCTCGAACCGCACCGACGTCCCCGCCGGGATGTCCAGGCGGTAGCCCCACGCCTCGTTGCGGTCGAAGTCGAGGCCGAGGTTGGCGGCGGCGAAGTGGTAGTGCGAGCCGATCTGCACCGGCCGGTCGGCGGTGTTGCGCACCAGCAGCCGGACCCGGTGCCGGCCCGGGTTCAGTGCGACCGGTTCGGGTCCGGTGATGATCTCTCCTGGTCGCATGGCTCTCCACTCACACGATCGGATGGTGCACGGTTACCAGCTTGGTGCCGTCCGGGAAGGTGGCCTCCACCGCAACGGTGTCGATGAGCTCCGGCACGCCGTCGAGGACCTGGTCGCGGCGCAGCACGGCGCGGCCGGACTCCATCAGGTCGGCGACCGAGGCCCCGTCGCGGGCGCCCTCGAGGACGTGGTCGGTGATCAGGGCGACGGCCTCGGGGTGGTTGAGCCGCAGGCCCCGGGACAGGCGGCGGCGAGCGACGTCGGCCGCCACATGGACCAGCAGCTTGTCCCGTTCCTGCGGCGAGAGGTGCATGGCAGATAGATGTACCACCCGGGCCGGAATCAGAGATACTCCACAAACTGAATCGATCACTTAACCGTGACGGACGACACCAGGGCGCATGATTGCACCCTGACGGTCGGCCGAGGCATGGTTGGTTACCCGCCGCGCGAAATCAGTCGGGGCAATTGGCGTGGAAGGCGAGAGAATGCACGGCGTTGTGCAGCACATCGACAAGACTCCCATGAACCAGCCCGGCGTGCCGCCCAATACCGACGACGGGTTCCGGCCGGGTCTCGAGGGAGTGGTCGCGTTCCGCACGGAGATCGCGGAGCCGGACCGCGACGGTGGCGCGCTGCGCTACCGGGGCGTGAACATCGAGGACCTGGCCGGCAAGGTCACCTTCGGCAACGTCTGGGCGCTGCTGGTGGACGGCAGGTTCGGCCAGGGTCTGCCGCCCGCCGAGCCGTTCCCGATCCCGGTGCACACCGGCGACGTCCGGGTCGACGTGCAGGCCGCGCTGGCCATGCTGGCCCCGATCTGGGACTACAAGCCGCTGCTGGACGTGCGCGACGACGAGGCCCGCGAGCAGCTGGCCAGGGCGTCGGTGATGGCGCTGTCCTACGTGGCGCAGTCGGCCCGCGGCATCGGCCGGCCCGCGGTGCCGCAGAGCCGGATCGACGAGTGCACGACGATCACCGAGCGGTTCATGACCCGCTGGCGCGGGGAGCCCGACCCGGCCCACGTGAAGGCCATCGACGCGTACTGGGTGTCGGCCGCCGAGCACGGGATGAACGCGTCCACCTTCACCGCCAGGGTGATCGCGTCCACCGGCGCCGACGTCGCGGCCTGCATCTCCGGCGCCATCGGCGCGATGTCCGGCCCGCTGCACGGCGGCGCGCCGGCCAGGGTGCTGCCGATGATCGAGGAGGTGGAGAACGTCGGTGACGCAAGGAAGGTCGTCGCCAACGTCCTCGACCGCGGCGACCGGCTGATGGGCTTCGGGCACCGGGTCTACCGGGCCGAGGACCCGCGTGCCCGGGTGCTCCGGCGGACCTGCCAGGAGCTGGGCGCCGAGCGCTACGAGGTGGCGGTCGCGCTGGAGCAGGCCGCGCTCGCCGAGCTGCGCGAGCGCCGGCCGGACCGCGCCATCGAGACTAACGTCGAGTTCTGGGCCGCGGTGATCCTGGACTTCGCCAAGGTGCCGCCGCACATGATGCCGGCGATGTTCACCTGCGCCCGCACCGCCGGCTGGTGCGCGCACATCCTCGAGCAGAAGCGCACCGGCCGCCTGGTCCGCCCGTCCGCCCGCTACGTCGGCCCCGCGCCGCGCCGGGTCGAGGACGTGGAGGGCTGGGACACCGTCGCCCACGGCTGACCGTCCACCGTTCGGTGGGCAGCCGCATTCAGTCGAGCGGGCGCCGGTCCGGCGCGGCGCCGTGGCGCCATGGACGCGATCACGGCGCACGGCCTGACCAACGCGGAGACCGGCAGGCTCGGCGTGTCCGACCGCACCGCCGCGGCGGCGCGCGGCCTGCCCGGCCGAGGGGCTACGTCGGGTAAACGTGAAAGCTGCGGTCTGCGCCCGACTGTCGACAGAATGCCTGCATGCTGCCCACCACCGAGTTAGCCCTCTTGCGCCGCGTCGCCGCCGAGCAGGCCGACAGTCGCGCACCGTCACTGATCGCCGCCGTGGTCCGCGGCGACGAGGTCCTGTGGACCGGGGCCCGCGGCCGGGTGGATGGCCAGCCACCGACTGCCGACACCCAGTACCGGATCGGCTCGATCACCAAGACCTTCGTCGCCGTGCTGGTGATGCGGCTGCGCGACGAGGGCCGGCTCGACCTCAACGACCCGCTGGACAAGCACGTGCCCGGCACCAACCTCGGTCACCTGACCGTCGCCCAGCTGCTCGCGCACACCGGAGGGGTGACCTCCGAATCGCCCGGCGAGTGGTGGGAGCGGTCGCCGGGCGGGGACTGGCATGCGCTGCAGAGCAGCCTGGCCGACGGGGCGCTGCGGCACCGGGCCGGCGCGCGGTTCCACTACTCCAACGTCGGCTACGGGGTGCTCGGCGAGCTGGTGGCCCGGCTGCGCGGGACGAGCTGGTTCGACGCCCTCGTCGCCGAGGTGCTCCAGCCGCTGGGGATGCGCCGCACCACCCCGGACCCGCGGGCGCCGCACGCCCTCGGCTGGGCCGTGCACCCGTACGCCGACGTGCTGCTTAGCGAGCCGACCCCGGACACCGGCGCGATGGCCCCGGCCGGGCAGCTGTGGTCCACGGTCACCGACCTTGCCAGGTGGACCCGGTTCATGGCCGGCGACACCGGCGAGGTGCTGAACCCGGACACGGTCGCCGAGATGCGCGAGCCGGCCCACGTGGACGACGCCGACGCCTGGACGTCGGGCTACGGCCTCGGGCTGCAGGTCCTGCGCGACTCGGGGCGCCGGCTGGCCGGGCACAGCGGCTCGATGCCCGGCTTCCTGGCCAGCGCGCTGACCGACCCGCGCACCACCACCGGCGCGCTCGCCTTCGCCAACTGCACGGCCGGCGTGGCGATCATGAGCCTGGTGCTGGACCTGCTCAAGACGGTCGACGAGTACGAGCCCGCGCTGCCGGCCGAGTGGCAGCCGATGGCCGGGCCCGACCCGGCGCTGCTGGCGCTGACCGGCCCGTGGTACTGGGGTCCGATCCCCTACACGCTGCACCTGCTGCCGGACCGCTGGCTGAGCCTGCGCCCGGCCAGCGGCTCCGGCCGGGCGTCCCGCTTCCGGCCGGAGCCCGACGGCACGTGGACCGGGCTGGACGGCTACTACGCCGGCGAGACCCTGCGGGTGGGCCGCCGCGCCGACGGCTCACCCAGCCACCTCGACCTGGCCACGTTCATCTTCGCCCGCACGCCCTACGACCCGGCCGCGCCGATCCCCGGCGGGGTGGACGAGGCGGGCTGGCAGGGGTCGTGAGCCTTGTGTGGTGCGATTGCCCCACAGAGACTCACGACGTCAGGCAAGGGCCTCGGTCGGGGTGAGCCGCGCCGCCCGCATGGCCGGGTACACCCCGGCCAGGGCCCCGACC
>NZ_DASZCQ010000203.1:0-27244 GCF_035942955.1 Actinophytocola sp. | reverse complement strand
ATGGCCGCACGGGCCCGCGGGGCCGCGGTGGCCAACGCCGCGGTGCGCGGCGGCGAGCTGGCGCTCGAGCGGATCGCCCTGTCGCTGCGCCTGGCCGCGCAGGAGCGCGACGCCGTGGCCACCCAGCGGCAGGAGCGCGAGCGGGTGCTCACCGAGGTGCGCGGCAGCGTGCGGGAGCTGGGCACCCAGCTGGAGAAGCTGACCGACGCGGTGCACCGCGACGAGGTGCTGCGGGCCGAGCAGCGGCTGCGGCTCGAGCAGCTGGAGACCAAGATCGCCGAGGAGTTCGGTGTCGGGCTGGACGACCTGGTGGCCGAGTACGGCCCGACCGTGCCGGTGCCACCCGGCCCGATGGAGCTGGCCGAGTACGAGGCCGCGGCCGACCGGGGTGAGGACGTCGCCCTGCCGCTCGGCATCCCGTACGACCGGGACACCCAGCTGCGCAGGGCCAAGCGGGCCGAGCGCGACCTGGCCCTGCTCGGCAAGGTCAACCCGCTGGCGCTGGAGGAGTTCGCCGCGCTCGAGGAGCGCTACCGGTTCCTGTCCACCCAGCTCGAGGATCTCAAGGCCACCCGGCGCGACCTGCTGACCGTGATCAAGGAGGTCGACGACAAGATCCTCGAGGTGTTCACCTCGGCCTACGAGGACGTGTCGCGCGAGTTCGAGACGGTGTTCGCGGCGCTGTTCCCGGGCGGCGAGGGCCGGCTGGTGCTCACCGAGCCGGAGGACATGCTCACCACCGGCGTCGACGTCGAGGCCCGCCCGCCGGGCAAGAAGATCAAGCGCCTCTCGCTGCTGTCCGGTGGGGAGAAGTCGCTGGTCGCGGTCGCCATGCTGGTGGCAATCTTCCGCGCCCGCCCGTCGCCGTTCTACGTGCTGGACGAGGTGGAGGCCGCGCTCGACGACGTGAACATGCGCCGGCTGATCGGCCTGCTCGAGGAGCTGCGGTCCAGCTCCCAGCTGATCATCATCACGCACCAGAAGCCGACCATGGAGATTGCCGACGCCCTCTACGGCGTCAGCATGCGCGGTGACGGCATCACCCAGGTGATCTCCCAGCGCCTGCGTGGCCGGGACGAGGTCGCCCCAGCCACCGCGTAAGGCCTCAGGCGTTGGTGCGGCTCGCGGCGCGGAAGGTCAGGAAGGCGGCGGCGCCGGAGACGAGGGCGGCGAGCAGGCCGAGGAACAGGCCGAAGCCGGCGCTACCGGTGCCGAGGGTTGCGTCCGAGGCGGTGACCCAGCGCAGGAGGATGAGCAGCGCGGCGACGCCGCCGAGGACGAGCCAGATGAGCGGCAGGCGGGCGACCTCCACGCCGAAGTGCGGGGCGAGCACCAGACCGCCGGCGACCATCAGCAGGAGCACCGGGAACCAGGCGGTGAAGCCCGAGTTCCACGCGCTGAGCCCCTCGCTGATGCCGAACAACTCGAACGTGATCCAGTTGAAGAAGCTCACCAGGAAGGCGAACACGCCGGCCCCGATACCGGCCCACTCGAGCGGGGTGACCCGCTTGACGTCGAAGTTTGCCATTGAATGCGGCCCCTCTTCAGCAGCGTAGATGCGGACGGAACGTCCCGTGCAGGGGAGTATCGAGCGCACATCACGGGACCGGACGGCTCGCGACCCACGCCTGCCCTTCGGGGCACCGAAATCCGCCCCGGCGATCACTCAGGAGCGGTCGGCCCGCACCCGGTCGCGGTAGGCGTCGGCGACGACGTCGAGGTAGTCGGGGTGGCGGTTGAGCCAGCGGGCCACGAACGGGCAGACCGGGCGCACCGTCAGGCCCCTTGCGCGGATGTCGTCGAGCGCGGCCCTTGCCAGGGCGCCGCCGATGCCCTTGCCCTCGAAGTCGGCGGAGACCTCGGTGTGCCGCAGGGTGCGTGACCCGTTGGCGTCGCGGTAGTCGATGAACCCGGCCACGACGTCGCCGGACACCGCCTCGTACCGGTGCTGCTCGCGCGCGTCGCGCACCTCGATGTCAACCGCCATGACCCCACAGTAATCCGGTCGCGCGGACGCGAGGCCGCGGTTCAGGATCTGTCCCATGTACCCGATCCGTGCCGCGACCTCGACCGACCTGGACGAGGTGGTGGACGTGCTTGCCCGGCTGCAGGCCGAGCCGGCGCACCACATCGCCTACCACGGGGAGACCGCCGAGGAGATCACCGCCGAGCTGACCGGCATGCGCCCGGACTGGGCGTCGGGCACGCTGCTGGCCACCGACTCCGGCGGGCGGGTGCGTGGGGTGCTCAGCGTCGAGTCCGACGCCGAGGTCGGCCGGGCCTGGTTGCACGGCCCGTACGTCGACGTGCCGGCGAACCACCCGGCCGCCGCGCAGCTGTGGCACCAGACCGCCGACGCCCTGCTGGAGCGGGCGCTGCGGCTGCCGAGCCTGCGCGGGATCACCGACCTGGAGCTGTGCGGGCACCGGCAGCACCGGCTGCTGGCCGACTTCGCGGCCCGGCACGACTTCCACACCGGCAGGACCAGCCGGGTGTTCGTGCTGACCGGCGCCGGGCTGCGCGCCGTGCTGATCAGGGGCGCCGCCGAGGAGTCCACAGTGGATAGCGCGGTCCGGGTGCTGCCGGACGACCCCGGGCTGCGCGCGGCGGTGATCGCGCTGCACGAGCGCAGCTTTCCCGGCCGGACGGTCACCGGCCGGCAGCTGGTCGACGGCAGCCGGGGCCACTGCGTGGTGGTGCTGGCCGGCGCCCGCGGGCTGATCGGCTACGCGGCCGGCTACCCGCAGGAGGGCGAGCTGTACGTCGACCTCGTCGCGGTCGACCCGAACCGGCGCTCGCGGGGCGCGGGCCGGGCGCTGGTCCGCGGGCTGCTGCGCGAGCTGGCCGCCAGGCACGGCGCCCGCGCGCAGGCCGCGGCCGTGGTCGCGCTCGGCAACGACGCGTCGGAGCGGATGTTCACCGCGCTCGGCTTCACCCTGCACCTGGAGCTGGTGAGCTACCGGCAGGTGGCCGGCACGGGTTGACGGGTAGGGTCAGCGGCCGTGGCGGATGACCCGGTCGACGCGCAGCGACCCGAACTGTCCAGTCCCGAGGTGCAGGCACTCGTGCGGGCCATGGAGGCCGACGGTGTCGACCTCACCGATCAGGCCGCGGTGCGCGACTGGCTGGTGCTTTCCGGGCTCGACCCGTCGGCCGACGCCGATGCCGAGGGCTTCGAGTTCGACGACGATCTCGACGAGTTCGACCTCGACGAGGCCGTGTCGTTCAAGGAGGCGTTCGGGCTGCCGGACCGGCTGCCGCCGCTTCGCCTGCCGGAGGACGGCGAGCTGGCCGCCGGCGCGCGGACCAGCCCGCTGCTTGGCCGGGCCCGCCAGCTCGCCGAGTGGGTGGGCGAGGGGCGCGCGGTCACCGCCGAGGGCGAGCTCACCGGTCCGGACTGCGCGGCGGCGGCGAAGGCCCTCGGCATCGACGTGCCGGGGCCGGTCGAGCGGCTCGGCGACGTGCCCGAGCTGGCGCACCTGTGGGACCTTGCCGAGAGCGTCGAGTTCGTCGTGGTCGGCGCGGACGGGCAGGCCGGCGGCGGGCCGGGCCTGGCCGCGTGGCCGGACGGCGACGACGAGGAGGTGCTGGACATCTGGGCCACCGGGCTCGCGGTGACCATCACCAGCCTCGACCTCGACGCGGACCTGCACGGGGCGGAGGACGAGGTCGACTTCAGCGGGGCCGGCGGCGCCGTGCTGGTGTCGCTGTTCCTCGCCCGCAACGGCGGCATGCCGCTCGGCGAGGTGCGCGCGCTGGTCGACGAGATGGCGCTGGTGCCCGACTCCTGGGTCGGGCGGCACGGCGAGCCCGTGGACGTCCTGCTGGCCCGCCTCGACGAGCTGGGTGCGATCGCCCGCGACGGCGAGATCGTCCGGCTGACCCCGCTGGCCCAGTGGGCCGCCTGGTCGCAGCTGATGGACAGCGACGTGGAGGTGCCGCTGCTGCCGCCGGTCGAGGAGATGACCGCCGGCGAGCTGGTCGCCGCCGCCGAGGGGTTCACCGAGGACGAGCTGGCCGCCGAGATGTCGGCCTGGCTGGCGCTACGCTCCCCGGGCGCCGCGGCCGGGGAGCTGCTCGACGCCGCGGCCGCAGGCGGGCCCGCCGACCGGATGTACGCCACGTCCGTGGTGACCAGCCAACTCGCGGCCGACGCCGAGCCGCACTGGCGGGCCGCGCTGGACGACCCGCGGCTGCGCGCGTACGCCAAACTGGCGCTGGACCTCAAGCCGGCCTCGGAGGACCTCGCCTGGCTGCTGACCGACCTGCTGGCGGCGGTCTCCGAGTTCGACGGCCCGGACGAGATCGCCCAGCAGCTGGCCGACTCCGTGCCGCCCGGCAAGGAGCAGGAGATCATCGACCTGATGTGGCGGCTCCCGCACCCGGACGCCGGCGAGGTGCTGACCATGCTCGGCGCCCACCACCCCGACCGCGAGATCGCCAAGGCCGCGCGGAAGGCGGCGTTCAAGGCCGCCTCCCGCAACGGCAGCTAGGCCACCTGGGCCGCGGCGGCCTCCTCGACCTCGGGCTCCGGTTCGGACCGGTGGCGCAGGGACAGCAGGCCGCCCACGATCAGCGTGATGGTCACGCCGAGCAGGGTGTACCACCAGCTTGACAGCGTGAAGATGCCCTTGGCCGGCTCGGCCCAGCCGAAGTTGATCTCGATGGAGTCCCATGAGCGGCTCGGGTTCTGCGCCGCGGGCGCCCCGACGAACTTGACGCCGAGGATGACGAACGCCATCACGACCACGGTGGACACGAACGCGGCGATCGCGTCGGACTGCCGGGCCCGCTTGACGATCAAACCGAGCAGGAACGCGCCGAGCAGCGCGCCGTAGGTGTAGCCGGCGATGCCCAGCGCCTGCACCACGATCGGGTCGGTGGTCGTCTTGTTGTAGACGGCGAACCCGATCGAGCACAGGATCAGCAACCCGGCCCACGCCACCGTCCACACGCGACCCAGCCGCAGCCGCTCCTCCTCGCCGAGCGTGCGCCGGGTGATCCGCTCGTACACGTCGGTCACGGTGGCCGAGGCCAGCGCGCCGAGCGAGGAGCTCAGCGCGGCGGCCAGGATGCCGGCGATGACGAACCCGGACAGGCCGCTTGGCAGCTCGTTGACGATGAAGTGCCCGAACAGCTCGTCGTTGACGCCGAGGCCGAGCCCGCCCCGGTCGGTCGGGCCGGTCGGCGCGGCAGCGTTGTAGAACGCCCACATCATCACGCCGATCACCAGGAAGAACGCGAACTGCAGCAGAACCACCACACCGCTGGCGATCAGCGCCTTCTGCGCGTCCCGGGTGTCGCGTGTGGACATCAGGCGCTGCACGATCAGCTGGTCGGCGCCGTGCGAGGCCATCGAAAGCAGCATGCCGCCGAAGAACGCCGCCAGGAACGGGAACCCGGCGCCGGTGATCGGGTTGCTCGAGAAGTCGAACAGCTGCCACTTGTTCGCGTCGGTCGCCTTGCTGAACCAGCCGTCCGGCAGGGCGTTGGCCAGCGCGACCAGCACGATGAGGCCGCCGACGACGTACCAGAGCATCTGGATGGCGTCGACCCAGACCACGGCCCGCACCCCGCCGACGAACGTGTAGAACAGCATCGCGATGCCGAGCACGATGATGATCAGCCAGTACGGCGCGTCCACGCCGAAGCCGGCCAGCACCACCTTGATCGGGATCGCGGTGGCGAACAGCCGGATGCCGTCGGCGAGCAGCCGGGTGAACTGGAACGTCACCGACGCCGTCGCCCGCATGCCGCCGCCGAACCGCTGGCCGAGGAACGCGTACGCGGTGACCAGGTTGCCGGCCACGTACCGGGGCAGCAGGGTGTACGAGACGATGACCCGCCCGACGATGTAGCCGAACGCCAGCGTCAGGTAGGTCAGGCCGCCGGACGCCGGCGTCGCCAGGTACGCCACGACCGGGACGCTGAGGACCGTCAGCGTGGAGGTCTCCGCGGAGACCACCGACACGCACACCACCCACCAGGAGATCTTCTTCTCGCTGATGAAGTAGTCCGTCGCGGAGCGCTGCCGGCCGCCGATCCAGACGCCCAGCAGCGGCATCCCGACCAGGAAGATCGCGATGATCGCCAGGTCAAGCAGATCCATGTGTTCCTCCTCCAACGGGCTCGGGGGCATGTACCCGCAGCCGGGTGACTGCCGTGGTCACCGGATCGGGTAGGCACAGCGGGCCGCCGCCCGGGGTCACGCTGCCGAGCAGCCGCGGTCCGGCCGCGCCGGTCGCGCTCGGGGCGTTGCCAGGGGCGCCGACCCAGGTCAGGAAGCCGAGCAGGGCGGCGAGGTAGGCCTCCTTGGCGTCGGTGGGCAGGCCCAGCTCGTCGCTGGTGACCAGGCAGGCGGGCGCCAGGGTGCGGCGCAGCGCGGCCATGAGCACCGGGTTGCGCACGCCGCCGCCGGACGCCACCACCCGGCCGACACCGTGCGCGCGGCAGGCGTCGGCGACCGTGACCGCGGTGAGCTCCACCAGCGTGGCGAGCAGGTCCACCGAGGCGACGTGCGGCACGCCGTCCAGTACCGCACGCAGGTAGCCGGCGTGGAAGTGCTCCTTGCCGGTGGACTTCGGCGGTGGCTTGCCGTAGTAGGCGTCGGCGAGCAGCGCGTCGAGCAGGTCGGTGCGGACGCTGCCCTGCGCGGCCAGCTCGCCGTTGACGTCCCGCTGCCAGACCCCGTCGGAGATCATCCGGGCGGCGGCGTCGAGCAGGGCGTTGCCGGGGCCGGTGTCGAACGCCAGCGTGGTCCGGTCCGGGCCGACCACCGTGACGTTGGCGATCCCGCCGATGTTCAGCGCGGCCACCGGCTCGTCGGCGGCTGAATCCATGGCTCGATCCTGCAAGCAGATCTCGCGCAGCCACAGCGCGTCGAGGACCGCGGCCAGCGGGGCGCCGTGGCCGCCGGCGGCGACGTCGCGGGCGCGCAGGTCGGCCACCACGGGCAGGCCGGTTCGCTCGGCGATCCAGGCGGGCTGGCCGAGCTGCAGCGTGCCGAGGCACCGGCCGTCCTCCACCCAGTGGAAGATCGTCTGGCCGAGCGAGGCGACCAGGTCGGCCCGGCCGTCCGCCAGCTCGGTCAGCGCGCCGGCCGCCGCGGCCGCGAACGCCTGGCCCACCTCGGTGTCCAGCCGGCACAGCTGGCCCGCGGTGCACTCGGCGGGCGGCAGGGCGGCGAGCAGCGCGTCGCGCAACCCGTTGGGGTAGGGCACCTCCCGGTGCCCGAGCGGGAGGAGCTCGACGGTCCCGGCCGGCCCGATCCGGAGGTCGGCGGCGGCCACGTCGATGCCGTCCATCGACGTCCCCGAGATCAACCCGATCACTCGATACGACTCCACGACCTGTGGCCTATTCCACTTAGGGGACACCACGCAAGAGCTGAGGTTAGTTCTTGACCAAATTGATGTCCCTAGAGGTTGAACTTTGGCCAATAGAGGTATAGACACCCCGGTACGGTGTGACGCGGCGCACGGCTCGCGGCGGGTCACACCGGCCTCGACGACGACCGACAGGGAGATGGGGATGACGACCTATTCAGCCGACCGCAGCAGGCGTCAGTTCCTGCGCGCGGCGCTGGCCACCGGCCTGCTCGCGGTGCCGGGCTCGACCGCCCTTGCCGGTTGTGCCGGCGCCGGCGGCGGGGCGCAGGAGCAGGTCAAGGGCACCGAATCGGAGACCAACCCGCTCGGCGTCGACGCCAACGCCGGGCTGGAGGTCGTGCTGTTCGCCGGCGGCCTGAAGACCGAGATGCCCTGGGTGCAGAAGTCCTACAACGGGCTGTACCCCAACGCCAAGCTCAACGTGACCTCCACGGTCAACATCAACTCGCTGCAGCCGCGGTTCACCGGCGGCAACCCGCCGGACTTCGTCAACGACTCCGGCGCGCAGAAGATCCCGCTGGCCGCGCTGGCCGGCGCCGGGCAGCTGGCCGACCTCGCCGAGCTGATGGACGCGCCGTCGCTGGACGACCCGGCCAAGAAGGTGCGGGACACGATCATTCCCGACGCGATCCCGGTCGGCACCTACGACAACCAGCTGCTCGTCCTCAACTACGTGCTGTCCACCTACGGCATCTGGTACTCGCAGTCGCTGTTCACCAAGAACGGCTGGACGATGCCCAAGGAGTGGTCGGAGTTCCTGGCCTTCGCCGACGAGATGAAGAAGGCCGGGCTGTCCCCGATGGGCTTCGGCGGGACGAACGCCACCAGCTACGTCTACGAGATGATGCTGACCATGGCCGGCAAGGCGGGCGGCCCGGACGTGGTGAAGAGCATCGACAACCTCGAGCCGAACGCGTGGAAGCAGGACGCGATCAAGCAGGCCGCGTCGGCGATCGAGGAGCTGGCGCGCAAGCAGGGGTTCCTGCCGGGCAGCCCGGGTCTGACGCACACCCAGGCGCAGACCGAGTTCGTCAACGGCAAGATCGGCTGCTACCCGAGCGGGTCGTGGCTGGAGAACGAGATGAAGTCGGTGTCGCCCAAGGGTTTCGACATGGTGATGGCGCCGACGCCGCGGCTGAGCTCGTCGGACAAGCTGCCCTACGAGGCGGTGCACGCCAACGCCGGTGAGCCGTTCATCGTGCCCAAGCAGGCCAAGAACGCCCGCGGTGGGCTGGAGTTCATGCGGCACATGCTCAGCGTGGACAACGCCAAGGCCTACAGCGAGTTCACCGGATCGCTGACCATCGTCAAGGCCTCGCACGACAAGGTGCAGAGCGACAGCACCGCGTTGAAGTCGGTGAAGGCGGCGCTGTCCGCGGCCGGCAGCAACACGTTCACGTTCCTGGCCCAGGACTGGTACGGCGACCTGAAGAAGAACATCGCCACGGCGGCCGTTGCCGACCTGCTGGCCGGGCGCACCAACGCCGACGGCTTCCTCACCGCGGCCCAGGCCGCGGCCGACAAGATCGCCGCCGACGCCAACGTCAAGAAGTTCAAGCGAAGCTGACCGTGCACCACCGCAAGTACCGGTTCATCCTCGGGATCCTGGTCGCCCCGCTGGCGCTGTACCTGGTGTTCGTCGTCTCCCCGAACATCCAGGCGGTCTACTACTCGCTCACGGACTGGAGCGGGTACAGCCAGACGCAGAACTTCGTCGGGCTGGAGAACTACGTCCGGCTGGTGAACGACTCGCTGTTCTGGACCGCGTTGCGCAACAACGGGGTGCTGCTGCTCGTGCTGCCGATCACGACGATCTCGCTCGGGCTGCTGTTCGCGTTCCTGCTGCACCTCGGCGGCCGGCGGCGGGGCGCGGTGGCGCAGGGCCTGCGTGGATCCCGGTTGTACAGCGCGGTGTACTTCTTCCCGTACCTGCTGTCGGTGGCGATCATCGCCGTGCTCTGGCAGCAGTCGTACAACCCGCAGGGTGGGATCGTGCCGAGGACCATGTCGGCCCTCGGCATCGACCCGCCGACCGACGGGCTGCTCGGCACCCCGAGCACGGCGCTGTGGGCGTGCATCGGGGTGGCCGTGTGGCACGCGGTCGGCTTCTACGTGGTGCTGTTCTCGGCCGGGCTCGCGTCCATCCCCCGGGACATCTTCGAGGCCGCCGCGCTGGACGGGGTGAACCGGCTGACGATGTTCTTCCGGATCGCGTTGCCGCTGCTGTGGGACAACGTCCAGGTCGCGTTCGTCTACTTGGGAATCATCGCGCTGGACTTCTTCGCGATCATCAACATCATGACGCCGCACCCGGAGGCGGTCGGCAACTCCACCGAGGTGATCGCGCACTACCTGTTCACCCGGGCGTTCAGCGGCGACGCCAACCCGCAGTACGGCTATGCGTCGGCGATCGGCGTGATGCTGTTCTTCCTCACCCTCACCCTGGCCGCGGTCATGTTCCGGGCGAGCCGCAGGGAGAAGGTGGAGTACTGATGGCCACCACCACCGAGGTCCGACCCACGCCGCCGATTGATCGGCCCACGGGCTCCGTCGGGGTCCGGCGGGGCGGCGAGCGCTCGGCCACCGCGCTGTTCCAGGTGATCCTCGCCGCCTGGGCGCTGGTGTCCGTGCTGCCGCTGCTGTGGGCGACGATCACCGCGTTCAAGCCCAACCCCGAGGTGTTCTCCTCGCCGTGGGCGCTGCCGTCGAGCTGGAACCTGGACAACTTCGCCCGCGCCTGGGGCGCGGCCTCGATCGGCCAGTTCTTCGTCAACACGGTGATCGTGGTGTCCGGCGCGCTCGCGCTGACCATGCTGCTGTCCACAATGGTCGCCTACGTCGTGGCCCGCTACGAGTTCCCCGGCAACCGGTTCATCTACTACCTGTTCGCCGCCGGCCTGATGTTCCCGGTGTTCCTCGCCCTGGTCCCGCTCTTCTTCGTGGTCCGCAACCTCGGCCTGCTGCACAGCCACATCGGCCTGATCCTGGTCTACGCCGCCTACGCCATGCCGTTCTCGGTGTTCTTCCTCACCGCGTTCTTCCGCACGCTGCCGACCGCGGTGGCCGAGGCCGCCCTGATCGACGGCTGCTCCCACACCGGCGTTCTGTTCCGCGTCATGCTCCCCATGGCCCGCCCCGGCATCGTCAGCGTCGCCCTGTTCAACTTCCTCGGCCTCTGGAACCAGTACCTGCTGCCCCTTGTTCTCAACCAGGGCGACAAATCCACCGCCGTCCTCACCGAAGGATTGGCCGCACTCGTCGCCGAACAGGGCTACGCCTCCGACTGGAGCGCCCTCTTCGCCGGCATGATCATCGCCATGCTCCCCGTCCTCATCGTCTACCTGATCTTCCACCGCCGCATCCGCGAAGGCTTCGTCGCCGGCGCCCTGAAGTAGGTTGTCAATTGCCCCCTCAGCGTGTCGCCGCGGATACTCCTCGTATCCGCTAGGTACGAGGTGGGGAGTCGCGATGACTGCGAGCAGTGGATCACGGCCATGGGAAGCCGACCCTCGGGCGACCTTCGCGCGGCGCCTGGGCAAGCATCCGACGGAACTCGACGAACCGACGACTGACGGGAAAGACGGATGCCCGGACATCTGGGAACTCTCCAACGGAGATGTTGCGGTCATTGGACGTGATCTCACTGAGGTCTACGCTGGGCGCCTACCTGAAGGGGTGACGGTGGTTCACGATGAGCGTCTCGTCGTGATCCCACGCGTCACGATTGTCGCGGCGAAACAGGATATCCCAGATGCTTGACCAGGTCCGCAAGTCAGCGGGCGAGACCTTCGTCCCTGTCCGAGCCTACCGGGAAGATTTGGGCCCGCTATGGTCCAAGATCGATCGATTCGACAAGCTGGAGCGCATTCAGCATTTCCGTCAGCCGGAAAGCGCCAGTTGGCGAGCTTTTGCCGCCGGCCGATGGGAGGAGGCGCTCGAGCTCACCGAACAGGATCGTCCAGAAGTTGTTGCCGAGTTCGCCGAGGACAGGCGTCTGGGCTACAACTCCTATCGAGTTCGGGTAGTCGAATTTCCGATAGATCCGTACCTGCAGTGGGAGATGCACAGGTTCAAGATCCGGGTTGAGTGTGGGGAGAACATCCGTGTGGTCGGGCCAGAGCTGTTGGCCCGATTCGAGACGCATGGCATCGTGCCAGAGCTGATCTTCATGGGTTCCCTGGCCATGTATGAGGTCCTGTACAGCGAGGCAGGTGTGCTGGCGGGCGGCCGGAAGTTCACCGACTCTGAGTTGATCGCCGGTTGTCGGGCTGAGGTCCAGGCGCTCTACGCTCAGGGCGAAGACTTCTGGACCTTCTTCGATCGCGAGATCGCGCCACTGCCACCACCGGCCGGGGAACCAGAGTTCAGCACGTCAGCAGGTCCGTGAGCCACCCGGATCGGGCTCATCGCCGGTCGTGGCCGCGCGGAGCGTCGGTAAGCAGAGCCGTCCTGTTCCTGGCGATAATTCTGCTTGTGACTGTCTCCATGGGACTGGTCGTCATGTCGCCGCTCGCGCTCAGCGCGCTTGACAGCGGCAGCCAGGTGGACTGGAATCGGCTGAGCAACATAGGCGAGACCTATGGGCCGTGTCGGCCGTCATCGCGGCAATAGCTCTGCTCGGCGTGATGATCTCACTGGTTATCCAGAGCCGCGAGGCCAAGGCGGCGCGCAAGAGCGCGCGACGCGCCCATCATGTGGAAATGATGCGGATGGCGATGGATGATCCGCGTTACATGGAATGTTGGGGCCGTACCTGACCGAGACCTTCGCTGCCGAAGGCCAGTACACATATGTCAACTTAATAGTGGCGCACCTGTTCTCCGGACACGAGGTTGGCGAGCTGTCTGGCAAAAGACTCCGGGCGACGGCCGCGAGCGTGTTCGCCAGTGCTCCGGGGCGGCATTACTGGCGGAATGGCGGGAGGTTCTGGCGGGACAACTATTCGGGGCGGCGGGCGAGGCGGTTCTACCAGGTGTTGGAGGAGACCTATCAGGAGGCGATCAGGAAGCCGCCGGCACGGCCGCCCACCAACGCCGGACAGGAGTCACGGCCGAAGCTGCGGGGTGAGAGAGCCGGAGATCGGTGGGTGAGCGTGCTGGCGGCGGTTGCCGGGGGCGCGGCGGCTGCGTTGGTGGTGGTTCGGGCGGTCGGCGCGCGCTGCGCCGGTCGTGAACCGCCGTGCGAGGATGGCCGGGTGTCGAGCACCCTGATCATTGTCCTGGTCGTCGTCGCCGTCGTGGTCGCGTTGGCCGTGGTGGCGGGTGTCGTGCTCGCCCGGCGCCGGCGGATCGATCTCGGGGCGGCCAAGGCTCCGGTTGAGGAGAAGCCGGGTTACCGCGCGGACAGTGCGATCACGCTGGCGCCCGGGGGCGACACCGCGACCGCGCCGGCGGTCGAGGTGCCCGAGCAGCCGGTGGCCGAGCCCGAGGTCGAGCCCGTGCCGGCGGCCGAGCCGGTGGAGGAGATCGCGCCCGTCGGTGGGCGGTTGGAGCGGTTGCGGGGGCGGTTGGCGCGGTCCCGGTCCGCCTTCGGTCAGGGTCTGCTCGGTCTGCTCGGGGCCGGCGATCTGGACGAGGACTCGTGGACCGAGGTGGAGGACACCTTGCTCCTCGCCGACCTGGGGGCCGCCACCACGGCCGAGGTGATCGAGCGGCTGCGGACCGAGCTGGTGGCCAGGGCCGTCCGCACGCCCGAGCAGGCCCGGGCCGTGCTGCGGGAGATCCTCGTCGAAGCCCTGCACCCGGGCATGGATCGGGCGGTCCGGGCCCTTCCGCACGACACCGACGGCCGGCAGCCCGCCGTCGTCCTGGTCGCCGGCGTCAACGGCACGGGCAAGACCACGACCACCGGCAAGCTGGCCCGCGTGCTCATCGCCGGCGGCCGCACCGTCGTCCTGGGGGCCGCCGACACCTTCCGCGCCGCCGCCGCGGACCAGCTGCAGACCTGGGCCGAGCGGGTCGGCGCGGAGGTGGTGCGGGGCAAGGAGGGCGCCGACCCGGCCGCGGTGGCCTTCGACGCGGTCAAGCGGGGCGTGGCGGCCGGGGTGGACGCCGTCCTCGTGGACACCGCCGGCCGCCTGCACACCAAGACCGGGCTCATGGACGAGCTGGGCAAGGTCAAGCGGGTGGTGGAGAAGCAGGCCAAGGTCGACGAGGTGCTGCTAGTCCTCGACGCCACCACCGGGCAGAACGGCCTCGCCCAGGCGCGGGTGTTCGCCGAGGTGGTCGACGTGACCGGGATCGTGCTGACCAAGCTCGACGGCACCGCGAAGGGCGGCATCGTCTTCCAGGTACAGCGCGAGCTGGGCGTGCCGGTGAAGCTGGTCGGGCTCGGCGAGGGGGCGGACGATCTGGCGCCGTTCGAGCCGGGCGCGTTCGTGGACGCTTTGTTGGGCTGACCGCGGCGTCGGCGGGCAGGATGTCAGCATGGTCGACATCAAGGTGCTCTGCCCCGCTGTGGAGCGAGACGACGAGATCCTGACCTCCGAGGCGCTGCGGTTCGTGGCGGGCCTGCATGCCGGTTTCGCCAAGCGCCGCGACGAGTTGCTGGCGCGGCGGCGCGAGCGCCGGGACGAGGCGGCCCGCACCGGCCGGCTGGACTTCCTGCCGGAGACCGCCGAGGTGCGCGAGTCGGACTGGCGGGTGGCGCCGGCCCCGCCGGACCTGCTCGACCGCCGGGTGGAGATCACCGGGCCCACCGAGCGGAAGATGGCGATCAACGCGCTCAACTCCGGCGCCAGGATATGGCTGGCCGATCTCGAGGACGCCAACACTCCACATTGGACGAACGTGATCTCCGGACAGGTCAACCTGGCCGACGCCGTGCGGGGGACGATCGCGTTCACCTCGCCAGAGGGGAAGGAGTACGCCCTCCGCGACGACGTCGAGCATGCGGTGATCGTGATGCGGCCGCGCGGCTGGCACCTGCCGGAGCGCAACCTGGTCTTCGACGGCCGGGAAGGGATCGGGGCCCTTGTCGACTTCGGGCTCTACTTCTTCCACAACGCGAAAGCCTTGCTGGACAAGGGCAGCGGCCCGTACTTCTACCTGCCCAAGCTGGAGAGCCACCTCGAGGCGCGGCTGTGGAACGACGTGTTCACCCACGCCGAGGCCGAGCTGGGCATCCCGCACGGCGCGATCCGCGCCACCGTGCTGATCGAGACGATCCCGGCGGCATTCGAGATGGAGGAGATCCTCTACGAGCTGCGCGAGCACGCGTCGGGCCTCAACGCGGGGCGGTGGGACTACCTGTTCAGCCTCATCAAGTACTTCCGGGACGCGGGGCCGGGATTCGTGTTGCCGGACCGCAACAGCGTGACGATGACCGCGCCGTTCATGCGGGCCTACACCGAGCTGCTGGTGCGCACGTGCCACAAGCGCGGGGCGTTCGCGATGGGCGGCATGGCGGCGTTCATCCCGAACCGGCGTGATCCCGAGGTGACGGCCAAGGCGCTGGAGAAGGTCCGGGAGGACAAGCGCCGCGAGGCCGGGGACGGGTTCGACGGGTCGTGGGTGGCCCATCCCGATCTGGTGCCGATCTGCCAGGAGGTGTTCGACGAGGTGCTGGGGGAGCGACCCAACCAGCTCGATCGCCTGCGCGAGGACGTCTCGGTCACCGCCGACCAGCTGCTGGACGTGGCGGCGACGCCGGGCAGGGCCACCGAGGCGGGCCTGCGCGCGGCGGTCGACGTTGGCGTGCGGTACATCGCGTCCTGGCTGTCCGGCAACGGGGCGGCGGCGATCCACAACCTGATGGAGGACGCGGCGACGGCGGAGATCTCGCGGTCGCAGGTGTGGCAGTGGGTGCGCAACGAGGTGGAGCTGGACACCGGGGTGAAGGTGACCGCCGACCTCGTCCGGGAGGTGCTGGCCGGGACGCGGCGGGCGCTGCGCGACGAGGTGCCCGCGGAGCATCTCGACCCGGCGTGCCAGCTGTTCGAGGAGGTCGCGCTGGCCGAGGAGTACGTCGACTTCCTGACGCTGCCCGCGTACGAGCGGATCGAGTGATGCGCCGCACCTCGCTCGACGGCGCCATCATCGCCGAGGTCATCGCCAAGCTTTCCACAGTGGACACTCCGGCCGCGGTGGGCGCTCGGCAGCCCGTGCACACCTGCTACGTGCCGGCGGACCGGCTCACCCCGAACCTGCTCCGGGAGTGGGGCGACCACGCGCTCGCCATGCTCGACGCGCACGGCGCGCTGCTCGAGGTCCCGGACGGCGTGCTGGCCAAGGTGCGCGCGAAGCTGGAGCGCGAGCCGGTCGAGGATCTCCGGATCGACTTCGAGGACGGCTACGGAACGCGCGGCGACGCGACCGAGGACGCCGATGCCGAGCGCGCGGCCTCGACCGTCGCCGCGTGGCACCGGGCCGGCACCGCCCCGCCCTCGTGCGGCATCCGGTTCAAGTCCTTCCACACCACGGCGTTGCTCGAGCGCGGGGTGCGCACGCTGGACATCTTCCTGACCGCGCTCGGCGCCGTGCCGCCGGGCCTGACGCTCACGTTTCCCAAGGTGACCGGGCCCGGACAGGTCGCGGCGCTGGTCGAGCTGCTCGAGCTGCTCGAGGACCGGCTCGGACTGGCGTCGGCCACGCTGCGGTTCGAGATCCAGATCGAGACCACCCGGTCCATTGTGGACGCCGAGGGTCGGCTTGCGGTGCCACGGCTGATCGCCGCGGGCCGTGGTCGGGTGTCCGGCCTGCACTTCGGCACCTACGACTACACCGCGGCCTGCGGCCTGGACGCCGCGCAGCAGCACCTCGCGCACCCGGCGTGTGACTTCGCCCGGCACGTGATGCAGGTGAGCGCGGCGGGCACGGGGGTGCGGCTGTCGGACGGGTCGACCAACGTCCTTCCGGTGGGCGACTTCGTGGAGCGGGGCTGGCGGACCCACTACGAGCTGGTCCGGCGCGGGCTCGAGCACGGCTTCTACCAGGGGTGGGATCTGCACCCGGCGCAGCTGGTCAGCCGGTACGCGGCCGTGTTCACGTACTACCTCGAGCATGCCGGCGAGTCGGCGCGGCGGTTGCGGGCCTATCTGACCGGGTCCGGCGGCCCGGTCGCCGACGAGCCGGCCACCGCGCGGGCGCTGGCCGGGACGCTCCGCCGGGCGGTCGACTGCGGCGCGCTGACCGAGGCACAGGTGACCGATCTGGTCGGCAGTCCGGAGTGGACAGCGCATGTTTGATCTGGTGCTCCGGGCCCGCCGGGTGATCACGCCGGAGGGGGAGGTGGCGCGGTCCGTCGGCGTGCGGGACGGCCGGATCGCCGCCGTGGAGCCGTTCGACGCCGTCCCGGACGCCGCACGAGTGGTCGATCTGGGCGAGGACGTGGCGTTGCTGCCCGGTTTGGTGGACACGCACGTGCACGTCAACGAGCCGGGGCGGACCGAGTGGGAGGGGTTCGAGACCGCAACTCGCGCGGCCGCGGCGGGCGGCATCACGACCATTGTGGACATGCCGCTCAACAGCGTGCCGCCGACGATCGACGTGGCCGCGCTGGAGGTGAAACGCAAGGCCGCGCAAGGCAAGGTGTACGTGGACGTCGGCTTCTGGGGCGGGGCGGTGCCGGGCAACGCGGGCCACCGGCGGGCGCTGCACGACGCGGGGGTGTTCGGGTTCAAGTGCTTCATGCTGCACTCCGGCGTCGACGAGTTCGACTACCTGCGGCCGCACGATCTGGCCGACGCGTTGCACCAGCTCAGCGGGTTCGGCGCGGTGATGATCGTGCACGCCGAGGACGCCGGGACCATCGACCACGCGCCGGGTGCGCACGGCCGGCGGTACGCCGACTTCCTGGCGTCCCGGCCGCGGGGCGCGGAGAACCTGGCGGTGGCGCGGGTGACCGAGTTCGCCAGGTGGACCGGCGCCCGGGTGCACATCCTCCATCTGTCCTCTTCGGACACACTGCCGATGATCGCCTCGGCGCGCCGGGACGGCGTCGCGATCACGGTGGAGACCTGCCCGCACTACCTGACGTTCAGCGCGGAGGAGATTCCGGACGGGGCCACGCAGTTCAAGTGCTGCCCACCGATCAGGGAGGCGGACAACCGCGAGCGGCTGTGGCGCGGGCTGGCCGAGGGTGTGATCGACTGCGTGGTCAGCGACCACTCGCCGTGCACCGCCGAGCTGAAGCGCGGGGATACCGGGGACTTCGGGCTCGCCTGGGGCGGCATCGCCGGGCTGCAGGTCGGTCTGCCCGCCGTCTGGACGCAGGCGCGGCGCCGCGGCCACGCCCTGACCGACGTCGCCCGGTGGATGGCGACCCGGCCGGCCGAGCTGTTCGGCTTGCGGCGCAAGGGAAAGATCGCCCTCGGCTACGATGCCGACCTCTGCGTTCTCGCCCCGGAGGAGGAGCTCACCGTGGACGCCGGCACGTTGCACCACCGCAACCCGGTCAGCGCCTACCACGGCAGCACCCTGACCGGGGTCGTGCGCGGCGCCTGGCTGCGCGGCCAGCCCATCGGGGCCGAGCCGCGCGGCGTGCTGATCACCAGGGGTGAGGCGTGACCGCGGCGTGGGCCCGGCTGCCCGACCTGGCCTCGCGCCGGTTCGGCGGCAGCGTGGTCTGGGCCAACGACGAGACGTTCGCCGAGCGGGAGAACCTGATCAAGCCGGCCGACCCGGTGTTCCAGCCGGGCACGTTCGGCCACAAGGGACAGATCTACGACGGCTGGGAGACAAGGCGCCGCCGGGAGGCCGGCAACGACCAAGCGATCGTCCGGCTCGGGCTGCCCGGGGTCGTGCACGGCGTAGTGGTCGACACCGCGTTCTTCACCGGCAACTACCCGCCGTTCGCCTCGGTGGGGGCGTGCTCGGTCGACGACTATCCCGGCCCGGCCGAGCTGGTCGAGGCGGACTGGGCGACCCTGGTGCCGCGCTCGCCGCTGCGCGGGGACTTCCGCAACGCCTTCGACGTCGCACCCGGCCACCGCTGGACCCATGTCCGGCTCACGATCTACCCGGACGGCGGTGTGGCCCGGCTGCGGGTGCACGGCGAGCCGGTGCCCGAGCTGACGTTCCTCGACCTGAACTCGTTCGACCTCGCCGCCCTTGAGAACGGCGGCCGGATCGTCGGCTGCAGCAACATGTTCTACTCGTCGCCGGCCAACCTGATCTCCCCGGGCCTCGCCGCCAGCATGGGCGACGGCTGGGAGACCGCCCGCCGGCGCGACGAGGGCAACGACTGGGTGACCGTCCAGCTCGCCGGCCGCGGGGTGATCCGGCTCGCCGAGCTGGACACCAGCCACTTCAAGGGAAATGCCCCCGGCTGGGCCGCACTGTCCGGATGCGACACCCGGGTGGCCGGCCAGGACGAGCCGGGCGCCTGGTTCGAGCTGCTGCCGAGAACCAGGCTGCAGCCCGACACCCGGCACCGGTTCCCGCTGATCGACGCCAACCCCACCACGCACGTGCGGCTGGACATCTACCCCGACGGCGGCATGGCCCGGCTGCGGCTGCACGGCGGCCTCACCGACGATGGTCGGGAGGCCGTCGTGCGCCGCTGGCTGGACCTCCGTTGACCGGCGTGTTGGCGCCTGGCGTCGTCGTGTTTGCGCGTGGCGCGCCAACACGGCGACGTGAGCGGCAAACACGCCGGTCAGGTGATGTCCTGCCGCCGCATCGTGAACACCATGAGCAGGGCGAACACCACCAGGTAGCCGGCGGCGAGGATGACCGCCGGGGCGGCGTCCAGATTGGTCACCACGCCCGGCGGGCCGCCCTCGGACACCGGGGTGGCGCCCACCGCCGCGGCCACCGAGCCGGCCACCGTACCCGGCAGCACGTCGGTGACCGGGCGCAGCCAGTCGAGCAGGGAAGCGGTGCCGCGCAACAGGTTCTCCACCGCGAGCACCCACACGACGCCGAGCCCGACGGCGAGCGCGGGGCTGCGGGTGAGCGCGCCGATCGCCGCGCCGGCCAGAGTCCACATGGCGGCGATCAGCACCGCCCCGGCCAGCCCGCCGGCGATCTCGCCGACCGGCGGCAGCGCCAGGCTCTGCCCCTCGACGGCCGCCAGCGCCGCCGCGACGCCCAGGTCGACCAGGAACGTCGCGAGCACCAGCGCGATGGCGAAACCCACCAGCGCCACCAGGTTTCCGCCGACGGCGGCGATCCGGCCGCGCCCCTGGATGAACGTCGTCTTCCAGGTGCCCCACCCGTAGCCGCCGCCCGCCGCGAGCGCGCCGAGCGTGAGCATGATCGCGCCGCCGAACATCGGGATGCCCCCGATCACGGCGGCCGGCACGTTGCCAGGCAGGATCTGCGCCAGCAGGTCGGCAACCGGCACACCCTCGTTGGAGAACCCGCCGCCCCCGGTGCGGTAGGACAGGTACGGGAACACGTAGCCGAAGGTGAGGTTCAGCAGCACCCAGATGCCGAGCATCACCCACAGCGCCGGCCACAGCCGCAGCCGCAGCAGCTCGGCCCGGGTGCTGGACACCAACGCGGTCATGACGCCATCTCCCGTCGTCCGGTCATCTCGAAGAACACTTCCTCCAGCGAGCGCTCCGACGGCCGGAGCTCGTGCACGTCCACGCCCGCACCCACCAGGGCGCGGTTGACCTCGGGTGCGCGGCTCGGGTCCAGCCGCAGCCGGACCAGACCGTCCTCAGTGGACACCGTTTCGTCGAACCGCATGCACACGGCCAAAGCCGTGTCCAGCGGGTCGGCGCGCACGACGAGGCGCTCGCCGCCGCGCAGATCGCCGACCGTCGACTCGGTGACCAGCCGGCCGTGGGAGATCACGCCGACCCGGTCGCAGATCTCCTGCACCTCACCGAGTTGGTGGCTGGACAGCAGCACGGTCTGGCCGGCCGCGGACAGGTCGGCGAGCAGCCGCCGCATGTCGGCCACACCGCCCGGGTCGAGACCGTTGGTCGGCTCGTCGAGGATCAGCAGCTCAGGGTCGCCGAGCAGCGCGGCGGCCACCCCCAGTCGCTGCTTCATCCCCAGCGAGTACGACCGGAACCGGTCCCCGGCCCGGGCGGTGAGCTCCACCCGGTCGAGCGCGCGCTCGACGCGGGTGTCATCGAGGCCGCGGTAGCGGGCGAGCACCCGCAGGTTGTCGCGGCCGGACAGGTAGGGGTAGAACCCCGGACCCTCGATCAGGGCGCCGACCCGGCGGTTCGCGGCCGGGCTGCCGGCCGGCTCGCCGAGCACGGTTGCCGCGCCGCTGGTCGGTTTGATCAGGCCCAGCACCATGCGCAGCGTGGTCGTCTTGCCCGCGCCGTTGGGCCCGAGGAAGCCGTAGACCTCGCCGCGCCGCACGGTCAGGCTCACCATCTCCACGGCGACCTGGCCGCCGTACCGCTTGGTCAGATGTTCCGTTCGGACTGCCGTTTCCATGCCGTCAAGGGTGGGTCGGCCGGCCCTGCCGGGTCGTCCCGCCAGCCGCGTCATCCCGGCTACGCGGGACCGCGTACGCCGGCTACGTGCGGCGGGGGACGCGGCCACGCCCGGCGCCGCCTATCGTCGGGGCATGGAACGCGCGCGGCAGTGGCTGCGGGACGGGTGGCCGTCCCTGCCGGTGCTGGCGATCGTGCTGCTCGGCACCCAGGGCGCCGCGGCCTCCCAGTCGGACGCCGTGCGACCGGACGTCCTCGGCTACGCGCTGGCGATCGCGGCGGTCCTGGGGGTGGTGCTGCACCGGCGGCCGGGGCTTGGCCTGGCCGTCAACGGCCTGACCGTGTCCGGCTACCTGGTCGCCGGCTATCCCTACGGGCCCGTGCTGCTGACGGTTCCGGTCGTGGTGTTCACCCTGGCCCGGCGGTGGCCGTTCGGGCGGGCCACGCTGGCCGTGGCGGCGGACTTCGCCGTGATCATCGTCGCGGTGGCCACCCGACACCTGCTGCGGCCGACCGGCCTGAGCGTCACCAACATGCTGTGGTTGACGGTCGCCTGGGGCGCGGTCCTCGCGGCCGCGGTCGCGGCGGGCACGGCGGTGCGGGTGCGCCAGGAGGCCACCGCCGGGGTGCGCGCCGAGCAGGCGCGGCGGGCGGCCTCGGAGGAGCGCCTGCGGATGGCGCAGGACCTGCACGACTCGGTCGGCCACGGGCTCGCGGTGATCGCCATGCAGGCCGGCATCGCGCTGCGCCTGCTCGACCGCGACCCCGAGGCGGCGAGGACCTCGATGGAGGCCGTGCGGGCGACCAGCCGCGAGTCGCTGGAGAGCCTGCGGGCCCAGCTGGAGGCGCTGTGCAGTCCCGGCGCGGCGCAGCGGCGGCCCGCCCCCGGCCTCGACGACCTGGAGCGGCTGACCGACCGGGTCCGGGCCGGCGGGGTCGCGCTGCGCGTGCACGTCGATCCCGACCTCCCGGCCCTACCGTCCGAAGTGGACACCGCGGCGTACCGGATCCTGCAGGAGTCGCTGACCAACGTGCTGCGGCATGCCGGCGCCACGTCGGCGACGATCCGGGTCGGTTGCGCGCACGGCGCGCTGCTGCTCGAGGTCACCGACACCGGCCGCACCGGGGCGGTCGACGGCGTGCTGGCAGACACCAGCGGCGGCTCCGGCATTTCCGGGATGCGGGCGCAGGCCGAGGCGCTGGGCGGTAGCCTGCGGGCCGGCCCCGACCCGGCCGGCGGGTTCGCCGTCGCGGCCCGGCTTCCGTTGCACAGTGGGGGAGTTCCGTGATCCGAGTCGTGATCGTCGACGATCAGGCCCTGGTCCGGGTGGGCGTGCGCGCCCTGCTGGGCTCCGAGCCGGACACCGAGCTGGTCGGCGAGGCCGCCGACGGGCGCGAGGGCCTCAAGGTGATCCGCGAGACGGTCCCGGACGTGGCGCTGATGGACATCCGCATGCCCGAGCTGGACGGTCTGGCCGCGCTGCGCGAGATCACCGCCGACCCGGCGCTGGCCGGCGTGCGCGTCGTCATGCTCACCACGTTCGGCCTCGACGAGTACGTCTTCGAGGCATTGCGTTGCGGCGCAAGCGGTTTCCTGCTCAAGGACGCCGAGCCCGACGAGCTGCTCCGCGCCGTCCGGGTGGTGACGGACGGCGGCTCGCTGCTGTCCCCGGCGGTCACCCGCAGCGTGATCTCCCGGTTCGCCCGCCCCGGCCCGCCCACCGTGGCGCACCCCGGCGTCGAGCACCTCACCGACCGCGAGCGCGAGGTCGTCGGCTGGGTCGCCACCGGCATGTCCAACGACGAGATAGCCGCCCAGCTCGTCGTCTCAAGCGAAACCATCCGCACCCACGTCAGCCGCGCCATGCTCAAACTCCACGCCCGCGACCGCGCCCAACTCGTGGTCTTCGCCATCCAGTCCGGCCTCGCCCCACCCGCCTAGCGTCGTCGCTAACCGAGCGCGAGCCGGATGGCGGCAATCGTTCGGGCGTCCCGAACGCGGCCGGCCTTGACCGCATCATCGATCTCGGTGACCGGCATCCTGATCAGGGCGGCGTGCCGTTCGGCGATATCGTCGGGATCATCGGGCACGGGGCGAGCGGCCAACCGGGTGAGCTCGCCGGCCCGGTAGACCTGCATCACCTGATTCATCCAGCCGGGACAAGACAGCAACGTGCCGACCGGCTCACACCGGCCGGCGTGAAAGCCGGTCTCCTCAGCCAACTCACGTCGCGCGTGCGACGAGGGATCCGCCCCGTCCGGAAGCTTTCCCATCGGCACCTGCACGACCAGCTCGCCCACCGCGGCGCGGTACTCCCGCACCAACAACAGCGACCCCTCGTGGACCGCCACGATCGCCACCACATCCGGAGAATGCAGATACCGGCCATGGAGCACCGCACCATCCGGCGCGCGCACCGTCACCTCTCCGACCCGCATACCCAGCTCGTCCTCCCGAACGGTCCGCGACAACTCCCGGAACCCGAAGCCCACGTCACCCACCCCACGATCCTCCCGCCACACCCGTTGCGCCGCTGGCAACGCCGGTGGCCGCCGTGCTCCGGCCGGGTAGTCGTGGAGGAGATCGGCCGGGGTCGTCGCGAACGCCTGGGCGAAGTCGGCGCCCCAGCGCGAGGTGATGAAGTCGAGCAACGTGGTGTGCTCGCCATCGCCCAGCGTGTTCCATTCCGCCTTTGCCGCCGGCACGTTGCTGGCGATCCGCTCCAGGTCCTCCAGGCTCGGCGGCCGGATCAGGTCGCGATCGTCGACGAGGGACGGGTTTCCACCGGTCGCGTCGGTCCAGACCCGCGTTGCCGTATCGGTCACCGTGTCCCAGGCCTGCCCGGCGACCTGCGTCGCGGTGTCCCACGCCTGCGCGGCGGTATCGGTTGCCGTGTCCCACGCCTGCTCCGCGGTGTCGGTGGCCGCGCCCCAGGCCTGACCGGCGGTCTCCGTGGCGGAGTCCCAGGCGACGCTTTTCGGGTGGAGTGGAGCGTCAGGCGCCGCCGTACGCGGCTTCCAGCCGGCTGCGGCGCTCCTCGGGGGTCTGGCGCGGGCAGCTGGTGCACTTGTCGATCCCCGGCGCCTCGTAGATCAGGCAGCACGACGCGCGGCGAACCACGAGGTGACCGCAGACCTTGGTAAAGCGCGGAGTCGGCAGGTCCGGGCCGATGGCGGCGGCCAGCTCCTCGGCGACGTCGGGGGTGCCGCCGGCCCACAGGACGCGGTTGGCCAGCGAGTCGGTGGCGATCGCCCAGAGGGCACGGGGCGGGGCCGCGGTGACCTCGGCGACCGCGCCGATCGTGGCCGACAGGGTCGCGTGGAGGTGGCGGCCGAGCGTGTCCCGGGGCAGCGTGGCGTCCGAGCGGGCGTCGAGGACGCGGCCGTCGGGATGCACGAGCAGGGTCAGGTGGGCAAGGCCCGGGTGCGCCGGCGTGCCGGTGGCGAGCAACGACTCGACGGGCGGTCCGATGAGGACGGAGCTGGCCGAGTACCACCAGAGGACGCCGAGGGCGGGGCGGCGGTCGAAGCGGTAGCGGCGGGCGGCGGCGACGACCTGGGCACGCAGCCACCCCGGCTCGAGGATCTTCGACCCCGGGACCGCGAGCAAACCGTTGGTTTCCAGCACATCTCCGATGGTCTTGAGGGTAGCCAGGGCGCCCGAAACGCGCTCGTAACACGAACGCGTGGACAGTTCACTTCGGTGAAACCTGGCGCGCGATCCTGCGAAACAGGACTTATCGATGCTCCCCGTGCAAATCTCGCGCACGGGAGGACGATGTGAACTCAGGAGATACCGCTTGGGTCCTGGCCAGTGCCGCGCTGGTCATGCTCATGACACCCGGACTGGCGTTCTTCTACGGCGGCATGGTGCGCTCCAGGAGCGTGCTCAACATGCTGATGATGAACTTCATCGCCCTCGCGGTGGTGAGTGTGCTGTGGATGCTGTACGGGTTCAGCCTCTCCTTCGGCAATGACGCGTTCGGGGGTTTGCTCGGAAACTTCGACTACGTCGGCCTGACCGACGCGGTCGGCCAGCTCGCCGGCTACGCGGTCGCGGCGACCGACAGCGCACCGGCGATCCCGTGGCCGGGCCCGGATGCCATACCGGTGCTGGCATTCGTCATGTTCCAGCTCATGTTCGCGATCATCACGCCCGCGCTGATCTCGGGTGCGATCGCCGACCGGGCGAAGTTCTGGAGCTGGGTGATCTTCCTCGTCCTGTGGGCCACCCTCGTCTACTTCCCGGTCGCGCACTGGGTCTTCTCGTTCAACGGCTTCGTCGGGGCCGACGCGGTCGGCGGTTGGATCGCCAACGAGCTCAAGGCGCTCGACTTCGCCGGTGGCACGGCGGTGCACATCAACGCCGGCGCCGCGGCGCTCGCCCTCGCGATCGTGCTCGGCCGGCGCCGCGGCTGGCCGAAGGACACCCCGCGGCCGCACAACGTCCCGTTCGTGCTCCTCGGCGCCAGCCTGCTGTGGTTCGGCTGGTACGGCTTCAACGCCGGCTCCGCGCTGACCGCCGGCGACCTCGCCGGGGTGGCCTTCACCAACACCACGATCGCCACCGCGGCCGCGGTGCTCGGCTGGCTGATCGTCGAGCAGATCAAGTATGGCAAGCCGACCACGCTGGGCGCCGCCTCCGGCGCCATCGCCGGCCTGGTCGCGGTCACCCCGGCCTGCGGCTACGTGGACATGTGGGGCGCGCTGGTGATCGGCGTCGCCGCGGGCGCGATCTGCGCGCTCGCGGTGAGCCTGAAGTACCGGCTCGGCCTTGACGACTCGCTCGACGTGGTGGGCATCCACCTGGTCGGCGGCCTGACCGGCACGCTGCTGATCGGCTTCTTCAGCTCCAAGGCGGTCAACGCGGCCTCGGTCGGCGAGGAGGGCCTGTTCTACGGCGGCGGGCTCACCCAGCTCGGCCGGCAGGCCGTGGCCGCCGGCGCCGTGCTGGCGTACTCGTTCGTGCTTACCCTGATCATCGGCATGCTGCTCAAGTACACGATCGGCTTCCGGGTCAGCCAGGAGGCCGAGACCGTGGGCATCGACGAGGCCGAGCACAAGGAGACCGCCTACGAGCTCGCCGGCTTCGGCGGCGGCGGCGCCGGGCAGCTGCCCGCCAGCACGCCGGTCACCAAGCCCGCCACCGTCCTCGAGGAGAGCAAGCGATGAAACTGGTTACCGCGATCATCAAGCCGTTCACGCTCGACGAGGTCAAGTCGGCGCTCGAGCAGATCGGCGTGCTCGGGATGACGGTCAGCGAGGTGCAGGGCTACGGCCGGCAGAAGGGCCACACCGAGGTCTACCGCGGCGCCGAGTACTCGGTGGACTTCGTGCCCAAGGTCCGCATCGAGGTGCTGGTCGACGACGCGGCCGCGGACAAGACCGTGGACACCATCGTCGAGACCGCCCGCACGGGCAAGATCGGTGACGGCAAGGTGTGGGTCACGTCGGTCGACTCGGTGATCCGGGTGCGCACCGGAGAGCGCGGCACAGACGCACTCTGATGGCAGGGAAGGGGGAAGGTCCGGTGGACACGACGGCTTCCGCCGGGCCGTCCCCGACGGCCGCCGATCTGGTCCTTGCCCGCGACCGGCTGCTCGCGGCCGGGGGTGGGCGGGGGCCGGCGCCGGGGCACCGGCTCGGCCCGCAGGCGCTCCGCGAGGCGCTGGCCGACCTGCACGAGTTCTGGCTCACCGCGCACGCCGGCCAGGCCGGGATCCACACCGACACCACGGGGATCACGCTGATCGCGGTCGGTGGGCTCGGCCGGCGCGAGCTCGTCCCGTACGCCGACCTCGACCTGCTGCTCGTGCACGACGGGCGCCCGGCAGCGGCGATCGAGCGGCTGGCCGAGGGACTCTGGTATCCACTGTGGAACGCCGGGATCGGCCTCGACCACTCGGTGCGCACCGTCGGCGAGGCCCTCGACGTGGCCGCCAACGACCTGCGCACCGCGGTCGGCCTGCTCGACGCCCGGCACATCGCCGGGGACCGCGAGCTGGCCGACCGGCTGGCCGGCGCCGCGCGCAGCCAGTGGCGGACCGGGGCGCGCAAGCGGCTGGCCGAGCTGATCGAGTCCGCCCGGCAGCGCTGGCAGCGCACCGGCGAGGTGGCGCACTGGGTGGAGCCGGACCTCAAGTACGGCAAGGGCGGCCTGCGGGACCTGGCGATCCTTGAGGCGCTTGCCGCCGCGCAGCTGGTCGACCGCCCGTCCGGCGAGGTGGCCCAGGCCCGGACGCTGCTGCTGGACGTGCGCACCGAGCTGCGCCGCGCTGCCGGCCGGCCGCGCGACGTGCTGCGCCCGCAGGACGGCGACGAGATCGGCGCGGTGCTCGGCATCGGCGACCGGTTCACCCTGGCCAGGGCGCTGTCCGGGGCGGGGCGGGCGGTGGCCTACGCGCTGGAGGTGGCGTTCCGCGCGACCGGGGCGGGCCCGCCGTCCCGGCGCCGGCTCGGTGTGCTTCGCCGCGGACCCGACCGCCGTCCGCTCGACGAGGGCGTGGTGCTGCAC
>NZ_DASZCQ010000202.1:0-8956 GCF_035942955.1 Actinophytocola sp. | reverse complement strand
CCCCCCCCCCACCCCCCCGACGAGGGCCACCGGCGGGAACACCGCCGGCCACTGCTTGGTCAGCGCGTAGCCCGCGGTGACCCCGACCCCGATCAGCACCCCGACGATCCCGCCGAAGCTGGACAGCAGCACGGACTCGGCGAGGAACTGGCCGCGGACCTGCCGGCGGGTCGCGCCGAGCGCCCGCCGCAGCCCGATCTCCCGCCGCCGCTCGAGCACGGCGATCACCATGGTGTTGGCCACGCCGACGCCGCCGACTAGCAGCGCCACCCCGCCGAGCGCAAGGAACAGCGCGTTGTACGAGCTGTCCGCCAGTCGTTGGGCGGCAAGCGCCTCGGACGGCAGCGCCACCTCCACCTCGCCCGGCTGCTCCGGGTTGATGGTCCGGCCGAGCACCCCGCGCACGGCCTCCACCTGGGAGTCCTGCGCCCGCAGGTAGATCGTGCCTGGGTGGCCGGTGAAGCCGAGCCGCTCCCGCGCCACCGGCCAGCCGACCAGCACCGAGCGCTCGATCTCCGGCGCGAGCGGCATCTTGTTCAGGATGCCGATCACGGTGAACCACTGGCCGCCGATCCACACCTGCGGCGGCGATGCCGGGTCGATCCGGTCGATGCCGAGCCGTTTGGATGCCTCCGAGCCGAGCACCACGGTCGGGTAGCGCTCGGTCACCCGGTCCAGGAATCGTCCACTGTAGACACTTCCGCGAAGCACCTCGAGCAGGTCCGGCAGCGCCGCGTAGACGCTCAGACCGGAGGTCTCGCTCGGCGGGACCCGGTCGGTGCGGCGCACGGTCGCCGCGACGTTGCCGGTGGCCGAGACCGCGGTGACCGGCGCGATCCGGCGCACCATCGGCACCGCGGTCAGCGGCAGCTCGGCGTCCTCGCCGAAGAAGGTCTGACCGGGGCGGGCGGTCAGCAGGTTCGGGCCGAGCGCGGCGATCTCGTCCCGCAGGGCCTGCGCGCTGGACGCCGGGATGCTCACCACCGCGATCATCGCCGCGATGCCGATGGCGATGCCCAGCGCAGACAGCACCGCCCGCAGCGGACGGGTCCGCATGCCATGCCCGCCCAGCCGCAGCATGTCCCGCGGGCCGAGCCGGCGCGGCTTCGGCAGCGGCTCGCGCTCAGGCGGCGCCGGCGGGGGGACCGAGATCAGCGTCGTCATGACCGCCCTCCTGCCGGACGCCCGGTGGCGTCCTGATAGCTCCATCCTGACGAGCAGGTGTCGCGCAACAGCGTCCCGTCGAGCATCTCCACCCGGCGCCGCGCGGTGGCGGCGATCGAGTGGTCGTGCGTGACGATCACGACGGTGGTGCCGCCGGTGTTGAGCTCCACGAGCAGCCGCATGATCTCCGAGCCGGTGTGGCTGTCCAGGTTCCCGGTGGGCTCGTCGGCCAGCACGATCGCCGGCCGGGTGACCACCGCCCGCGCGATCGCCACCCGCTGCCGCTCCCCGCCGGACAGCTCCCCCGGCACGTGCCAGGCCCGGTGCTCCAGCCCCACCCTGCGCAGCGCCGCCAGCGCCATGCTCCGCCGCCGCCGCGCCGGTACCCCGGCGTAGGCAAGGCCGGTGGCCACGTTGTCCACGGCCGGCAGCCCGTCGGTGAGGAAGAACTGCTGGAACACGAACCCGATCCAGCGCGCCCGAAGCGCCGACAGCCGCCGGTCGGACAGCCGCGCCACGTCGTGCCCGCGGATCTCCACCCGCCCGGTGCTCGGCCGGTCGAGCGTGCCCATCAGGTGCAGCAGCGTCGACTTCCCCGAGCCGGACGGCCCGACCACGGCCACCAGCTCGCCGGGCTCGATGCGCAGCGACAGGTCCCGCAGCGCCCGCACGCCGCCCGGGTAGGTCCGGCTCGCCTCGTGCAGCGCGAGCACCGGCGCGGTCATGAGGTCGTCACCACGTTCATGCCCTCGGCAAGGCCGTCCCCGGTGACCTCGACCTTGCCGTTGTCGAACAGCCCGGGCCGCACCGCGACCAGGCGCCGTTGCGTGCCATCGACCACCTCGACCGCGTAGCCGCCCTCGGCCAGCGCGAGCAGCGCGGCGATCGGCACGACCAGCACGCCCTCCCGGCTGCCGGTGGTGAACCGCACGTCGACCGAGCCGGCGTCCAGGTCGCCGATCGACGCCTGGTCGTCCACCGTGATCGTCGCGGTGAACTGCTGCTCGGAGTTCCCGCCGTCCCCCGGCGGCCGGTTCTGGTCGTTGGAGCTGTCGGCCGGCTTGGGCGCGAGCGTGGCGACCGTGCCGGCGACCTCCTTGCCGGCCACGGTCAGCGTCACCTTGGTGCCCGGCTTGGCCAGGTCCTTGTCCGACGCCGCGAGGTCGAGCGTCACCGCCCGCTGCGTCGAGGTGTACTTGCACACCTCGGTGGTGGCCTGGCCGCCCGGCTCCGCGCTCACCGAGCTGACCCGCAGCGGCCCGGACGCGGTGACCACGTCGCCCACCCGGATCACCCCGGTCTGCTCGAGGCCGAGGGACTTCTGCCACTTCTTGATCGCGTTGGCGGTCGCGTCGGTGAACTTCGTGTTCGGCGTGCCGAAGCCGGTGAACCCCAGCGCGGCCAGGTTCTCCTCGACCGCCTTGACGTCCGGGCCCTCGGTCACGCCCGACCCGACGTCGCGGTAGAGCGGGATGTCGCTGTAGAACAGCACGACCGGCGTGGCGTCCACGGAGTACACCGGCTGGCCGCGCTCCAGCACCGCGCCCTGCGTCGGCAGCGCGGTGAGGGTCCCCTGCCGGCGACCGGACAGCGAGTGCTCGGCGCCGTAGCCGAGGTTGCCGGTCTCGGTGCGCTGATCGGACAGGTCGGCCCTGGTCACCTCGGCGGTCTCCACCTGCCCAGGGGGTTCCGGGGCCGCGGTGGCGGGCCGGGCGGCGATTCGGGTCAGCACCACGCCGGTGCCGGCGCCCAGCACCGCGAGCACGGCCACCGTGATGATCACCGCACGCACCGTGCGCCGCTTGCGCACCGCCCGCGGCCCCTCCTTCTGATCCAGGGTCGGCTCGAGCTCGGTCATCGCGTCGGCTCCGATCGCCCCTCGACCTTGGCGCCGCCCGCGGGCGGCGACTCGCCGCAGGCCTTCATCGCCTCGTCGACCTTCTCCTTGTCGCCGCCCTCGATCTTGATGCCCGGGTCGTCGACGGTCGGGTCCTGCACGTTGATGCCGTGCTCGCGCAGGCACTTGGCCGTCTCGCGCATCCGGTCCAGCTGCTCGGCGTCCGGCGTCGGCGGCTTGCCCCCGTTGGGCAGCAGGGACTTGCACTCCGTCTCGGCCTTCTTCACCGTCTCCGGGTCGGTGCCCTCGATCGACAGGCCGACCCCGCCGCCCTCGGTGATCTCCGGGTCCTTCATGTTGACCCCGTGGTCGCGCATGCATTTGGCGTACTCGCGCGCCTTGTCCTCGTCGGTCTTGCCGTCGTCGCCGGCCGGCGCCTCGCCGGACGGCTGCTGGCTCCCCGAGATCGACGCGACCTGGCTGGCCGGCGCCTCCCCACCGCTGCACCCCGAGACCAGCGCGAGCAACGCCGCCGCGAGGAGCACTGTTCGAACGCTCATGGCTACTCCTCTCCTTGTCGAGCTGGTCGAATTTCTACGGATCGGGTGATTCGGGCGGGCTAAGCGAAAGTCCTTATCCCGCGCTTACCTGGCGATGGCGGACACTGGCGATCATGCGGGTGCTGGTCGTCGAGGATGAGCGGCTCCTCGCCGACACCATCGCCGAGGGGCTGCGCCGGCTGTCCATGGCCGTCGACGTCTGCTACGACGGCGACGCCGCGCTGGAGCGGGTCGGCGTGCACGGCTACGACGTGGTGGTGCTGGACCGGGATATTCCCGGGGTGCACGGCGACGACGTGTGCCGGGAGGTGATCGCGGCCGGCGGCGAGGTCAAGGTGCTCATGCTGACCGCGGCCGGCGACGTGACCGAGCGGGTGGCCGGCCTGTCCCTCGGCGCCGACGACTACCTGACCAAGCCGTTCGCGTTCGCCGAGCTGGTCGCCCGCATCCAGGCGCTCGGCCGCCGGGCCCGGCCCGCGCTGCCGCCCGTGCTCGAGCGGGCCGGGGTGCTGCTCGACCTGCCGCGCCACCAGGTTTCCCGGGACGGCCGGCACGTTCCGTTGTCCCCCAAGGAGTTCGCCGTGCTGGAGGTGCTTATGCGGGCCGAGGGCGCCACGGTGAGCGCCGAGGATCTGCTGGAGAAGGCCTGGGACGAGCACGCCGACCCGTTCACCAACGCGGTCCGGGTGGCGGTGATGACGTTGCGCCGCAAGCTGGGCGAGCCGCCGGTGATCGAGACCGTGCCGGGCGCCGGATACCGGATCGGCCCGCCATGAGCGGAGCCTGCGGAGCGAACCATCGAATACTCCTGCGTCTTCGAGGAACGAGAAGACGCAGGCTTGGCGGAGACTGCGGAGCGAACCATCGAACACTGCCCCGTCGCCGAGGAACGAGGCGGCGGGCTCGCCGTCACCGAGCTTGCGAGGTGATGGCGTGAGACTCTCGATCCGCAGCCGGTGGGCGGTGATGTTCGGCGGGCTGTTCGTGCTCGCCGGGATCGGCATGCTGCTGATCAACTACGTGCTGGTGAACCAGATCGTGCCGGACGCCGTCGGGTTCGTCGAGCACTTCGAGGGGACGGCGCCGCAGCCCAAGACGACGACCGGTCCGGTCACCGATCCGCTCGACGGCGGCGTGATCATCGGCGAGAAGACCAGCCTGATCCAGTCGTTCCGCTCGTCGACCATGCAGACGCTGCTGATCGCCTCCGGCATCGCGCTGATCGCCGCCGGCGCGGTCGCCGGGCTGCTCGGCTGGCTGATGGCCGGCCGCGCGCTCAAACCGGTGCACACGATCACCGCCACCGCCCGGCGGCTCGGGGCGGAGAGCCTCGACCGGCGGATCAACCTGGAGGGGCCGCCCGACGAGCTCAAGGAGCTGGCCGACACGTTCGACGGCATGCTCGACCGCCTCGCCACCGCGTTCGACAGCCAGCGGCGGTTCGTCGCCAACGCCTCGCACGAGCTGCGCACCCCGCTCGCGGTACAGCGCACGCTGATCGAGGTGGCCATGGCCGATCCGACCGCGAGCCCCGAGCTGCTGCGCCTCGGGCAGCACCTGCTGCACACCAACGAGCGCAGCGAGCGGATGATCGAGGGCCTGCTCGTGCTCGCCCGCAGCGACCAGGGCCTGGTCAGCCGGCTGCCGGTGCGGCTGGACGAGGTGGTCGACGCGGTGCTGCGCTCGGCTGCCGGGATGGCCGCCGAAGAGGGGGTGACGGTGGCCAGCCGGCTCGACCCGCGCCTGGTGATCGGGGACCAGGTGCTGCTCGAGCGGCTGGCCACCAACCTGGTGCACAACGCGGTGCGCTACAACGAGCCCGGCGGTTCGGTGCTGGTCCAGGTGTCCGACACGCCCGCGCTGGTGGTCACCAACACCGGGCCGGTGGTGCCGGCGGACGCGGTGCCCGGGCTGTTCGAGCCGTTCCGCCGGCTGGCGCGGACCAGGGGCGCCAGCCGCGACGGCGCCGGGCTCGGCCTGTCGATCGTGCGCTCGGTGGTGCAGGCGCACCACGGCCGGGTCTACGCCGAGCCCAACGCCGGCGGTGGGTTGCGGATCACCGTGTACCTGCCGGTGACCGGACCGGTCCCGGCCCGTTCCCACCGGCCGGCGATCGAGTCTCCAGACGCGCCTGCGACACTGGAGGCATGACCTCGACCAGCATCGATCCGACCACGCTCGAGCTGCCGGCGCAGCTGCGGCCCTCCGACGGGCGCTTCGGCTCCGGCCCGTCCAAGGTGCGCCCCGAGCATCTGGAGCGGCTGGTGTCCGAGGGTGCGGCGCTGATGGGCACCTCGCACCGGCAGAAGCCGGTGAGGTCGCTCGTCGGGCGGGTGCGCGCGGGGCTGCGCGAGCTGTTCGCGCTGCCCGACGGCTACGAGGTCGTGCTTGGCAACGGCGGGGCGACCGCGTTCTGGGATGCCGCCGCGTTCGGCCTGGTGCGCGAGCGGGCGCAGCATTTCAGCTACGGCGAGTTCTCGGCGAAGTTCGCCAAGGCCACGGCCGGCGCGCCGTTCCTGGCCGACCCGGTGGTGGTCACCGCCGAGCCGGGATCCGCGCCGGAGATCAGCTACGCGGCCGGCTGCGACCTGGTGGGCTGGGCGCACAACGAGACGTCGACCGGGGTCGCGGTCCCGGTGCGCCGGCCGGCGGGCTCGGACGGCGCGCTGATCGCGATCGACGCGACCTCGGGCGCCGGCGGGCTGCCGGTCCGCGCCGAGGACTACGACGTCTACTACTTCGCCCCGCAGAAGTCGTTCGCCTCCGACGGCGGCCTGTGGCTGGCGCTGATGAGCCCGGCCGCGCTGGACCGGGTGGCCGAGATCGGCGGCTCCGGCCGGTGGGTGCCGGAGTTCCTGTCGCTGACCACCGCGCTGGACAACTCGGTCAAGGAGCAGACCTACAACACCCCGGCCATCGCCACGCTGTTCCTGCTCGCCGAGACGATCGACTGGATGCTCGGCAACGGTGGGCTGGACTGGGCGGTGGCGCGCACCCGCGACTCCGCCGACCGGCTCTACGGCTGGGCCGAGGCGACGGAGTACACCACGCCGTTCGTGGCCGACCCGGCGCACCGCTCGCAGGTCGTCGGCACCATCGACTTCGACGAATCGGTGGACGCCGCGGCGGTGGCGAAGGTGTTGCGGGTCAACGGGATCGTCGACGTCGAGCCGTACCGCAAGCTGGGCCGCAACCAGCTGCGCGTGGCGATGTACCCGGCCGTCGAGCCGGACGACGTGTCCGCCCTGACCCGGTGCGTCGACTGGGTGGTCGAGCGGATCTAATTACCCCGTGCGGCATCTGTACGCGGGCAAGGTCCGGGAGCTGTACTCGATCGACGACGACCTGCTGCTGGTCGCCTCGGACCGGGTGTCGGTGTACGACGTGGTGCTGCCGACGCCCATTCCGGACAAGGGCGCGCTGCTGACCCAGCTGTCGGTTTCCTGGTTTCACCGGCTGGCTTCCGTCGCGCCGAACCATCTGATTTCGGCGACCGACGTGCCGGCCGAGTTCGCCGGCCGGGCCATTCGGTGCACACCGCTGAAGATGATTCCCGTGGAATGCATCGCGCGCGGTTATCTCACCGGTCTTGGACTGGCCGAGTACCGGGCGAAGGGCAGCGTCTCCGGGGTCGCGCTGCCGGCCGGGCTGACCGAGGGCAGCCGGCTGCCGGAGCCGATCTACACCCCCACCACCAAGGCTTCCGTCGGCCACGACGAGTTCATCACGTTCGACGACGTGGTGCGCGAGGTGGGCCGGGACACCGCGGAACGGCTCCGCGAGCTGACCCTCGAGCTGTACACGCGGGGCGCTGAGCACGCGGCCGGCAAGGGCATCATCATCGCCGACACCAAATTCGAGTTCGGCTGGGATTCCGCCGGCGTCATCACCCTCGGCGACGAGGTGCTGACCTCGGATTCGTCGCGTTTCTGGCCCGCAGACGAATGGGCGCCCGGCCGCCCGCAACGCTCATTCGACAAGCAGATCGTGCGGGACTGGGCGGCCGGCACGGGCTGGAACAAGCAACCGCCCGGCCCGGAGATCCCCGCCGACGTCGTGGCCGCGACGCGGTTGCGGTACATCGAGCTCTACGAGCGGATCACCGGGATGAGCTGGGAACACCCCGGCGCGCCTAGCCCATGATCGCGTTGCGGCCAACTACGGTGGGCGCTTGACGAGGTGAAGTCTGTTCAAAGCCTGGAGGAGGCCGCGATGCGTGCGCTGCGGATCGTCGGGCTCGAGGATGACGGAAGGACCGTCGTCTGCGAGGACCCGACACGCGGCGAGCGCTTCTCACTTCCCGTGGACGAGCGGTTGCGTGCGGCAGCCCGAGGAGACGTCACCCGACTCGGCCAGATCGCCACCGAGCTGGAGAGCCAGATGCGCCCTCGTGAGATCCAAGCCCGCATCCGTGCGGGAGAGTCCGTCGAGCAGGTCGCCGCGGCGGCCGGCCTCCCGGAGCACCGGGTGGAGCGGTTCGCCTACCCGGTCCTGCTCGAACGATCGCGCACGGCCGAGCTGGCGCAGCGGGCGCACCCGGTCCGCGAGGACGGGCCGGACGTCCAGACCCTCGGCGAGGTGGTCGCGCACGCGTTCGGCACCCGCGGCCAGGACTACTCGGTGGCCAACTGGGACTCGTGGCGCGGCGAGGACGGCAAGTGGGTGGTGCAGCTGAGCTGGACCGCCGGCCGCTCGGAGAACCGCGCGCACTGGGCGTTCCACCCCGGCGCGCACGGCGGCACCGTCACCCCGCTCGACGATCACGCGCTCGACCTGCTCGACCCCACCTCCAACCGGCCGCTGCGCACCGTGCGCCCGGTCACCGAGCTGGCCCAGCAGGCCCTTGACGTCAGACCGGCCCCCACTCCGGCCCGCCCGGCGCGCCCGCAGACCGAGCGCAAGGCGGTCAACGGCGGCGAGCCGCCGCACCGCCCGGCGCCGGAGCCGGAGATCCGTACCGAGCAGGACTTCGTCCAGGATTTCGAGCTGACCCAGGAACCGCAGGCAGTGACCACCACAATGGACCAGGTCGCGGAGGCGCCCCCCGCCCCGCCCGCTCCTCCGGCTGTTGACGCCGAACCGGAGCCCACGCCCGAACCCGCCCAGCCGGAGCCCGCTCCCGAGCCGACCCCCGCGTCCGCGCCGGCACCGGCGGCCTCGGCGCGGCGCGGGAAGAGCAAGAAGGCCCGGCCGATGGTTCCGTCCTGGGAGGACGTGCTGTTGGGGACGCGGTCCAACCGGGGCTGAGGCGGCCTGGGTGGGGTGGGGTCCCGGGTGGGTGGGGCGCGGCGATTGGCTGAGGGTTGGGTGCGTTGGCGGCTGGCGGTGGTCGGGGTGGTTGGGGGCGTCGACGGTTCTTGATCGTCGTTTTGGGGTGCTGACGCCCCTATGGGGG
>NZ_DASZCQ010000201.1:0-16374 GCF_035942955.1 Actinophytocola sp. | reverse complement strand
GGGTTATAGCACCACAAAAGACTCACGACACCGGGCTGCCGGGAGGGCGGCGGCCCTGCCCGCGGTCGCCGCGGCTCTCGCCCTCGCCGTGCTGGCCCCCGTGCTCGGCCGCGGCTTCGTGCTCACCTACGACATGGTTTTCGTGCCCCGGCAGTCGCTGCTACCCGACGCACTGGGCCTCGGCTCCCTGCTGCCCCGCGCGGTGCCGTCGGACGCGGTGGTGGCGCTGGCGACGGGGCTGCTGCCCGGCGACGTCCTGCAGAAGCTCCTGCTGGCGGCCGCCCTGTTCGCCGGGGCGCTCGGCGCCGGGCGGCTGGTGCCGACCGGCTCGCTCGCCACCCGGGTGGTCGCGGCCACCGCGTACGGCTGGACCGCCTACGTCGCCGAGCGGCTGTTCATCGGCCACTGGCAGGTGCTGCTGGCCTACGCCTGCCTGCCATGGATCACCCGGGCCGGGCTGGATCTGCGGCACGGCAAGCCGAAGGCGGGCGCGCGGCTGATCATCGCCTGCGCGCCCGCGGTGCTCACCCCGATGGCCGGGGTGCTCGCGGCCGGGACCGCCGTGGTCAGCGCGGGCAAGCGGGGAATCCGGCTCAGCGTGGGCGTGTCCCTTGTGCTCAACGCGCCGTGGCTGGTGCCCGGCCTGCTCGGGCCGGCCGCCACACCGTCCACACCGGACGGCGTGACCGCGTTCGCCGCGCGGGCGGAGAGCTGGGGCACGCCCGTGCTCAGCCTGCTCGGCCTCGGCGGGATCTGGAACGCCGACACCGTCCCGGCCAGCCGGGACAACCCGCTCGTGCCCGTCATGACGGTGGCCGTCGTGGCCATGGCCCTGCTCGGGATCCGCGTGCTGGCGAGCCGCTGGGGCGTCGCGCCGGCCAGGGCCGTCCTGCTGCTCGGCGCGTTCGGCGTCACCCTGGCCGCGCTGCCCACCTTCCCGGTCGGTGCGGCCGTGCTGCGCTGGCTGATGGCCAACGGGCCGGGCGCCGGGCTGCTGCGCGACAGCCAGCGCTGGGTGGCGTGGTGGGCGCTGCCCCTTGCCCTCGGCTTCGCGCTGGCCGTCGAGCGGGCCGCGCACGTGCTGCGGACCGCGGCGGCACGCCGGGCCCTGCTGGCCGCCGCGGCGGCGCTGCCGATCGTGATCATGCCGGACCTGGCGTGGGCCGGCTGGGGGCGGCTGGCCGCGGTCGACTACCCGGACGACTGGGCAAGGGTCCGGGCCGTGCTCGCCGCCGACCCGCGGCCCGGCGACGTGCTGGCCGTGCCGCTGTCGACGTTCCGGCGGTTCGACTGGAACGACCGGCGCGTCCAGCTCGACCCGGCGCGGCGGGCGCTGCCCCGCCCCACCGTCATCGACGACACCCTCGTGGTGGACGGCCGCCCGCTGCCCGGTGACGACCGGCGCGCGGCGGCCGCGCGGCAGGCCCTGACCGGTGGCGGCGACCTGACCCGGCTGGGCTTCGGCTGGCTGCTGGTCGAGCACGGCACCCCGGGCCGGGTCGACGACCGGGTGCTGGCCACCCTTGAGCGGACCTACCGCGGGCCGTGGCTGTCGCTGTACCGGCTGCCCGGCGAGGTCACCCCGTACCCGGACGCCGGCCCGCCGCGGGTCCCGGTGCTGGCCGCGGACCTCGCGGCGCTGGCGGTGGTCGTGCTGGCCCTGTTGTGGTGGGGGTTACCGGCCGGTAAATTAGCCCGCATCAACCGGAACCCGACAAGGGAGTAGACCCGTGCGAGTGATAGTCGGTGTGATCGCCGCGGTTCTTGCCGGGCTCGCGCTCGCCACCGGCGTGACGGTCGCCGTGTCCCTGAGCTCGGCGCCGGACAAGGGCATCAACTTCGACGACGTCCAGCAGCCCGACCCCTGGGCCGGCGCGGTCGACTACGGGCGTCGGTGAGGGCCCGCTCGAACAGATCGACCCCGCGTTCCCACCCGTACCCGGCCGCGCGGTCCCGGCCGGCCCGGCCCAACGCCTCGCGATAGGCCGGCCACCGCAGCAGGTGGTCGATGTGGTGCACCATGGCCTCGAAGTCCTCGGCGAGCACCCCGGTCTTGTTGTCCACAATGGACTCACAGACCCCGCCGGCGGCGCGGTAGGCCACCGACGGCACCCCGTGCGCGGCCGCCTCCATGATCGCGATCCCCCAGCCCTCCTTGACCGACGGGCACAGGTGCACCGCCGACCGGGCCAGGATCTCGTGCTTGTCCCGCTCGTCCACCCAGCCGTGCAGGGTCACCCGGTCCTCGACGCCGCGTAACTCCGCGTGCCGCAGCAGGTTCGGCCGCCACCAGCCCTGCCCGACGACCTCCAGCCGCAGCTTGGGCCAGCGTTCGGACAGCCGGGCCAGCGCGTCGATGGCGTGCTCGATCCGCTTGTGCGGCACCAGCCGGCCGACGACGACCAGCGTCGGGTCCTCGTCCGGTTCGGCGCTCGTCCGCGGCGGCGGGTCCAGCCCCGGCCGGATCACCGTGACCCGCTCGGGCCGGATCCCGAGCGTGGCCAGCTCGTCCCTGGTGACCTCGGAGACCGTCAGGTAGCGGCAGCCGCGGTAGAGCCACGGCGCCAGCCGGGACTCGATCCACCAGCCGAGCCGGCCGAGCGTGTCGCCGAGCACCGAGCGCCACTGCTCCCGGTGCACGTGGTGCACCAGCACCAGGACCGGGCACCGCGCGACCAGCCGGGAGAAGAACGGGATCCCGTTCTGCACGTCGACGATCACGTCCGGCCGCAGCCCGGCGACCGCGAGCAGCGCCCGCGGGTACACGGTGAACCGGTTGCCCCGCCGGCGAAATCGCACGCCGCCGCGCCACTCGTCGGCGGCGGCGCCCTGGTATGCCGCGCACTGGATGGTCACCCGGTAGCCCCGGCCCACCAGCCCCTCGGCCATGCGCTCGAGGTACCGTTCCGAGCCGCCGCCCTCCGGGTGCGCGGTGTCCCGCCAGTTGAGGAGCAACACGTGCGGACGTGAGCTCATCAAGTCTCCAGACTGCCGGACGAGTGGTAAGTTACCGACCGGTATGAACCTAGTCGAAACTGCCTAAGAAAGCGATACCGCCGATGGCAGGTAATGGTCAGGTAATCGATTCAGTACGGCCCCGGGACGCGACCCTGGCCCGGTCCGTGCGCCTGTTTCGAGCGTTCCTTCGGGAGCAGTCCGACCCGGACCACTTCTACCGGACCCTGGCCGACGACTCGGTTCGGCAAATCGCTCTGTTCGCCCCGCTCGACGGGCGGATCGTGCTCGACGTCGGCGGCGGGCCGGGCTATTTCTCGGACGCCTTCCGGGCGGCCGGCGCGCACTACCTCGGGGTCGACCCGGACGTCGGCGAGCTGTCCGCGCGGGGGCGCCCCGGCACCGGGATGGTCCGCGCGAGCGGCACGGAACTGCCTGTACAGACCGGATCCGTGGAGATCTGCTACTCCTCGAACGTGCTGGAGCACGTGGCCGAGCCGGAGGCCATGCTCGCCGAGATGGTCCGGGTGACCAGGCCGGGCGGAACGGTGTTCGTGTCGTTCACCCCATGGTTCTCCCCGTGGGGCGGGCACGAGACCGCGCCGTGGCACTACCTCGGCGGCGGATACGCTCGCCGGCGTTTTCGGCGAAAGCACGGCAGGGAGCCGAAAAACCGTTACGGGGAGACCCTCTTCCCGCTCACCGTGGGCGCGGCATTGCGCTGGGCCCGGCGCGCGGAAAACGTGACGGTGGTCCGCGCCCTACCCCGGTATCATCCGTGGTGGGCCACCTGGATCGTGCATATTCCGGTGCTGCGGGAAATCGCCTCCTGGAATCTGGTGATGGTGCTCCGGAAACGGTAGGCGGCGGTCATCTGGCGCCGGTGAGCTGGCGCTCCTGCGGCGGGGTCGAGCCCTGCACGAACCCGCCGCTGCCGCCCCTGCCGAGCAGCAGCAGGGCCACCGCGGCGAGGATCAGCAGCACGCCGCCGATCCACAGGAAGATCGGCAACGTGGTCAGCAGCCACAGCTTCGACCGGTTCTCCTTGGCGTCGGCGACGTTCTTGCCCACGGTCTCGTCGGTGAACGTCAGCGTCCCGCCGAACACCACGGTCCCCTGGCCGGGGCTCTGGTCCGACCGGACGAGCTCCTGGCGCTGGTCCTCCGAGCCCTTGATGATCTGCCCGGTGGCCGGCTCGACCCACATGGTGCGCCGGACCTGGTAGTACAGGTCGGCCTTCACCGTGGGCTCGCTGCGGCCGACCAGCGAGCCGGGCACGTCCCGCTCCTCGAGCTTGCGCGGCTGGATGTCCTGCACGAACCGGTACACGGTCAGCCCGTCGATCTCCTCCTCGGCCTCGAACCGCGCGTCGGTGGCGTCCCGAATGGACAGATCGAACACGGCGTAGTCGTGCTTCTCGGTGTCGAACGGGAACTTCAGGTTCAGCCCCGGCTGGTTGATGTTGTCCTCGCGGATCGCGCCGGTGAACGAGGAGTCGGTCTTCGTTTTGACGTACCGGATCTGGCAGTTCTCGACCGCCTCGTTGGTCCGGCGGTCGACGCAGAGCTGCCGCTCGGTCGCCCGGATCAGGTTGCCGTTCTGGTCGACCACCTCGACGGCCTCGATCCAGCTGGCGACGTCGCCGTCCTCGACGACCTCGGGCTGGGTCAGGTCGCCGGACACGTACCGGTTGGCGGTCACGTCCAGGTTGGTGCGGATCTCCGGCAGGGCGGCGCCGTTGCTCTGCCGGACGATCACCAGCGCGGTGATCCCGCTGCCGGTGGCCACCGACACGGTCTTCGGGTCGAGCGGCGCCTTGGCCAGCCGCGGATAGGCGTACAGCCGCAGCAGCAACCCCAGCGCCACGGCGAAGACCCCCAACCCGAGTAGGACGAAACCCAGTATGCGACGCAAGGGTCCTCCTCGACGCTGAGCTCGGGGTCATGCGGATGACCCAACAAATTACCCGAGAGTAACACCTGGGCAAGCGTCCACTCGGCGTAGTGTCGTCCGCCATGGTCAGCAGGCTTCCCGCCCGCCCGGTCACGGCCGCGGTGTCCGCCCTGTCGAGGTTGGTGCCCGACCGCGTGTTCGCCGCCGCGGTGGCCCGCAGCTATCACCGGTTCGAGCCGGAACTGCGCCGGCTCAACGACTTCTGCCCAGACCACGGAACCGCGCTCGACGTCGGCGCGTGGTACGGGCCCTGGTCCCGAGCCCTGGCCGAGCGGGTCGACCAGGTGATCGCGTTCGAGCCGAACCCGAACGTGGCGCAGGTGCTGGAGAAGACCGCGCCCGGCAACGTCCGCGTCGTCCGGGCCGCCGCGAGCGATCACGCCGGCCGGGAGACGCTCTGGGTGCCGGACACCGGCATGGGCACCGAGGCCGTGGCCTCCCTGTGCGCCGAAGCCGGGGGCCGCGGCGTCGAGGTCGCCACCACCACGATCGACGAGCTCGCCCCCGCCGACGTCACCATGATCAAGCTCGACGTGGAGGGCGCCGAGCTGGCGGCCCTGCGCGGCGCCACGGCCACCCTGGCCCGCAGCCGCCCCGTGCTGCTGGTCGAGCTGGAGTACCGCCGCGGCCCGGTGGACGAGGTGCTCGCCTTCCTCACCGAGCACGGCTACACCGGCGAGATCCTGCTGCGCGACGGCTGGCGGCCGCTCGCCGGCTTCGACCTGGCCGCCCACCAACGCCAGGTCGCCCCGCGCCTGCACGGCTACCTGCGCACGGTCACCCTCGGCGGGCCCCGGTACGTCAGCAACGTGCTGTTCCGGGCACCATGACCGACGCCATGACCGAATCCTCCGAGCGCACCGGCCGGATGCGGGCGCTGCTCAGCGCGTCCGCCACGGTCACGCTGGCGACGGTGGCGGTGAACCTGCTCAGCTACGCGCTCGTGGCGATCGGCACCCGCACGCTGGGCCCGGAGCGGTACGCCGAGCTGGCCGCGCTGCTCGGGCTGCTGCTGGTGGGGTACGTGCCGGCGGCCACCGTGCAGGTGGTGCTGGCCCGGCGGGTGGCGGCGGGCGAGCGCGGCGGCCTCGGTCAGGCGAGCCTGCGCACGGCCGTCGCGGTCACCGTGATCGGGGCGGTCGCGCTGCCGGTGCTGCACCTGACGCTGCGGATCTCGGTGCCCTCGCTGCTCTTCCTGGTGGCCGCGCTGCCGGCGATGACCCTCGGCGGGGCGCCGATGGGCGCGGCGCAGGGTCTGCACCTGTTCGGGCGGCTGGCCACCACCACCACGATCATCGGGGCCGGCCGGGTGGGCGGCGCGATCGCCGGGCTCGCGGCCGGCGGCACCGCCGCCTCGGCCATGGCCGGCATGACGACCGGCGCCTGGCTGGCCCTGTTCGCCGCGGCGGCCGCGGTGAAAGGCCAGGCGTGGCGGGCGATCGCCGCCCGCGAGGGCGCCCAGGCGCGCGCCGCCACGCGGGAGGTCGCGCACGCCACGCTCACCATGCTGGCCATGGCGGCGATCATGACCGCGGACGTGTTGCTGGCCAAGCGCTACCTGCCCGCCGCCGACGCCGGCCACTACGGCGCCGGCGCCGTGGTCACCAAGGTGGCGATCTGGCTGCCCTACGCGGTGACCATGATCGCGCTGCCCCGGCTGGCCGTCGCCGGGCAGCGCCGGGCCGCGCTGCGCGTGTCGATCATCGTGCTCGCCGGGCTCGGCGTGCTCGAGGTGGCCGGCGTGCTGCTGCTCGGCGACGTGCTGTTCCCGCTGGCGGTCGGCGACCAGTACCGCCCCGTGCTCGGCTGGCTGTGGCTGTTCGCGACGCTGGGCGCGGTGCTCGCGATCGCCCAGCTGATCATCATGTCGCGGATCGCGGCCACCGACCGCTGGGTCGCCGCCCTGCTGTGGACCGGCCTGCTCGCCGAGATCGGCACGGTCGGCTTCCTGCACGGCTCGATCGGCACGATCCTGACCGTCGCCACGCTCACCGCGACCGCCGTCGCCGCCTCAGCCCTGCTGATTCCCGTTCGCGGCAAGGGAAAACCCGGCACCAACCTGGACCTAGGCACACTTCCGACCTAGGCCGCGTCCGAAACTCCGCTGAGATCAAACTCCGCTGAGCTCAAACTCCGCTGAGCTCAAACTGCGCTGAGGTCAACTGCGCTGAGGTCAACTGCGCTGGGGTCGGCAAATCTTTGGCGAGGGCGGCCGCCACACGACGACCAGGGCAGGGCGAGGAACGAGCCCCTGCCCGCAGGCGTCGTCAGCCGACCACCCACGACACCCGACCCCCACACCGGCCCGCAACCACCCAAGCAACCCGACCCCAGGCCGGCGCCGAAGGCGCCCGGCGGCCTTGCCCGAGCTAGAAAACACCGAGGCGCCCGGCGGCCTTGCCCGAGCTAGAAAACACCGAGGCGCCCGGCGGCCTTGCCCGAGCTAACAAGCACAGCGCCCGGCGGCCTTGCCCGAGCTAGAAAACACAGCCCGAGCTAGAAAACACCGCGCGGCACGTCCTGGGTGATCGGGCGGACCGCCGACGGCACCCGGAACACCGCGCCCAGCACGGAGATCGCGGCGATGGCGAGCCCGAGGTACAGCCCGATGCTCGCGCCCGCGTCGACGTCCTCCGGCCGCAGGTTCTGCCTGTCGAACTCGGCCAGATCCCGCACCGCGCCCCAGATGCACGCGTCGTTGCCGCAGTGCCAGACCCCGTACACCTGCGGCGGGGTCGCGGCCCGCGCCGGCGTCACCGGCGCGACCATCATGAGCACCAGGCCGAGCAGCGGAATGATCACGCGGCGCATCGGGACCTCCTCGGCAGGAAAGGAGTGCCGGCCGATTGTCGCTCCGCCCGCCCGCGTTGTAAATGGTCTGGACCTATCGATTTAGTCCACACCGGCGATGCTCGACGTGCCGATGAGGGCGGCGAACCACACGACCACCGCCACGCCCGGCCACACCAGCGGTGACGAGGCCCGGCGCGCCGCGAGCCAGCCACCGGCCAGGCAGATCAGGATGGCGGCGGCACATCCCGCCGGCGGCAGGATCGCGACGAGCCGTTGGGTGGCGGCGAACAGATCGGCCGCGCGCCGGCGCTGCCGCACGCGTCGCTCGCCATGACGCTCAGCCCGCCTGCGATGAACGAGAAGGGCAGCCCGATCGCGCCCAGCAGGGCCAGGCCCGCCGCCCACGTGCCCCAGTGCCATCCCGCGGCCCCTGCCCGGGACGGTGCCGGCTCCTCGACGTCGTCCATGCGGCTGGGACAACCGCCGGGCCGGCAAGGGTTCCGCGGCCCGGTGAAGTTGAGTAGCTCCCCCTAGCCCGACCGGATCAGCGCAGGCCGAGCTCGCGGGCGATGAGCATGCGCTGGACCTCGCTGGTGCCCTCGCCGATCTCGAGAATCTTGGCGTCGCGGTAGAACCGGCCGACCGGGAACTCGTTCATGAAGCCGTAGCCGCCGAAGATCTGGGTGGCGTCCCTGGCGTTGTCCATCGCGGCGTTGGAGCCGACCAGCTTCGCGATCGCCGCCTCCTTCTTGAACGGCTCGCCCCGGACCAGCTTGGCGGCCGCGGCGTAGTAGGCCAGCCGGGCCGTGTGCACCCGCGCCTCCATATCGGCGATCTTGAACTGGATCGCCTGGTACTCCCCGATCTTGCGGCCGAACGCCTCCCGCTCGTGCACGTAGCGCACGCACTCGTCGACGCAGCCCTGGGCCAGACCCACCGACAGCGCGGCGATCGCCACCCGACCCTCGTCCAAAATGGACAGGAACTGGGCGTAGCCCCTGCCGCGCTCGCCGAGCAGGTTCTCCTCCGGCACCCGGCAGTCGGTGAACGACAGCTCCCTCGTGTCGGACGCGCTCCAGCCGACCTTGGAGTACTTTTTGGACACCGCGAAGCCCGGCGTTCCGGACGGCACGATGATCGTCGAAATCTCCTTGTGCCCGCCCGGTTCCGTCCCGGTCACCGCGGTCACGGTGACCAGGGAGGTGATGTCCGTGCCGGAGTTGGTGATGAACGCCTTCGACCCGTTGATCACCCACTGGTCACCGTCGAGCCGCGCGGTGGTGCGCGTGGCGCCTGCGTCCGAACCCCCGCCCGGCTCGGTCAGGCCGAACCCGCCGAGCGCCTCGCCCGCGCACAGCGCCGGCAGCCAGCGCCGCTTCTGCTCATCGGTGCCGAACCGGTAGATCGGCATGGCCCCGAGGGAAACGCCGGCCTCCAGGGTCACCGCCACCGACGAGTCGACCCGGCCCAGCTCCTCGAGCGCGAGGCACAGCGCGAAGTAGTCGCCGCCCATGCCGCCGTGCTCCTCCGGGAACGGCAGCCCGAACAGGCCCATCCGGCCCATCTTCGCCACGATCTGGTACGGGAACTCCTCGCGCTCGTAGAAGTCGCCGATGACCGGCGCCACCTCCTCGCGGGCGAACTCCTGCACGGTCTTGCGCAGCGCCTCGTGCTCCTCATCGAGACGAAAGTCGATCATGACGGCTCCTCCGACGGGGTGACCACGGCCAGGGGTTGGTTCAGCGCGACCTGTTGTCCCGCCTGAACATTCAGCTCGGTGAGCACGCCGTCCACCGGTGCGGTGATGGTGTGCTCCATCTTCATCGCCTCGACGATCAGCAGCGGCGCGCCGGCCCTGACCCGGTCGCCGGGCGCGGCCTTGACCTCGAGCACGGTGCCGGGCATGGGACTGGTCAGCGGCCCACCGGCCGCCACGGCGGACGAACCGCTCTCCAGCATGGAGTGCTCGGCCACCGCCCAGGACCTCCCGTCGGCGGCCAGCCACAGCGTGTCGGTGGCCGCGTCCAGCGCCCGCAGGAACCTCGTCCGGCGGCCGCCGTAGGTCAGCACCAGCTCGTCGCCGTCCCAGATTGCCGCGGCCGCAACGGGTTCCGCACCGTCGACGCTCACCGAGGCCGCCTCCGGTCCGCCGGCGACCCGCACGGTGACCTGCCGGCCGGCAGGGGTTGGCGGGGCGGGAAGGACACAGTCCAGCCGGAACGCCGTGCCGACGGCGCCGCCGACGCGCCACCCGTTGGGCACGTCCCACGGGTCGATCACCGGCCCGGCCGGCCGCAGGGACAGCAGCTCGTCGAGCGCGGCCGCGGCGAGCACCTCGTCCGGCACCGGCTCGGCCGCCACCAGCTCGGCCAGCCGGCGCTCCACCAGCTGGGTGTCGAGTTTTCCCTCCCGCACGTCCGGATCGCGCAGCAACGCCCGCAGGAACGCCACGTTCGTCCGGACACCGAGCACGACGGTGCGCCCGAGCGCGCGGTCGAGCCGGTCGAGCGCCTCGTCGCGGGTGGGCGCGTACGCGATCACCTTGGCCAGCATCGGGTCGTAGTCCGAGCCGACCACCGCACCAATGCGCAGCCCGGAGTCCACCCGGACGCCGAACCCGCCGGGCTCGTCGAGCAGCAGCACGGTGCCGCCGGTCGGCAGGAAGTCGCGGGCCGGGTCCTCGGCGTACACCCTTGCCTCGATCGCGTGCCCGTCGAGCTCGATCTCGCCCTGCTCCCAGCTGATCGGCTCGCCGGCGGCGACGTGCAGCTGGACGGCGACCAGGTCGATCCCGGTCACCTCCTCGGTCACCGGGTGCTCGACCTGTAGCCGGGTGTTCATCTCCATGAAGAAGAACTCGTCCGGCCGGTCCGCCGACACGATGAACTCCACCGTGCCGACGCCCTCGTAGCCGACGGAGCGGGCGGCGTCGACCGCGGCGGCGCCCATCCGCTCCCGGATGTCCGGGGTCAGCAGCGGCGACGGGCACTCTTCGATGATCTTCTGGTGCCGGCGCTGCAGGCTGCACTCGCGCTCGCCGAGGTGCACCACCTTGCCGTGCCGGTCCGCGACGACCTGGATCTCGATGTGCCGCGGCCGTTGCACGAACCGCTCGACCAGCAAGGTGTCGTCGCCGAACGCGCCACGCGCCTCCCGCCGCGCCGACTCGATCGCCGCGGGCAGCCCGGCCGCCTCGGTCACCAGCCGCATGCCCTTGCCCCCGCCGCCCGCGGACGGCTTGAGCAGCACCGGAAACCCGATCTCCGCGGCCGCCGCCGCGATGTCCGCATCGGACAGTCCGGGCTCGGTTCGGCCGGGCACCACTGGAACCCCGGCCGCCATGACCGTTCGCTTGGCCCTGATCTTGTCCCCCATGGCCTCGATCGCCTCGGCGGGAGGCCCGATGAACACCAGCCCGGCCGCCGCGCAGGCGCGCGCGAACGCCGGGTTCTCGGCAAGGAACCCGTACCCGGGATGGATCGCCTGCGCGCCGGTCTCCCGTGCCGCGGCGATGATCCGGTCGATCGACAGGTAGCTGTCCCGGGCCGCGGCCGGTCCGATGTGGACGGCCAGGTCCGCATCCCGCACATGCCGGGCGTCGGCGTCGGCGTCGCTGTAGACGGCGATCGCGCGGATCCCCATCCGACGCACCGTGTCGATGATCCGAACCGCGATCTCCCCGCGGTTGGCGATCAGAACGCTGTCGAACAACCCGATCACATCCTGAAGACGCCGTAACGGACCGGCTCGAGCGGCGCGTTGGCCGCCACCGACAACCCCAAGCCCAGCACCGTCCGCGTGTCCAGCGGATCGATCACCCCGTCGTCCCACAGCCGGGCCGTCGAGTAGTACGGGTTGCCCTGGTCCTCGTACTGCTGGCGGATCGGGTCCTTGAACGACTCCTCGTCCTCTGTGGACCATTCGCCGCCGGACGCCTCGATCTGGTCCCTGCGCACCGTCGCCAGCACCGACGCGGCCTGCTCGCCGCCCATCACCGAGATCCGGGCGTTGGGCCACATCCACAGGAACCGCGGCGAGTACGCCCGGCCGCACATCGAGTAGTTCCCGGCGCCGAACGAGCCGCCGATCACCACGGTGAACTTCGGCACCCGCGCGCAGGCCACCGCGGTGACCATCTTCGCGCCGTGCTTGGCGATGCCGCCGGCCTCGTAGTCGCGGCCCACCATGAACCCGGTGATGTTCTGCAGGAACACCAGGGGAACGCTGCGCTGGTCGCACAGCTCGATGAAGTGCGCGCCCTTGAGCGCCGACTCGCTGAACAGCACGCCGTTGTTGGCGACGATCCCGACCGGGTGGCCGTGGATCCGGGCGAACCCGGTGACCAGCGTGGCGCCGTACTCCTTCTTGAACTCCCGGAACCGGCTGCCGTCCACGATCCGGGCGATCACCTCGCGCACGTCGTAGGGCGTCCGGGAGTCGGTGGGCACGACGCCGTAGAGCTGCGCCGGGTCGACCACTGGGTCCTCGACCGGCGCCGCCTGCCAGGCGCGCGGCACCCGGGGCCCGAGCGTGCTGACGATCGACCGCACGATCCGCAGCGCGTGCGGGTCGTCGTCGGCCAGGTGGTCGGTGACGCCGGAGGTGCGCGCGTGCACGTCGCCCCCGCCCAACTCCTCGGCGCTGACCACCTCGCCGGTGGCCGCCTTCACCAGCGGCGGCCCGCCGAGGAAGATCGTGCCCTGGTTGCGCACGATGACCGCCTCGTCGCTCATCGCCGGGACGTAGGCGCCGCCCGCGGTGCACGAGCCGAGCACGGCGGCGATCTGCGGGATCCCGCGCGCGGACATGGTGGCCTGGTTGTAGAAGATCCGTCCGAAGTGCTCCCGGTCCGGGAACACCTCGTCCTGCCTTGGCAGGAACGCCCCGCCGGAGTCGACCAGGTACACGCACGGAAGGTTGTTGTGCAGCGCGACTTCCTGGGCGCGCAGGTGCTTCTTGACGGTCAGCGGGTAGTAGGTGCCACCCTTCACCGTGGCGTCGTTGGCGACGATCACGCACTCCCGGCCGGAGATCCGGCCCACACCGGTGATGATGCCGGCGGCCGGCGCCTCGTCGTCGTACATGCCGTTCGCGGCCAGCGGGGACAGCTCGAGGAACGGCGAGCCGGGGTCCAGCAGGGAGTCCACCCGGTCCCTGGGCAGCAGCTTGCCGCGCTCCACGTGCCGCGCCCTGGCCCTCTCCGGGCCGCCCTGCCGGGCCACCGCAAGGCGGGCGCGCAGATCCTCGACAAGCGCCGAGTGCTCCTTGAGGTAGCGCTGGTATGCCGGGTCGGCCGGGTCGGCCTCGGTGCGCAGGACGGGTGCGTCCATCTCGCTCCGCTCACGTTAGTCGCCGTTAACTAAACCAATGTTAGCGGCGACTAACGTGAGCGTCCAGCCGGGTCGACCGTCAGCCGGTCACCCCGTTGAGCGCGGGTAGATAGGCACGCGAGTGGCCCGACGCGTTCGGGTGGTACGACTCGACCAGGTTGCCGAGGTTGATGCCGTTGATCCACTGCGCGGACGTGCACACCTCGTGGCCGGCGAAGTTGTCCCTGGTGTCCTCGTAGGTGAACCCGGCAGCCGCCGCCCGTGCCGCGATGATGGTGGACAGCTCGTTGGCCGCGCCGTTGACGGCGTTGCGCTTGGTGGTGCTGAACCACCAGCAGAAGCCGGCGCTGAACAGGCGCGGATAGCCGAGCACGACCACCCGCGCGGACGGCGCCCGGCTGCGGATGGCGGAGTACACGGCGTCCAGCCGGCCGGGCAGGGTGGTCTGCGCGAACGCCCGTGCCTGGTTGACCCGGTTGACGCAGGTGCTGTCCGAGCCGGTCGTGCAGGTGATCACCACGTCGGAGAACCCGGCGTCGTTGCCACCGATGGAGATCGTGACCAGGTTGGTGGCCGCGCTCAGCGCGTTGACCTGGCCGTTGAGGACGTCGGCGGTCTCGGCGCCCGAGCACGCGACGAAGGAGAGCGTCGCACCGTGCGAGCTGGCCCACAGTGGTGCGTAGGCGTTCGCGCTGCGCAGGCACGAACCGCTGTCGCCGTAGCTGCCGGCACCGGTGCCCGACGCGTAGGAGTCGCCGAGGGCGACGTAGTTCACGGCGAGCGGAGCGGCCCCGGCCGGGGCGACGAGGGCGAAGGTGAGAAGGGAAACGGAGAGCAGGGAAATCAGCAGGGTACGCATGACAACCTCCGTTGGATGTCAGGTATACCCATCAGTACCAGGGCATTTCCCAAACCGGAAGTAGTCGGTGAAACATTCACCCAACCGACATGCCAGATCGAGGCGCGGCAGCCAGGGCGACCATCGAGCGCGCCCGGGCCGAAGGCACGCGATCGCGGTGGCAGGGCACCGATCAGCGAAGCCGAGCGCAACCCGAGAAGCCGGCCCTGCCGGCGCGATTGCTTAGCGCGCAACCGCGTCAACACAGTTAGCGTTCGCTAACCGGACGGCTACGATGGAACGATGCCAGCAACCCCAACCCGCCGGGAGCAGATCCTCGCCGCGGCCGCCGACCTGTTCGCGCGGCACGGCTTCCACGGCGTCGGCATCGACGACATCGGATCGGCCGTCGGCATCTCCGGACCCGCGCTGTACCGCCATTTCCGCAGCAAGGACGCGATGCTCGGGGAGATGCTGACCGCGATCAGCGAGGATCTGCTCGCCGGCGGGCTGGCCAGGGTGGAGCAGTCGGAAACGCCCGCTGCCGCGCTCGGCGAGCTGGTGCGCTTCCACGTGGACTTCGCGCTCGACGACCCGGCGCTGATCACCGTGCAGGAGCGAAACCTCGGCAACCTCACAGACCCGGACCGGCGCCGGGTGCGCGCCCTGCAACGGCGCTACGTCGAGGTCTGGGTCGACGCGATCCACGCCGCCGTGCCCGGCACCACCGAGCCCACCGCCCGCGCCGCGGCACACGCGGTGTTCGGCCTGATCAACTCGACCCCGCACAGCCGCCGCCTCGACCGCGAGCAGATGGCCCGCCTGCTGCGCAGGATGGCGCTGGCCGCGCTGGCCGCCGCGGTAGAGGCCAGTTCGGACAGCCTGATCCACTCCGGGTAACCACAAGATTCCCCGAATGGACGCGCCCATTCGGGTCGGGCTGATGGAAGATGGGGCGGTGGACCCGCACTCAGAGCGGCAGCGGCGCCTCATCGCCGCCGCCAGCAGGGCGCTGGCCGCGATGCACGCGGGGGAGGACGAGGGGGCGCTGGACGGGGTGGCCGACGCGGTGCGCTCCTCGCCGCACAGCCACACCGACGCCCGGGAGCTGATGCTGCTGCTGTTCCGCGAGTGCAGCACGATGGTGTCCGCGCTCGGCTCCGGCGGCACCACCCCGGTTCGCATGCAGGTCTACGACGACGAGGGCCAGGAGGTCCCGATCGACGAGGCCGACCCCCCGGTCCGCACCGCCGTCCGCACCCTGCTCGCCGAGGTCCACGGCGACACCGACGCCGCCCGCGCCCACATCGAGATCGCGCTCACCAACGCCGCCCCCGACGAGATGGCCACCCTCATGGTCCAGGCTCTCCGCTGGACCATCCGCCTGTCCGCCGAGTGCATCAACCGCGGCCTCCCGGTCGCCGACTGGATCACCGACGCTCTGTCGTAGTCCCCCATTTCTGGCCGAGGGCGTAGCGCGTGCCCTCGGAGTCCTCGAACACCGACCACCAGCCCCAGAACTGCTTGCTCGGCGGGGTGGTGAACGTGACGCCGCGCTCGGTCAGCTCGCGGTAGGCCGCCTCCACGTCGTCGGCGTAGAACATGACGTTGGAGCTGGGCAGCTGCTCCCCCGGGGCCGTGCGGGCCGGCTCCTCGGGGCGGCGCAGGGAAAGCACCAGCCGGGTGTGGCCGTCCGGGGTGAGCACGGCGATCCACCGCTCGTCGCCGTACGGCGAATCCTCCACGACCTCGAAACCCATTGTCTCCGACCAGAACTTCTTGGCCCGCTCCTGGTCGTCGACGGTCAGTACGACCTGGTTCACGCCGCTGATCATTCCGCTCTCCTATCCAGATTGAGTATATCCATATCAGGTATAATGAGATCGGACTGTATATTCCGGACATGGCGGAACGCAACCCCCCTCCGCTCACCCCGGCCGGGTTCCAGGTGCTGCTCGCCCTCGCGGGCGGGAAGGCGCACGGGTACGCGGTGATGCGGTTCGTCGAGGAGGTCACGGGCGGCGCGGTACGGCTCGGACCGGGCACGCTGTACCGCACGATCGCGCGGCTGGTGGCCGACGGGCTGGTCGAGGAGGTCGCCGGCGGGAGCAGCGGCGAGCCACACGACGCCCGCCGGCGCTACTACCGGCTCACCCCGCTCGGCCGGACCGCGGCGCGGCGGGAGACCGGGCTGATGGCCCGCCTGGTCGAGGTCGCGGCCGATGCCGGGCTGCTGGACGGCCGGCGCAGGTCGACGGCATGAGCCGGCCGCACGCGCTCACGCCGCACCTGTTCGTCCGGGACGTGTTCGCGGCGATCACCTTCTACCGCAAGGCTTTCGGCGCGGTGGAGCTGTTCCGCAACGTGCTGCCGAGCGGCACGGTGCTGTTCGTGGAGCTGGCCGTCGGCGGCTGTGTTTTCTAGCTCGGGCAAGGCCGCCCTGTCGCCTTCGGCGAGCGGCCTCGGGTCGGGTTGCTTGGGGGTTGCGGGCCGGGGTGGGTGGTT
>NZ_DASZCQ010000200.1:0-9210 GCF_035942955.1 Actinophytocola sp. | reverse complement strand
GGTCTCGCTCCCCCATACCCGGTGCCAGGCCGGCGCTTCCCTGCTGCGGCAAGGCCGAGGTAGCTGCGGCCGCGCGCGGGAAGCGGAGAAATGGCTCGACGGTTCGCCGAGGTTGAATTGTGGAGCCGGTCGGCCGGCATGGCGCCGCCACTCGCCCTTGACCTGCACGAACGGCTCCAACTAATTGTGAGATATCGGCCGCGGCATCGCCAATGAATTATCCGGCGAGCAGCGCGTCGAGGCCGGCGGCGATCGTGCGCTCGGCGTCCTCGCGGTATTTCAGCACCGCACCGAGGGTGGCCGCCGCGCCGGCCGCGTCCAGCTCGGAGCAGCCGAGCGTGAGCAGTGCCCCGGCCCAGTCGATCGACTCGGCCACGCCCGGCGGCTTGAGCAGCTCGGCGGCACGCAGCCGGCGCACCGCGGAGGCGACCTGGGTGGCCAGCCGCTCGCCGATCCCGGGCAGCCGCCGCCGCAAGATCGCGATCTCCCGCGTCAGGTCGGGATGCTCCAGCCAGTGGTAGAGGCAGCGGCGCTTGAGCGCGTCGTGCACCTCGCGCGTCCGGTTGGACGTCAGGATCACCAGCGGCGGCACCTCGGCCCGGACCTCCCCCAGCTCCGGCACGGTCACCGCGTTCTCCCCCAGCACCTCGAGCAGGAACGCCTCGAACTCGTCGTCGGCCCGGTCGACCTCGTCGACCAGCAGCACGCACGGCGCGTCCTCAAGCGCCCGCAGCAACGGCCGCGCCAGCAGGAACCTCCTGCTGTACAACGACTTCTCGGCCTGATCGGCATCGAGCTGACCGCCCGCCGCGGCCTCGAGGGCGCGCAGGTGCAGCAGCTGGCGCGGGAAGTCCCAGTCGTACAGCGCCTGCGTCGAGTCGATCCCCTCGTGGCACTGCAGCTTGATCAGCTCCACGTCCAGCGCGGTGGCCAGCGCCGCCGCCAGCGAGGTCTTCCCGGTGCCCGGCTCGCCCTCGCAGAACAGCGGCCGCCCCATGCGCAGCGCCAGGAACGCCGCCGTGGCCAGCCCCTCACCGGCCAGGTAGCCGACCCGGTCGAGCGCACCGGCCAGCTCCGCCGGCGAGCCGATCGGCGCCCAGGACCCACTCACCACGACTCGAGCCTAGGTTCTGATGGGTCGCTCCCGCGAGGCCGTCCCACCCGCCCCTCCCCCGGCCGCGCGTCCGCTCCTGTCCGGGCTCCCCTGATGCGCGCCCTGACCTCCGAATCCGGGTGCGCTCCGGGCCGGTCCCCGATGCTCCGGGGCCCGCCACCGGCAACCCTGGACTCGTGAGCAACTACATCGACACGGAGAACACCACCACCCCCGTCCGCAAGCTGCGCCGCAGCCGCGACGACCGCATGGTCGCCGGCGTCTGCGGCGGACTGGCCAAGCTGCTCGGCGTCGACACCGCGATCGTCCGCGTCGTGTTCGCCGCCGCGACCATCCTCGGCGTCGGCACCGGCGCGCTGCTGTACCTGGTCTGCTGGATGATCGTCCCCGAGGAGGACTGACCCCATCGCGAAGGCCACCTTCACCCGCATTGAGCGCAGTGAAGGTGGCCTTCCCGCGCGGCGGGCGCAGTGATGGTGGCTTTCCTCCCGCGCACGCACGGCAAGGGTGGCCTTCGCCGGGACTCCCGGTGCGCGCAGTCAAGGTGGCCTTCCCGCGCGGCGGACGCAGTGATGGTGACCTACGCCCCAATCACGGCAAGGGTGGCCTTCGCCCGACTCCCGGTGCCCCAGTCAAAGTGGCCTTCACCCGCTCAGCCGGACCGAAGGTGACCTTCACGCCCACCCGAACAAAAGCCTCCCTCGCCGCCCACCGGGGAGCGAAGGTCGCCTTCGCCGACTCCCGGCGCCCCAGTCAAAATGGTCTTCGCCCGACTCCCGGTGCCCGCCGTCAAGGTGGCCTTCGCCCGCTCAGCCAGACCGAAGATGACCTTCACGCCCACCCGAACAAAAGCCTCCCTCGCCGCCCACCGGGGAGCGAAGGTCGCCTTCACCGCACCACTAGGCTGCCCGAACGTGGCGGAGCAGCCGGAACGGATGTCGCGGGCGGGGATCGCGCGGGCGCTGGTGCTGCTGGGATCGGCGCTGCTGCTGGCGGTCACCGGGATCGTCTGCTTCGTCGCGCTGGTGTTCGGTCCGGTGCTGGGCGAGCGGTACGGGCTGGTCGGACCGGTCGTGCTCGCGGTCGTGGTGTTCGTGGTGATCATCGTGCTTGCCATCGCGCTGGCCAACCTGTTCGCCATGCGGGCCCGCGGCACCCGGGGCATCGTCCTCACCGGCTGCGGGACGCTGCTGGCCGGCTCGGTGATCGGCGGCGGAGCGCTGCTGCTGATCATGGTCGGCTGACGAACTCCTCGAAACAGTCCGGGGTGGACGTATCTGGGCGCCGGGGCTCCTCTCCTTACGTATATGAGTGACCAAGCACACAGACTTGGCGGCCGGGCGTTGGCAGGGGAACCGCCCGGCCGCCGCCTGGTGCGGCTGACCGCGGCCGACTCGCACCACCCGATCGTGGTGCGCACGGGCGATACGGTGGAACTATGGCTGCCGGAGGCGCCGACCGGCGACTACTTATGGCGGTGGCGCCTGCCCGAGGGGTTACGCATGATGAGGGACGAGTATCTGCCGGCCGACCGGAGTCGGTTGGCGTTCGACGTCAATGCGCCGGGTCGACACGAGTTACGCGTCGAGCTGGCTAGACCCTGGGAAAGCGAGCCACGACAAGCGCTGACGTTCACCGTGGAAGCCCAGTAGCCCTGTTGACACCGACAAGCTGGGCCATTCGGGTGAGTCTGACGCAAAACAGACGCAACTCGGCGGAGTCCAACGATGTACCTGACGCCTCCAGACAGTCGACCCACGGAGTGGGGTGGAACGCGGTGACCGAGCTGCGCACTGCCAGCATGAGTCCGCCATGGGAGGGGTTGGAGGGCCGGGACCGGTACGCGGCATGCTTGGTCGCGGCGAGGTCGGGGGATCGCCGCGCGTTGGACGTGCTCGTCGCGGAGCTGACCCCGCTGGTGTGGCACGTGGCGCGGGGCAACGGCCTGGACCGCAGCACGGCCGAGGACGTCGTGCAGACCGTGTGGCTGGCGCTGCTGCGGCACCTCGACCGGCTCACCGAGCCGCGGGCGCTGGTCGGCTGGTTGATCACGACCACGAGGCGCGAGGCGAACCGCACCCGGCGGCGCGGGACCACCAACGTCGAGCTGCCGCCGGAGCTGGCCGAGCAGCTGCCCGGCGGCGACGGGCTGCCGGAGCCGGAGGTGCTGCGCGACGAGCGTGACCGGCAGCTGTGGGCGGCCTTTCACCGGCTGCCGCAGCGCTGCCAGGAGTTGCTGCGGATGACCGTGCTGGCCGGGCGGGTGGAGTACCGCGCGGTCGCCGAGGCGATGCACATGCCACACGGCAGCATCGGACCGACTCGAGGGCGCTGCTTGAGCTCCCTTCGCAGCCTGTACGACGGGGAGGCTGGCAGATGAAGACGCAACACCATTCGGCGGAGGACGACGCGATGATGGCCAAGGTGGCCCGACTGGTCAACGAGCTTGACCCACCCCCTGCGGGTTTGATCGAGCGAGCCCAGTTCGCGATCGCCATCGACGACATCGACGTGGAGGCGGCGCGCTGGGCCGACGCGCGGCCGCTGGCCGGGGTGCGCAGCGGCGCTCCCGGAACGATCACGTTCTTCGTCGGCGACCTCACCGTCATGGTGAACGTGACCCGCACCGGCGAGCGGCACCGGATCGACGGCTGGCTGGTGCCGGCCGGCGAGCACGGCGTCGAGGTGCGCGTGGCCGATCATGGGTCCACGGAGACCACCGCTGACGAGGGCGGACGCTTCGTGCTGACCGAGGTGCCGCGTGGCACCACCCAGATCCTGGTGCGGATGAAGGCCGACCGACCACGGACCGTAGTCACTCCGACGGTCGTTTTGTAGCCTATTTGTCAATAAGTTCCTCCATTCAGGCGATAGGGTTCGTATCTATCTGACACACCCTTGCTCTTATAGGGTGACAGGTCCCGCGAACCTGCTGAGAGGGGAACTTTCGATGTCCGAAGACACGATCACCAGGCCCATCACCGACCCGGACGGGCAGCACGACCAGCCCGTCGAACCGGCGGGGCAGCACGACAAGCCGCTGACCGCGCAGCAGGACGGCGGCGAGGGGCAGCACGACGGCACGGACGGGCAGCACGACTCCACAGACGGTTCTGGTGAAAACTAGCTGGTACCGATAGCCCACAGGGGGGCCTCGATGTGGTGCCATTAGAGAGTGCCCGGTTCGAGTCCTCCACTCGCAGCGACCGGACGGCATGTGCTGACCGACATCGACCAGGCAACCGAGCTGTACGGCAGGGCCGTCGACGCCAGCCGGGTCGGACATTCGGCCGAAGCGACCAAGCTGTTGGTTGAAGCGCTGCGCGCACTTCCGGTGGCCTCGGGAAACCCCGAGGCCACCGCTTTGCGTATCAAGATCCTCGCGGTTCTGGCCTACACCGAGGCCGAGACCGGTTCCGTCGCCGACGGGCTGGTCTACATCGGCACGGCAAGCGATCTGGTCGGCGCGTTACCCGAGCGGATGCGTCCGGTGCTGCAAGGCCTGGTGGACAACCAGTACGCGCTGATCCTGCTGCGCACCGGCCACACCGCCGAGGCCGTGGAGGTCTACAGCCGGGCGATCCCCGTGCTCGAGCAGGCCGCCGACGCCGGCGACCCGGAGCTGCTCGCCCGGCTCTACCTCAACCGCGGCCTGTCCTACATCGAGCTCGGCCGGCCGGGGCCGGCCGAGATGGATCTGCTCAGGTGCATCGTCGAGGCCACCGCCCACCCGGTGCCACGGCTGACCGCCAAGGCGCAGAACAACCTCGGCGACATCGCCCAGCTGATCGGCGACATCCCCGGCGCGCTGCGGTACTACGAGGAAGCCGAGAAGACGTTCAAGGAGATCGGCCCAGGCCTGGTGCCGCGGGCCCGGATCGACCAGGCCCGCGCGCTGCTGGCGGCCGGGCTGGCCGACGAGGCCGCGCGGCACCTCGACGAGGCGCTGCCGGTGCTGCGGACGAACCGGATCGGCCAGGACCTCGCCGAGGCGGAGGTGGCCAGGGCCGCGGCCGCGCTGCTGCAGGGCGAGCTGGACCTGGCGGTGGAGCTGGCCCGTTCGGCGCACCGCCGGTTCGTCAAGCGCGGCAGCGCGCCGTGGGCCGAGGTCGCCTCGCTGACCAGGCTGCAGGCCGAGACCACTGCCGCGCTGAATGGCCAGCCAAGCAAGGCGTCGCCGCGCCGGGCCGCCCGGCTCGCCGAGCGTCTTGCCAAGCTCGGGCTCACCGACGAGGCGGCGAAGGCCACCCTGCTCGCCGTCCGGCTGGCCCTGCACCGCGGCGCGATCTCCGCGGCCGAGTCGCTGCTGCGGCAGGTGCCCAGCCCGCGCCGGATCGCCCCGATCGACCACAAGATGCTGCTGCGGCTGTGCAAGGCCGAGCTGGCCCTTGCGCGCGGCGATCACAAGCGGACGCTCGCCGAGGCGCGCGCCGGTCTCGCCGAGCTGTCCCGGGTGCGGGACCGGATGGGCGGGCTCGACCTGGTGTGCGGCACCGCGGTGCACGGCATCCAGCTGGCCAGCCTGGCCCTCGGCCTGCTGCTTGAGGACGCGCGGACGCCGGCCGACGCGCGGCGGCTGCTCGCCTGGCAGGAGCGCACCCGCGCGCAGATTTACCGGTACGAGCCGCTGCCGGCCATCGAGGATCCCGAGCTGGCCAACCTGGTGACCGAGCTGCGCACGCTGATGCGCACCGTGCAGCAGGCCCGGCTCGCCCGCCGGCCCACCGCCGAGCTCGAGCAGCGCTGCGAAGCGCTGCAGCGCGAGGTGACCAGGCACGGCTGGCATACCAGCCAGTGGGGCCGGCCGCGTCCGGTGTGCTCGCCCAAGGACATCGTCGATCAGCTCGGCGACCGCGCGCTGATCAGCTTCATCGGCCCTGGCGAGGAGCTCGCCGCGGTGGTGCTGGCCGGCGGGCGGACCCACCTGGTGCGACTCGGCTCGCTCGCCGAGGTGCTCGAGGTCGCCAAGCAGCTGCACGCCGACCTGGACGCGCTGGCCCCCGACGACCTCATGTCCCCCCTCGCCGCGGCGGTGTCGGCGTCGGCCATGCGACGCATCGGCCGGCTCGACGAGCTGCTCCGCCCGGTGATCGAGCTGACCGGCGACGGCGAGGTCGTGATCGTGCCGGGCGGCGGCCTCTACCAGGTTCCGTGGGGCTCGCTTCCGGCTTTGCGCGGCCGCCCAGTGTCCGTCGCCCCGTCCGCCACCGCCTGGGTCGGCGCCACCACCCGCCCGACCTCCGCCACCGGCGAAGACGTCGTCCTGGTCTGCGGTCCCGGCCTACCCGAGTCCGTGACCGAGCTGACCCGCCTGCGCGCCATCTACCCCGACGCGGTCGTTCTCCAAGGCGAGGCCGCCACCACCGCCGCCGTTCTGTCCACAATGGACGGAGCCCGCCTCGTGCACATCGCCGCCCACGGCACCCACGAGCCCGCTAACGCCCTGTTCTCCCGGCTCGAGCTGGCCGACGGCGGCCTCCTCGCCCACGAGCTGGCCCGCCTGCACAAGCCCCCGGAGCACGTGGTGCTCGCCTCCTGCGAGCTCGCCCTCAGCCACATCCGCCCCGGCGACGAGGCCCTCGGCTTCGCCGGCGCCCTCCTCGCCACCGGCTCCCGCACGGTGATCGCCGCGGTCTGCCGGGTAGGCGACCGCTCCTCGGCCGAAACCATGACCGACTACCACCGCTGGCTCGCCGCCCCCACCGCCGCAGCTGCCGACCTCGCCGACACCATGGCCGACTACCACACCCGCCTCGCCTCCGGCGCCGCCCCCGCCACCGCCCTGGCCCAAGCCACCGCCGCCGACCCCCTCCGCCGCCCCTTCATCTGCCTCGGCGCCGGCTAACCCCAACGAAAGCCACCCACACTCCCCCAACGAAAAGCCACCCACACTCCCCCCGACGAGGGCCACCCACGCTCTCCCACTGCCGACGAAAGCCACCCTTACTACGCCCGCCGCGGGGAGGCCACCTTCGCCTCGCTCGCCCCCGACAAAGGCCACCCTCACCCCCCGCCCCAAGGCCACCATCACTCTCGACCACGCGGCGAAGGTCACCACCACTCCGGCCGCCGCGCGCAAAAGCCACCTTCGGTCCGGCTCAGGAGCGAAGGTCACCTTCCCGCGCGCACCGGGAGCCGGGCAATGGCCACCTTGGCTGGGGCACCCGGGGGGCCGGGCAAAGGCCACCTTGGCTGGGGCACGGGGAGTTGGTGAAGGCCACCCTTGTCGTCCGTGCGCGGGCGAAGGCCACCACCACTGCGGCGGCCGCGCGGGAAGGCCATCTTCAGTGCGGTTGAGGGCGAAGGCCACCTTGACTGCGCGCACCGGGAGCCGGGCGAAGGCCACCTTGGCTGGGGCACGGGGAGTTGGGTGAAGGCCACCCCTTGCCGTGGTTGGGGGAAGGCCACCACCACTGCGGCGGCCGCGCGGGATGGCCACCTTCAGTGCGGCGGCCGCGCGGGAAGGCCACCTTCAGTGCGGTTGAGGGGGAGGGCCACCTTGGCTGGGGGTATTGGAGTCGGGGTGAGGGCCACCCTTGGCGTGGTTGGGCGGGGGTGAAGGCCGCTCTCGTCCGGGGGGCCGATTGGGTGGGGCCACCGTCGGCGGGGGTGGGCGGTGGGGGCATTGGTCCAGGTGGACGGAGGTGGAGTTGGTCTTCATGATGGGACGGCACAGGAGGGAGTGGGTTCATGTCGAGCCTTGCGTCGGTGGTGATACCTGGGCTTGGCAAGTTCTGGACCGATTTGATCACGATCCCGCTGTTCACCGGGATTATCGGGTATGTGACCAACTGGACCGGCGTGCTGATGCTGTTCGAGCCGTTGCGGTTTCGGGGGGTTCGGCTGCCGGGGCTGCGGGTGCTCTTCCCATTTTTACCGCGCAAGGTGCAGGTGTTGCCGCTGATCCGGTACGACGGGCGGATCGGGTGGCAGGGGATCGTGCCGTCGCGCGCGGACAAGATGGCCAGTATCGCGGTGGACAAGGGCTTGGCGAAGCTGGGAAGCATCGGGGACTTCTACCGGGAGCTGGAGCCGGACCGGATCGCCGAGCATCTGGCGACCGTGGCCCAGGGGGAGATCCGCGACGTTGTCGAGCAGATCATGGTGCGAGAGCATCCACAGCTCTGGTACGACCTGCCGCCTGTGATCAAGGAGGCGGTGCACGCCCGGGTCCGGCAGCAACTGCCGGCGATCATCAAGAGCCTGACCGACAAGATCGGGGACAACGTCGACCAGCTGATCGACGCGAAGCTGATGGTGATCAGCTACTTCGAGCGCCACCCCGAGCTGCTCAACAGCCTGTTCCGCGAGATCGGCCGCAAGGAGCTGCGGTTCATGCAGAACTTCGGCTTCTACTTCGGCTTCCCGATGGGCTTCGTGCTGTTCGCCATCCTGCACCTCTACCCGTACTGGTGGGTGCTGCCGGTGGGTGGGATGATCATCGGCTGGGTGGTCAACCACATCGGCATCACCATGATCTTCGAGCCGATCTTCCCGCGGAAGCTGATCCCGTGGCGGCAGGGGCTGTTCATCAAGCGCAAGGACGAGGTGACCGAGGGGTACGCCCGGATCATCTCCACCCATGTCATCACATTGCAGAACGTCGGCAACGAGCTGCTGTACGGGCCGCGGTCCGACCGGACCCAGCAGATGCTGGAGAACACCCTGCGGCCGGCGGTGGACAAGGCCGTCGGGCGGGCCCGCACCGCGGTCCGGGTCGCCATCGGCACGCGGGAGTACGACCAGATCAAGTCCTCGCTGGCCGCCGAGGCGGCCGAGTTCGCGCCGATCGCGTTCTCCGACGCGGAGTTCAACAAGCGGCAGTCCACCAAGATCTACTCGTTCGTCGCGACGCAGATGAAGAAGATGGGGCCCGACGAGTTCGTGGAGATGCTGCGCTCGGCGATAAAACAGGATGAGTGGCTGCTGTTCGTGCACGGCGGCGTGCTCGGCATCTTCGCCGGGCTCGCCCACCTGGCGATCTTCGGCGTGTAGGGGCGGAGCCAGATGTCGCGGCAACCACGGCAACCACCGAGCGCGCCCGTGCCGAAGGCTCGCGGTCGCGCCGCGCGGGGCACCGGCCCTGGGGGGGGGGG
>NZ_DASZCQ010000199.1:0-18208 GCF_035942955.1 Actinophytocola sp. | reverse complement strand
CCCCCCCCCCCCACGGCGGTGGCGGCCCGCACCGACCGCCGCCCGGTGGCCGGCGGGCTCTACGACCGCGTCGCCGGCGCCACGTTCATCTCCTGGGGCGGGCGGAACGAGGACAGCTACGTGCAGGCCTACGACCACCGGACGCGGACCTGGTCGGCGCCGACGTTCGTGGTGGGCGGCCGCGGCGACTCGCACAACTACCCGACGATGGTCCAGGCCGCGGACGGGCACGTGCTGATCGTGGTGGGGATGCACAACGGGGAGACCGTGGTGGCCCGGTCGCCGCGGCCGCATGCCGTCGACGGCGCCTGGACCTCGAGCGTGGTCCCGGCGGGCGCGGCGGCCAGCTACCCGATGCCGTTCCGCACGGCGCGCGGGGAGCTGTTCGTGTTCTTCCGGGAGACCAGCCGCACGCTGGACCCGTCCGTGCCCAGCGACACCAGACCGTTGCTGTACATGAGATCCCGGGACAACGGCCGGACCTGGCAGAGCTCAAGGGAGATCACGGGGGAGCCGTTCGCGCTCGGCTCGACCGACCGCGCCGACAACCTCAACGAGATCTACATGGGACAGCTGCGCTACGACCCCGGCACGTTCGGCACGCGGGAGCGCGTCCATCTCGTGTGGACACTCGCCGGCGGCGGACCGGACCAGCACCTGCACGACTGGTTCCACAAGGACATCCACTACGCCACGTTCGACCCGAATACCCTGCGCTTCCACGACGTCCTCGGCAACGACCTCGGCGCCCGGCTCGACGACGCCGACCAGGAGCGGCGCTGCAAGGTGGTCGTGACGCCGTTCGTCCGCCCGGCGGGGCAGAAGTCGCCGGACTACATCCAGCAGGTCGGCACCGTGCTTGGCCGCCGGCCATTCGTGCTGTGGTTCGGCGCCGACGACGCGGGCGTGCAGCACAACCGGGTGTCGCGGTGGACCGGCCGGGATTGGCGCACCGACGAGGTGGCCACCGGCATCCGCACCCGGGACATCGAGCGGCTCGACGCGCTCACCTGGCGGGTGTACGCCACCCGCGACGGCCAGCCGAACATCGAGACCTACCTGCTGACGGCCGGCCGGTTCTGGCGTCCGGAGACGGTGATCTCCACGCCCCGGCCGGTGCAGCGGATCGAGGTCATCGGCAACTTCCGTGACCCGGCAAGGATCCTGGCCACCGGAGCGGCCAGCGCAAGGGAGGTCACCGTGGCCGACGGGGACGTCTACGTGGCCGGGAGGGACCGATGACCGAGCTCAGCCGGCGCACGCTGCTCGGCGCCACGCTGGCCGGCACCGCGGGCGCGCTGCTCGCCGCCCCGGCGGCGGCCGCCGAGAGCCTGGTGCACGAGGACGTCGACTGGCAACGGTTCCTCGCCGACGCGGACCTGGTGTGGCGCCGGATGCCGCAGACCTGGTTCGAGGGCCCGTTCCTCGGCAACGCCTTCCTCGGCTCCGGCATCTACGCCCAGCCCGGCGCCAACGCCGTCCGGTTCAACGTCCAGCACAGCCAGGTGCAGGACCACCGCCCGGAGTTCGGCTCGCTGTTCGGGCTGGCGCGGCTGCCGATCGGGCACCTGACCCTGGAGCCGGTCGGCGCGATCACCGGCGTCGACTGGCGGCTGGACCTGTGGAACGCCGAGCTGCGCGGCACGATCACCACCGCGGCCGGCAGCCTCGCGCTGCGCGCCCTCGTGCACAACGACCGGTCGGTCCTGGCCGTCGAGGTGCTCCCGAGCGACGGCGAGCGCGACTTCCGCTGGGTGTTCCACCCGGAGGAGGCGATCAGCCCGCGGGCCAACCCGATCTTCGGGCGGACCCCGCCGCCCGGCTACACCGGCAACCCGCCGCCGGCCGTTGAGCGGCCCGGCGACCTCGAGGTGATCGTGCAGCCGCTGCTCGCCGGGGGCCAGCACGTCACCGCCTGGCGGGAGGCGCGCCGCGGCCGGCGGCGCACGCTCTACGCCGGCGTCGCCTGGTCGCACCCCGACACCACCGCGCGGGAGCGCGCGATCGGCATGGTCCGCTCGGCGGCCGTGCTCCCGCTGGCCGCGCTCACCCGCGACCACCGGGCCTGGTGGCACGCCTACTACCGGAGGAGCTTCCTGTCCCTGCCCGACCAGCGGGTGCAGAGCTTCTACTGGATCCAGCTCTACAAGCTGGCCGCCGCGGCCCGCCGCGACGCCCCGGTGATGGCCACCTGCGGGCCCTGGCTGGAGCCCACCCCGTGGCCGGCGACCTGGTGGAACCTCAACGCCCAGCTCGAGTACTGGATGATCCACGGCGCCAACCACCTCGAGCTCGACGCGATCACCCGCAGCCTGGACGAGTTCCGGCGGAACCTGATCGATCAGGTCGACGAGCGCTGGCGGGCCGACTCCGCCGGCATCCCGCGCACCACCGACATGACCCTGCAGAACTCGGCCGGCACCGGAACCAGCGGCTTCCCGGTCGGCGTCCCCGGCCAGGCCACGCCGACCCCCGAGGTCGGCAACCTCACCTGGGCGCTGCACAACGTGTGGCTGTCCTACCGGCACACCATGGACGTGGCCATCCTGCGCGACGTGGTGTTCCCGCTGCTCCGCCGCGCGATCAGCTACTACCTGCACTTCCTGTTCGGAGGGCCGGACGGCCGGCTGCACCTGCCGTTCACGTTCTCCCCGGAGTACGGCGTCAACGCCGTGGACTGCAACTACGACCTGGCCCTCATCCGCTGGGGCTGCCGGACCCTGCTCGACGCCGCCCGGATCCTGCGCGTCGACGACCCGCTCGCCCCGCGCTGGCGGGAGGTGCTCGGCACGCTGGTCGACTACCCGGTCGACGCCAACGGCTTCATGATCGGCGCCGACGTGCCGTTCGCGAAGTCGCACCGGCACTACTCGCACCTGCTGATGGTCTACCCGCTGTACGAGATCACCGGCGAGCAACCGGACAAGGTCGACCTCATCGACCGGTCCCTGCGCCACTGGATCAGCTTCGAGGGCGCCCTGCAGGGCTACAGCTTCACCGGCGCCGCGTCCATCTCGGCCCAGTTGCTCCGCGGAGACGACGCCCGGTTCTACCTCGCCGAGCTGCTGCGTCGCTTTGTGCAACCGAACACGATGTACAAGGAGACGGGCCCTGTCATCGAGACCCCGCTTTCGGCCGGCCAGTCCCTGCACGACCTGGTCTGCCAGAGCTGGGGCGACGTCATCCGGGTCTTCCCGGCCCTCCCGGCCGCCTGGCCGGACGCCGCCGTGCACAACTTCCGCACCCAGGGCGCCTTCCTGCTGTCGGCCGCTCGCCGGTCCGGCCGCACCGACTTCGTCCGGCTGGCCAGCCTGGCCGGCGCCCCCTGCCGGGTGCGCCCCGGCATCCAGGGCCCGCTGTCCCTGCGCAGCTCATGGGGCCGGCGCCTGCCCTGGCGCACCCTGCCCGGCGGCGACCTCGAGATCGACCTGCGCCGCGGGGAGGAGGTGCTCATCCACGCCGCCGGCCACCGCCCGGACCTGCGGATCCGCCCGGTCACCCCGACCGAGCCCGCCCCGCCGTGGGGCCTGCCGGACTGACGAAGACGGTGTTTTCTAGCTCGGGCAAGGCCGCCGGTCGCCTTCGGCGAGCGGCTTCGGGTCGGGTTGCCTGGGTGGTTGCGGGCCGGGGTGGGTGGTTGCCTGTCGTGGGTGGTCGGCTGACGACGCCTGCGGGCAGGGGCTCGTTCCTCGCCCCTGCCCTGGTCGTCGTGTGGCGACCGCCCTCGCCAAAGATCGGCCGACCTCGGCGCACTTCGAAACGCGCCTTAGACGGCAAAGGGGCCCGCTCCCGGGCTGGGAGCGGGCCCCTCGACCAAGTGGATCTACAGAGCGCGGACGCCCTGCGCCTGCGGGCCCTTCTGGCCCTGGCCGATCTCGAACTCCACGCGCTGGCCGTCCTCCAGGGACTTGAAGCCGTTGCCCTGGATCTCCGAGTAGTGCACGAACACGTCCGGTCCGCCACCGTCGGGCGCGATGAAGCCGAAGCCCTTCTCGCTGTTAAACCACTTCACACTGCCTTGCGCCATTAAAGCTATCTCCTCATGGCACCCGATCAGGCCCTCACCGTGAGAGTCTGGTGGCTGTCCCGGCCGTCCACTGTGGACGGATGGACAGTCAGCTGTCCTACCGGGACCGGGTGCCGATCAATCCCCGGAGAACTACCTCACAGTACACGCCCGGCGACGCCGTGGGAGGTGGGGTCGCCGTACGGTACCGTCATAGCTGTCGAGAGCACTTCGTATGCCGGCAGTCGAGCCGGTCTCGTTCTCGGCCGACCTAGTCCGGTCGCCGCGACCGGGGACGGGAGCACCGACGTGTGGTCGGTCCCTGCGCGCTGGTACACCCCTCGAAGCCCTCGGCGAACCTCGTTGTGGACTGCCGGTCCGGCCGGGTCTGAACACAGAAGAGAGACAGTATGACCACAGCCACCCCGACCGCGCCCCCCGAACGAGCACCGACCGGCCCCAAACCCATCCTGTCCGGGCAGCAGTCGCGGGTGGAGATGGTGACGATCAGGGCCTTCCTGCTCATCCCGTTCGCGGTGCTGGTCGCGGCGATCCCGGTGTTCTGGGGGTGGGGGGTGAGCTGGCTCGACCTCGCCATCGGCGCCGGTTTCTACGTCGTGTCCACGCTCGGCATCACCATCGGCTACCACCGGTACTTCACCCACGGCGCGTTCAAGGCGCGCCGCCCGCTGCGCGTGGCCCTTGCCATCGCCGGCGGCCTCGCCGCACAGGGCCCGGTCATCACCTGGGTGGCCGACCACCGGCGGCACCACGCCTTCTCCGACCGCGAGGGTGACCCGCACTCGCCCTGGCTGTTCGGCACCTCGCCGGTCGCGCTGGTCCGCGGCTTCTGGCACGCGCACATGGGCTGGCTGTTCAGCAGCCGGGACAAGACCAACATCGACCGGTTCGCCCCGGACCTGGCCGCCGACCGTGGCATCCGGATCGTCGACCGGCTGTTCCCGCTCTGGGTCGTGCTCACCCTGGCGGTTCCCGCGGTGCTCGGCGGGGTGCTCACGCTGTCCTGGTGGGGCGCGCTCACCGCGTTCCTGTGGGCGGGCCTGGCCCGGATCTCGTTCCAGCACCACGTGACCTGGTCGGTGAACTCGGTCTGCCACATGATCGGCAGCCGGCCGTTCAGCAGCCGGGACAAGTCGGCCAACTTCTGGCCTCTGGCGATCCTGTCCATGGGCGAGGCGTGGCACAACCTGCACCATGCCGACCCGACCTGCGCCCGCCACGGGGTGCTCCGCGGCCAGATCGACATCTCGGCGCGGGTCATCTGGCTGTTCGAGAAGCTCGGCTGGGTGTGGCAGGTCCGCTGGCCAACGACCCAGCGGCTGTCCCGCCTGATCAGCCGGGAGGGAGCCATCACGTGACCTGGCCAGCCGCGCACCGGCATGGAGAGTTCGCACGGGCCCGCGCCCAGGCCGAGGCCGACTCGATGCTGCTGCGCGCCAGGGCCGTGCGCACGGTCACCGGCCAGGCCGTCGACGCCGCGGACCTCACCCGGCTGCTGTGCATGCTGGGTCTCGACGACGGCCGCGCGGCCCGCACGCTGTCGCTCGAGCGGGAGCTGGCCCGGTACGTCCGGGCGGTGGCCGCGGCGGTCGGCGTCCCCGCCGAGGCCACGGGCTTCGAGATCAGCGACACCGTCACCGCCTACCTGGGACTGGCCCAGCACTGCGCCCAGTGCCCCGGCCGGGACCTGATGCTGGTGTGGGGCGACCGGGTCGGTTGGTTCGTCGCCGTGGAGACCGACCCCGGTGAGCCGCCCTTCGTGGTCGGCTACCTCGGCGGAGACGACGTGGTGCCCGTCCCGGACACCGTCGCCCGGTTCGTCGCCGATGTGCTCGACGGCCGCCCGGCCCGGTTGCGCCCCGCCTTTCCGGCCATCGACGGCGACGACCTGGCCGCCCGGTTGAGCCGCCAGATCACGCAGTAGCCGTCCCCACCGATCCCCGGGCCGCTGCCATTGCCCGTGATCCCGGGCTGGAAGCCGCGCGTCCACGTGGCGCCGCCGTCGGTGCACGGGTTCGAGATCAGCTAATTCCGCCGCGAGTCGCGGCAATCCACCAGGAGCCGGCGAGCGAATACGGGTGGCGAGGCGACAGACCTCGGCTATTCGAAGGAGTTCACCATGGCTCACCCTGAGTGGCTGACGGACGCCGCCGATCCGGCCCGGCCGGGCGGCATGTCCCGCCGCAAGTTGATCCTCGGTGGCGCAACGCTGGCCGCGGCCGGCGTCGCCGCCGGCGCGGTCGGCGCGACCGCCGTGTCCGCTTTCGGCTCGGGCGCCGGCGATGCCGGCCAGGCGCCGAAGGACCTCGTCGTGCACGTGCGCGACGCCGGCACCGGGGAGCTCCTGCTGCTCGTCGGCGACAAGTCCCACAGCTTCACCAACCGCGACGTGGCCGCCGAGCTCGTTCGGCAGTCCGCCAACGCGAGCTAGGAGGCTCACCCACCATGTCTTCCCACCGGGAGGCACCGGAGATCGCCAAGGATCCGGTCGCCGACTCCACCGACGTCTACGCCTTCGTCAGCCCGGACAAGCCGGACACCGTCACCCTGATCGCGAACTACGTGCCGCTGCAGCCGCCGGCGGGTGGCCCGAACTTCTACGAGTTCGGCGACGACGTGCTCTACCAGATCCACATCGACAACAACGGCGACGGCAAGGCCGACGTCACCTACCAGTTCAACTTCGACACCGAGGTGCGCAACCCGAACACCTTCCTCTACAACACCGGCCCGATCCTGGCGCTGGACTCGCCCAACTGGAACCGCCGGCAGTTCTACTCGGTGACCAGAGTGGACTCGCGGGGCCGCAAGAACCGGCTGGCGAAGCGGTTGCCATGCCCGCCGTGCAATATCGGCCCCTTGTCCACACCGGACTACGCAAAGCTGGCCGACGCGGCGGTGAACGACCTCGGTGGCGGGCGCACGGTGTTCGCCGGCCAGCGCGCCGAGGGCTTCTACGTCGACCTCGGCGCGGTCTTCGACCTGCTCGACCCGCGCCCGTTCGCCGACGCGCACGAGCACTTCGGGCTGGCCAAGTTCCCCACGTCCGGCCAAGGGGTCAACGCGACCAAGAACCTCAACGTGCATTCCATCGTGCTGCAGGTGCCGATCGGCGACCTGACGAGGGACGGCTACACCGGCGGTGACGTCGACGACCCGCGCGCGACGATCGGCGTGTGGACCTCGGCCAGCCGCCAGCGCGTGCGGATGTACGACACCGTCGACAAGGGAAAGTGGACCAGCGGGCCGTTCTGGCAGGTCTCCCGGCTGGCCATGCCGCTGTTCAACGAGGTCATCGTGCCGATGGGGCGCAAGGACTTCTGGAACGCCCAGCCGCCGCACAAGGACAGCCAGTTCGCCCAGTTCGTGGCCAAGCCGGAGGTGGCCAACCTGCTGCCGGTGCTGTTCCCCGGCGTGTTCCCGAACCTGGACGCGCTGAACAAGTCCGGCAAGCCGCGGGCCGACCTGCTCGCCATCCTGCTGACCGGCATCCCGTCCGGCCTGATCCCCGGTTTCCAGAACTTCACCGGCAAGACGCAGGCCGATCTGATGCGGCTGAACACCGCGATCAAGCCGAGCGACAAGCCCAGCATCCTCGGGCTGCTGGGTGGCGACCTGGCCGGCTTCCCGAACGGGCGCCGGGTCTTCGACGACGTGGTCGCCATCGAGCTGCGGGCCGTCGCCGGTGCGACGTATGCCTTGGTGGACAACACGTTCACGCCGGACGCGGCGGCGTCCCAGGTGGACGACGGGGTGACCCCGGACGACCTGGACATGCCCTACCTCGACCGGTTCCCGTACCTCGGCGTGCCGCACAGCGGGTTCGACAACCCGTCCAAGTAAGGGAGAACGGCAATGGACAGCCTCGTGCTCGACATCGGCGGTGACATCGGCGCCCTGGTCATCCACACCGGACCGGAGCACTCCGAGACCGAGATCGAGATCAGTCCCGGCCGCGACGGCACGGTGCTGCGTAGCCACAACGTGGTGCATGCCAGACATGGCCGGCACGGCACCAGCTACAGCGCCGTCTTTCCGAGCGTCCCGGCGGGGGAGTACACGATCTGGCGGCGGGACGACACGCCGCAGGGGAGTGTGACCATCCTCGGTGGCCAGGTCACCGAGCACCACTGGGACTGAAAGGCCGTGCGGGCCACCAAGGGCGATCCCGACATCCCGAAGGTGGCTCGCACGGCGCATGTCGGAATACCGACCCTGTCGGCAAACCGCCGCTCACGATTGGTCTAGACCGCTTTACGCTCGGTTCATGAAGTCCACCCTGCGCAAGGTGTCCCTGCCCGCCTTGGCCGCGGGCGTCATCACGATCATGGTCGCGGCGCTCATGCTGTCCGCTCCGGCCGGCGCCGCCACCACGCCGACGGCGACGTTCGGCAAGGATTCCACCTGGGCCACCGGCTACACCGCGCGGTACACGGTCACCGCCGCGGACGCGGCCGCGCTCAACGGGTGGCGGGTCGAGTTCGACCTGGCCTCGGGCACCACGGTCGGCGCCTACTGGGACGCGCTGCTGACCACCAGCGGCACGCACTACACGTTCGTCAACCGGGAGTACAACGGCTCGGTCGCCGCCGGCGCCTCGGTGTCGTTCGGCTTCAACGTCGACGGCACGGCGAACCCGACGAACTGCCGGCTCAACGGCCAGCCGTGCGGCGGCGGCGCCCCGCCGACGACCACGACCACCCGAACCACCACCACGACGACGCCCACGCAGCCGCCGCCCCCGCCGGGGACCATCCGGGCCGCGCCCTACATCGACATCACGATGAGCACGCCGTCGCTGGTGTCGGTGGCCAACGCGACCGGCCACCGGCACTTCACGCTCGCGTTCGCGCTCGGCGACCACAGCGGCTGCAACGCGGCCTGGGGCGGCACGATCCCGATCAACGACGCCCGGATCGTCAACGACGTGCGCGCGCTCAGGGCGTCCGGCGGTGACGTGGTGGTGGCCACCGGCGGCGCGGTCGGACCCTACCTCGAGCACGTGTGCGGCACCGCGGACGCGCTGCTGGCCCAGTACAAGCGGGTGCTGGACACGGTGGGCGGCAACCACCTCGACGTGGACGTCGAGGCCTCGATCCCGCACGACATGGTGAACACCGCCCTGGTGCGGCTGCAGCGTGAGCGCGGCACGAGCATCAGCTACACGATGCGCGTGCAGGGCGACGACTTCGGCATGGACCCCTACTCGATCACCGTGCTGCAGAACGCGGCGGCGAAGGGGCTCAACGTGCTGGTCAACCCGATGACCATGGAGTTCGGCAGCTCGCGCGCCAGCTGGGGGGACGCGGTGATCGCCGCGGCGGAGAGCAGCCTGCGGCAGCTGCGGCAGATCTGGCCGGGCAAGTCCGACGGCGAGCTCAAGCGGATGCTCGGCGTCACCCCGATGATCGGCCGCAACTTCAACGGCAAGATCTTCACCCAGGCGCACGCCCGGCAGCTGGTCGGCTGGGCCACGACCAACCACATCGGACTGCTCGCGTTCTGGTCGGTCGGCCGGGACAACGGCGGCTGCCCCGGCGGCGGGGTGTCCGCGACGTGCAGCGGCATCTCCCAGTCGACCTACGAGTTCACCAACATCTTCAAGGGGTTCCGGGGCTGACCGAGTCGTCCGGCTCCGGCGAGCCGAGCAGGGCGCGGGTGGCGGTCTGCAGTCCCGCCTGCAGGCCGGCCTGGAACCGGGTCCGGGCGCCGAGTCCGTCCATCATGCGGCGGACCCGGCGCTCGACCGTGCGCAGCGCCACCCCGAGCTTGCGGGCGATGGCCTGGTCGGTCAGCCCCGCCGCGAGCAGCGCGAGCAGCTGCTGATCCTTGCTGCTCAACGGGTCCGTGGCCGCGTCGTGCAGCGGCGGCGGCCAGCGGTGCTGCGGCCACAGCGGCGTCGCCTGCTCCCACAGCGACTCGAACAGCGCGACCAGCCCGTCCAGCAGCGCCGACGAGCGCAGCAGGATGGCGCTGGAGTCCTGGCCGGACAGCCGGTGCGGGGCCAGCGCCACGGTGTGATCGGCGATCACGAGCTTCATCGGCACGCCGGGCAGGACCCTGGCCTCCTCGCCGTGCGCGGCGAGCTGCCGCAGCTGCTCGAGCCGCCGTTGCGGCTCGAGCGCGTCCCGGTCGTAGATCGTCCGGTAGCGCACGCCGCGGCTCTGCAGCTCCCGCTGCAGGTGCTGCTGACCGTCCGGCTCCACCACGTACGGCGGCTTGTCCAGGATCAGCAGCTCCCGCCGGGCCATCTCCTGCAGCTGCCGGAACCGCAGCGTCACCGCCGGCCGGCCGCGGACCAGCTCGACGGGTGTGTCCAGCGCGGCCGGGGTCTGCGGGCGGACCCGGTTGCGGAACGCCACCCCGGCCAGCCGGGCGTGCTCGATCTCCTGCCGGCGGCGCAGGGCGAGCACCTCGAGCGCGATGTCCGGCGGGGACGGTGCGTACCGGGCGGGCCGGTGCCGCGTGCTGGTGAGCAGGCCCTTGCCCGCCAAGGACTTCAGCAGCGCGCGCAGCCGGGTGGCGCCGATCCCGGTCAGGCGGGTCAGCTCGGCCAGTGTCCGGTCGGGATGGTGCAGGAGGACCTCGTAGACCTGCTGCTCGGCAGGACCGACCCCGAGCCCGGCCAGCTCCATCGGCCACCCCCGTTCGTGCCGCATCGTCGCGTCACGCTCCGTGACTCATGGTGCCACGATTTCGCGTCGAATGGTCTAGACATTGACACGCTATGTGGTCTAGACCACACTATATATGTTGACGGTTACACCGTCGGCTACCGGACTCCGCGACCCTGCCTGCCCTGCTCTGCGAGGAGACCGCACATGCGAATGCGACGACTACTACCGATGGCCACGATCGCCGCGCTGGCGGCGCTGGCCGTCGTTTCCGTGCCGGCGAGCGCCGCCCCGGCGACCGCCACCTTCACCAAGGTGTCCGACTGGGGGAGCGGGTTCGAAGGAAAGTTCACGCTCACCAACGGCACCACGAGCGCGATCAGCGGCTGGTCGGTGTCGTTCGACCTGCCCGCCGGATACTCGATCACCTCGTCCTGGGACGCGGTGCGCAGCAACAGCGGCCAGCGCTACACGTTCACCAACCCGAGCTGGGCGCCGAGCCTGCCGGCCGGCGCGAGCACCACATTCGGCTTCAACGGCAGCCCCGGCAACTTCCCCGGGATCGCCAACTGCACCTTCAACGGGGCCTCGTGCAGCGGCGGGCCGAGCAACCCCGGCGCGCCCGGCACCCCGGGGGCGCCGCGCGTCACGGCGACCACGAACTCGTCGATCTCGCTGTCCTGGGGCGCGTCCAGCGGCACGGTCAGCGGCTACCGGGTGTACGAGGGCAGCGCGGTCCGGGCCACGGTGACCGGCACCTCGGCCACCGTCTCCGGGCTCGGCACCTGCACCTCGCACACCTACGAGGTGACCGCGTTCAACGGCAACGGGGAGTCCGCGCGCAGCGCCCCGGTCAGCGGGTCAACGGGTGGCTGCCCGCCCGCGGCCGGCCGGCGTGCCGCGCCGTACCTCTACCTCGGCTGGGGTAACCCGCCGACGCCGTCGACGGTGATGAACGCGACCGGCATCCGGTGGTTCACCATGGCCTTCGTCCTGTCCGGCGGCGGCTGCACCCCCGCGTGGGACAGCCAGCGACCGCTGACGGGCGGCGTGGACGCCCAGGCCATCGCCAACATCCGGGCCGGTGGCGGCGACATCATCCCGTCGTTCGGCGGCTGGAGCGGCAACAAGCTGGGCCCGAACTGCTCGACCCCCACCGCGCTCGCCGGGGCCTACCAGCAGGTGATCAATGCCTACAACCTGCGGGCGATCGACATCGACATCGAGAACACCGACGAGTTCGAAAGCGAGGTCGTGCAGGACCGGATCCTCAACGCGCTGAAGATCGTCAAGCAGAACAACCCGGGCATCCAGACGATCATCACGTTCGGCACCACGACCAGCGGACCCAACTTCTGGGGCAACCGCCTGATCAGCCGGGCGGCCGCGCTGCAGGCCAACATCGACGTGTTCACGATCATGCCGTTCGACTTCGGCGGCGGCGCGAACATGTTCCAGAACACCGTGAACGCCTCGGAGGGGCTCAAGAACAGCCTCAAGACCGCGTTCGGCTGGTCGGACGCCACGGCGTACAGCCACATGGGCATCTCCGGTATGAACGGCCTTTCCGACCAGCAGGAGCTGACCAGCACCGCCACCTGGACCCAGATCCGGGACTGGGCCAAGGCCAGGGGACTGGCCCGGCTGGCGTTCTGGTCGGTCAACCGCGACCGGCCGTGCGCGGGCGGCGGCGTGGTCTCCAACTGCAGCGGTATCGCCCAGCCCGACTGGGAATTCACCCGAATCACGGCAGGTTTCTGACCGGGTGATGTGGGGGCGGCCGAGCGCTCGGCCGCCCCTATTTTCTTGGAATGATTTCGTTGATGGAACGGGTCCAGGATCGATACAGTGGAATAGTTCCAGAGTGAACACGGGCTTATCCAGGGGAAACGCGGCTATCGAGGCGAATTGGTGCAGATGCCCTAGGGGTATAGGAGATTTGCGGGCGCACCGTGCACACTGTGGTTAACACATTGCGCCCTGCTCCGAAATTTTCGGGAGATAGCCATGCGAAGAATCTCGTCGGAAACCGACTTTGCCCGTCCCGGTATTCGTGGCCGGCCGGGTCTGCTGCCGCGGGTGCGGGCCGTCGAGGCGCGTGCGATCGGCAACCTGCGCCGGGTGAGCCTGCCCTTACTTCGGCTGGCCATCGGCACCGTGTTCCTCTGGTTCGGCGCGCTCAAGGTCGCCGACGTCACGCCGGTCGACGACTTCGTGGCCAACACGCTGCCCTGGTTCGACCGCGCCTGGCTGGTGCCGGCGGTGGGCCTGTTCGAGATCGTCATCGGCACCGCCCTGATCGCCGGCCGCGCGCTCACCCTGGTCTGCATGTTGCTGGTCGGTCACCTGGCCGGAACATTCCTCTCGCTCATCATGCAGCCCGATGTCACATTCCAGCACGGCAATCCGCTAATGCTCACCGCCGAGGGCGAGTTCGTCATCAAGAACCTGGTGTTCATCGCGGCCGGCCTGGTCATCGCGGCCCGGTTCCAGCACGAGGACAGTGTTTGATAGCTCGGGCAAGGCCGCCGGTCGCCTTCGGCGAGCGGCCTCGGGTCGGGTTGCCTGGGTGGTTGCGGGCCGGTGTGGGTGGTTGCTCGCCGTTGGTGGTTGGCTGCCGACGCCTGCGGGCAGGGCTCGTTCCTCGCCCTGCCCTGGTCGTCGTGCGGCGGCCGCCCTCGCCAAAGATTGGTCGACCCCAGCGACGCTTTTCGGGAGCATGACCTGCTAGCCCCGGCCCCAGTCCTTAGCGCTCGGGGCCGTCCTGGGCCACGGTGTCCGCGCCGGAACCGCCGGACAGGAGGTCGCGGTCCGGGCCGCCGTAGACCGTGTCGTCCCCGGCGCCACCGCTGATCGCGTCCCGGCCCGGCCCGCCGTAGAGCGTGTCGGCGCCGGGACCGCCGGCGATCGCGTCGGAATCCGCGCCGCCGCAGACGATGTCGTCGCCGCCCTGCCCGGCGATCGCGTCCCGGCCGCCGAGGCCGTTGATCACGTCCGGGCCGGGCGTGCCGACCAGCGCGTCGGACTCGTCGGTGCCGAGGATGGTCGGCGTCCGGCCGCCGCACACGTGCCGCTCGTCGGTGCCGGTGACGGTCAGGTTGCGCAGCCGGCCGTAGTTGTCGAACGAGCCGAACCCGATCCGGCCGGAGCCGAACGTCTTGTCGGTCGCGGTGATCCGCGGCCGCTCGAGATCGTCGACGAAGACCTCGATCCGGCCGGTCTCGGCGCAGTGCCGCACCCGGATCCGGTGGAACTCGGTGTCCCGGATCGACGGCTCGGCGCCGGTCGAGCCGTTCCACTGGTCGTCGATGCGCAGCCGGTCGGCGTTGTTGACCACGAAGATGCCGTTGTGCGGGTAGATCGTGTTGTCCTGGGACAGATGCGCATAGTAGAACTCGGTGTCCGACCGCCAGCCGAACACGATGATCACGTCGCGGTCGTTGCGGGTCACCGGTTCGTCGATGCGCACCTCGGCGTCGATCTGCACCGAGGCGAACTCCGGGCCGGAGATCAGCGTGGCGTACTCGAAGGGCCGGCGCGGCGGGCCGGGATTGGTGCCCCGCTCGGCAAGGATCACCTGATCGCCGGGGAACTGCCACTTCGCCGGGTTCAGCGGGCGCCAGTTCTCCGCGGCCATCACGTCGGTCACGGTGGTTCTCCCTAGTGCGCAGGTGCCGGCCTGCTGCGGCGGCTGGGCTCCGGCAGCCGGCCCGGTGGCGGCCAATCCGGTACAGGTCAACGTAAGCACGCCGAGGAGGATGAGCACGGCGCGGCGAGCCGTGGGTCCCGACGCTGCCATGGGAGCACCCTCCTCGGCGGTCCAATAGGAAAGCGTTTTCCTGGAGCTAAGCACACGGTCCCGGCGCCGCCGTACCGCCATTCGGGCTAATGGCAACCGGTGTACCGCTGGTAGGGACGTCGCGCCGAAAACCCCTGGTACTACTAGCGTTCCGAACGGCCACGCTCCTACTGTTGAGCTGCTCGACCGTTTTGAGCGGAGGAGTGAACCATGATCGAATCCACCGAGCGCGAGGTCTGGACCACACCCGACTTCGTGGAGTACGAGACTCCGATGGAGGTCACGGCGTACGTGGCCCGCATGGAGGACTGATCCTCACCGGGCGGGGGCCGGACGCGTCACGGTTCCCGCCCCGAGACCTCCCACGGAGGTGACACGTGTCGACCCGGCCGATGACCGGCGAGGAGCTCACCGGCGCGTTGCGCGGGCTGTCGCACCGCTACTGGGGCACCCATCCGTTCCACCGGCGCATGCACGCCGGCGAGCTGACCGCGGCGCAGCTTCGGCTCTGGGCCGCGAATCGCTGGTACTACCAGTGCATGCTGCCGCAGAAGGACGCGGCGATCATCAGCAACTGCCCGGTGCCGGAGATCCGCCGAGAGTGGCTGGCCAGGATCGTCTACCACGACGGGCCGGCCGACGGCGCCGACGACGGCGGCCAGGAGCGGTGGCTGCGGCTGTGTGAGGCGGTGGGCCTGAACCGGGACGAGGTGCTCGACGAGCGGTACGTCGTGCCCGGCGTGCGGTTCGCCGTCGACGCGTACGTGACGTTCGCGCGCACCCGGCCGTGGCTGGAGGCGATCGCCTCCAGTCTCACCGAGATGTTCGCCGGGCACCTGATGCGCCAGCGGGTCGTCGACCTGCTCGCCGCCTACCCGTGGATCCGCAGGGAGGACCTGGCCTACTTCACCAACCGGATCGACGCCGTGTCCGGCGAGGGAAAGTCTACTTTGGACATCGTGGTCCGGCACGCGACCACGCGCGACCAGCAGGACGCGTGCGTCGCCGCGCTGTCGTTCAAGTGCGACGTGCTCTGGTCCATGTTGGACGCGATTGAGCGGGCCGCGTCCGATGAGTGAGGGCCGGCCGAGGTTGCGCCGCGGCGTCCGGCTCACCTACGACAAGACACGCCAGACCCACGTGCTGCTGTTCCCCGAGGGCGTGCTGGTGCCCAACCCGACCGCCGCCGCCGTCCTCGAGCTGTGCGACGGCGAGTCCACGGTGGAGGACATCGCCGCCGCGCTCGCCGAGCGCTACACCGGGGTCCGCGACCGCGACATCACCGAGGTGCTCACCCGCCTCGCCGACCGGCGGGTGGTCGAATGGACATGACCGGAATCCAGCCCCCGCTCGGCATGCTCGCCGAGCTCACCCACCGCTGCCCGCTGCACTGCCCGTACTGCTCCAACCCGCTCGAGCTGGTCACCCGCGCCGACGAGCTGACCACCGAGCAGTGGCTGTCGGTCCTCGAGCAGGCCCGCGAACTCGGCGTCCTGCAGGTGCACATGTCCGGCGGCGAGCCACTCGCCCGCCCCGACCTCGTGGCTCTCGTTGCCCGCGCGGCAAACCTGGGCTGCTACGTCAACCTGGTCACCAGCGGCCTCGGCCTTACCGAGGACCGCATGTCCGCGCTCGCCGACGCCGGCATCGCCCACGTGCAGCTGTCGGTTCAGGCCGCCGACGCCGACCTTGCCGACCGCATCGCCGGAACCCGCGCCCACGCCCGCAAGCTCGACGCGGCCGCCCTGATCAAGAAGCACGACCTGCCGCTGACCGTCAACGCCGTGCTGCACCGCTCCAACCACCACCAGGTCGCCGCTCTGATCGAGCTGGCCGAGCTGCTCGGCGCCGACCGGCTCGAGCTCGCCAACACCCAGTACTACGGCTGGGGCCTGCGCAACCGGGCCGCCCTCATGCCCACCCCCGCCCAACTCGCCGCCGCCGAGCCGATCGTCCGCGCCGCGCGGCAACGGCTGCGCGGCACCATGGAGATCGTCTACGTCGTCGCCGACTACTACGAGCCCTACCCCAAGCCCTGCATGTACGGCTGGGGCGCCCGCCAACTCACCGTCGCCCCCAACGGAGACGTGCTGCCCTGCCCCGCCGCGTCGGCGATCACCACCCTGCCCCTCGACAACGTCCGCGACCACCCGTTGGCCGACATCTGGTACACCTCCACCTCCTTCAACGCCTACCGCGGCGAATCCTGGATGCGCGAACCCTGCCGCACCTGTCCACGTCGGACAGTCGACTTCGGCGGCTGCCGCTGCCAGGCCTTCCTGCTCACCGGCGACGCCGCCGCCACCGACCCGGTCTGCTCCCTGTCCCCGTCCCGCGGGCTCGTCGACGCCATCCTGTCCGATGTAGACCAACCCGCTTTCGTCATGCGCCCCCACCCCCCGCCGCGAGCCCCCCGATGAAAGCCATCCTGCTCGGCACCGCCGCCGGCGGCGGCTTCCCGCAGTGGAACTGCGCCTGCCCCATGTGCACCGCCGGCCTACCGCCCCGCACCCAGGACTGCCTCGCCATCAGCGCCGACGGCTCGTCCTGGTACCTGATCAACGCCTCCCCCGACATCCGCGCCCAGATCCTCGCCACCAAACAACTCGCCCCCGGCCCCGGCCCGCGCGAGACCCCGCTGCGCGGCGTCCTGCTCACCGACGCCGAACTCGACCACACCCTGGGCCTCACCATGCTCCGCGAAACCCCCGTCATGTCCGTCTGGGCCCCACCCGCCGTGCTCACCGCCCTCCACACCGACTTCCCCCTAGCCCCGATCCTCTCCCGCTACGGCACCTGGACCTGGCACCCCATCACCGCCCCCCTCACCCTCGACCGCCTACACATCACCCCCATCCCCATCAGCACCAAACACCCCAAGTACACGACGTCCTCAACAGACACCCCCTGGGTCGTCGCCTACCGCATCCACGACCCCACCACCGGCGGCACCCTCATCTACGCCCCCTGCCTCTCCACCTGGCCCGAGGGTTTCACTGAGCTGGCAGCCGGCGCCACCTGCATAATCCTCGACGGAACCTTTTACTCTGCCGACGAGATGTCCACCGCCACCCACACCGGCGTCCCCACCCCCACCCAACGAGCCATGGGCCACCTCCCCATCACCGGCCCCACCGGCACCCTCCCCCGAATCGCCGCCCACCCCACCAAACGCTGGCTCTACACCCACCTCAACAACACCAACCCCCTCCTCAACCCCACCTCCCCCGAACACGCGGCCGTACTCAATGGAGGCGCCGAGATCCCCATGGACGGCACCGAACTCAACCTCTGACCACCCCATAAGTCCCCCCGTCCCCAACCCTCCCCACCTGTGGATAACTTGCCCGCGTCAAGATCGTCGAGCGTTGACGCCGGGTAAACTGCCCACGAACCCACCCCCCACCCAATATTTGGGGTGGGGGCTGGGTGGTAGGGCTGACTGGCTAAAGGGGGCCGGGGTGTGCGGTGGTTGGGCTGGGGTCTGGGGTGAGCTCCGCTGTGGGGTGGGGGAGGGAGGACGCGGGCGCGCATTGTGCGGTGCCGCGTCTGGCTGTCAAGGGCGCCTTCGGCGTCGCTTCGCGAGCGCGGCACTATGAGGAATAGTGGGGGTTTTGGGTGATGGGCCGCGCCCCTTGACTGCGAGCCTCGCGCGGCACCTGAGGGCGCGCCATCAGGGGCGGGGCCTGGCGGCCCCGCCGTTGATGTGCGCGCCCGCTACCTTTTGGCGAAGTAGGAAAAGGCGGGCTTTGGGCAGGGGTGAGCCCT
>NZ_DASZCQ010000198.1:0-7653 GCF_035942955.1 Actinophytocola sp. | reverse complement strand
CACCGAGGGTGAGCGCGCGCCGGGCGTAGCGGTCGGCGGGGTTCTCCGGCAGCGGCCGCGGACGCTCGACGACCACCGGCTCGGCGGCGGCGTGCTCCGGGCCGGTGATCAGCTCGGCCTCCCGCCGGCACCACGCCTGCTCCTGCGCGCGGGCCTCGCGCCACTGGGTGGCCCGCTGCACGATGTCCAGGGCCGTGCCCTCGCCGCGCGCCGCAAGGCCGTGCAGCACCGCGGCGGCCATCGAGGTGGCCGAGTCCGCGCGCTCGCTGCCACCCATCCGCCCGGCGGCCAGCTCGCGCAGCCGGGGATGCAGGTCGATCAGCGCGGTGAGCGCGGCCACCTCGCTCGGCAGCGGCGCCCACGGCGCGATCTTGTTGATGGTGGCGAGCACGAGGCCGAACGCGTCGATCATGATCGTGGGCAGCAGCCGGGTGTGCACCGCCCCGTCCGCCGGGTGGTGCAGCTCGTCCTCGGCCGCGTGCTCCTCGGGGGTCGCCGGCTCCGCCTCGGCCCGCGCGATCACGTCGATCAGCTCGGACTGCCGGGGGGCCGGCTTGCCGACGCCGACGATCACCCGTGAGGACGGGGCGTTGACCCGGGCCCACAGCACGCCGCGCCGGCCCTCGAGGGCCCGCTCGATCCGGCGGGCCACCCGCTCGCCCCCGGGACCGTGCACGCCGTGCGCCTCGATGTAGATGCGGCCGGGACAGGACCACACGAGCCGCCTCGGCCGGCCCGGCAGCGACGTCAGGGCCAGCCCGGCCAGACCGCGGCCGAGCCGGCCGATCGTGTCGACCGGACCTGGCACGGATACTCCGAGCACTCGCATGACCGCCTACTTAGGACAGCTTCTGCACGGCCTGCTTCGCGGCGTCGTAGCCGATCTGCAGGGTGTCCGAGGCGGCGACCGCGGCCAGCATCGTGGCCACGATCCTGGTGATCCGCGGTGCGAAGACCATGCCGGCGGTCAGCCCGGTGGCGACCCACACCGCCAGGCAGAACGGGCAGGTCAGCACCTCACCCACGGCGTGCTGGGTGCCGTGCCCGCGCACCGACTCGTTGACCTCGCTGAGCCCGCTCTCCTCTTCGAACCGGGCGAACGGGGCGCGCAGCGGCGCGGTCACCGCATCCTTGGTCAGCAGCCGGCTGGCCTTGTGCGTGGCGATCCCCAGCAGCGCGGTGTCGCCGAGCCCGACCCGGTTGGGCAGGCGGGTGCCGGTCGCCCGCGCGAGCACACCGAGCGCCGACACGACGGCGCCGTAGGTGCCCAGCACGACGGCATAGCCGCGCAACGGGCGATCGGCCGCGCCCTCGTACAGCTCCGCGATCCGGCGTGCCACCCTGCCTGGCGACCTGGCCATCCCGTCCCCTCCGCTAGGTTGCTTCCCGCTCGGCGTGCGGGTACCCAGCGGTGGGCGTTCCAAGCCGGTTATATCGTGCAGGTCAGCACCGGGTCGGCCCAGTCGCCTCTGTCCCAACGGAATCCGTCCGGCCCGCCGTTCGTCACGATCCGCAGGAACGAGGCGCCGGTGAGGTTCCCGTCCAGGTGCACCGCGTCGTCCTGCCAGGTGCGCAGGCCGCTGTCGGCCACCTTCACGCCGTCGGCCCAGATCTCGAAGATCGCCGTGCTCTGGGTGGGGTCCGGGCGGGGGTCGCGTTCGTCGTCGATTCCGACGTCGACGCTCAGCGACGAGCAGCGGCCGGCCAGGTAATACAGGATCGAGGCCTCGGCGTGCGTGCCGAGGCCCTTGGCGTACCCGCGGCCGTTGATCGTCAATGGCCGGCCGTCGCCGGGGCGGATGCCGCCGTTGGACATGTCGAGCTCGACCGGGCCGAACCCGTTGGCCGCCTTGGCCCAGTGGACGGCGCTGAGCTCCGACACCCCGGCGGGGACGGGCTCGGGCACGATGAGCTCCTCCGACCAACTTCTGTGCACCTCGTCGTCGAAGATCGAGTGGTAGGTCACGGTGGCGGCGAGCTGGTACGGGCCGACCGGGGTCGCGGCCGGTGGGATCACCTCGTACCGCGTGGACACCGTTTCGCCGGCCCGGACCAGGCGCCGGCCGTTGGGGTCGAGGCGGCGGACCGCCCAACCGTCCGGGGCGGTGAACTGGAAGCGGGCCTCGAGCATCGGCAGCCGGCCGTGGTTGGCCACGGACAGCGAGGCGGTGAAGGGTTTCCCGGCGGGGACCACGGAGCCAGGGACGCCGAAGCCGGCGGAGGGAAGGTCGACGCCGAAGCCGCTGGCCGGGGGCTGGCGCCACCAGTCGGCGCCGCGCGAGACGCGGTACATCACGGTGCCGTGCGCGGGAACGGTGGTGGCGAAGGTGCCGGCGCTTTCGAAGGTGCGATGCTCCCAGAGATCGCGCAGGACGTAGGCCGGGCCCTGCGGGAGGCCGAGCTCGGCGGCGGAGGTGCCGATCGTCGCCGACGACTCGGTCTCGTTGAACAGGGTCACCGCGATGTCGCCGTTGGCGAGCGGCTTCTTCAGGATCCACCGGCCGTTGTCGTTGCGCAGCACGGTCGCCTGCGCGCCGAGGGGATCCTGGTCGACGGCGATCACGTCGCGGTTGCCGAGGATCTCCAGCGTCTGCGGGGTGGCGCGGCGCAGGTCGGTGCCGATCAGCAGCGGGGCGGCCATGCTGGCCCAGAGGCTGAAGTGGGACCGGTACTCGCGCTCGGTCATGCCGCCGTTGCCGACCTCGAGCATGTCCGGGTCGTTCCAGTGGCCGGGGCCGGCGAACGGGGCGAGGACGACGTTGGACTTGAACAACGACAGCATCGAGGCCCAGCTGTCGTTGATGTCGCCGGTGGTGCGCCACAGGTGGCCGACGTCGGCGCCCCACTCCCACGGACGGTTCTGGCCCCACTCGCAGATGCTGTAGACGATGGGGCGGCCGGTCTTCTTCAGCGCGTCCCGCATCCGGGGGTAACGCTCGAGCGCGGGGACGTTCTGGTTGTGGCAGTTGTCGTACTTGAGGTAGTCGACGCCCCACTCGGCGAAGGTCTGGGCGTCGATGTCCTCGTGGCCGAGGCTGCCTGGCATGGTCCGGGCGCACGTCTGGGTGCCGGCGCTGGTGTAGATGCCGAGCTTGAGGCCGCGGGCGTGCACGTAGTCGGCCAACGCCTCGATGCCGCTGGGGAAGCGCTCGTGGTGCGGCACGTACCGGCCGGTCACCGGGTCGCGGTCGAGCTCGGCCCAGCAGTCGTCGATGTTCACGTACTTGTAGCCGGCGTCCTTCAGACCGGTGCTGACGAACAGGTCGGCGGTGTCCCGGATCAGGGTCTCGTTGATGGCGCAGCCGGTGGCGTTCCAGTTGTTGAAGCCCATCGGCGGGGTCAGGGCCTGGCCGTCCGGAAGGGCGGCGGCGGGCGGGGGCGCGGCCACCGTGCTCACCCCGGCGGCGGCCACCGTGCCCAGTAGTAGGGACAGTGCGGAGATCAGTGCCCTCATACGCATACATCGGATCTTTACATGCCTATTGACGGTTGGAAAGCGTTTGCCTAGGTTCGATCGTGCCTTTACACCCGACTTTTGGAGGGGAGGGCGGAGCCATCATGATCCGCCCCAGGGGTTGGCGACCGGCGTTGGTCGGGGTCGCCGCGCTCAGCATTCTGGCAAGCGTGTCGTCCGGGCTCCCGGCCGCGGCGGCCGCTCCGGAGCAGGTCGAGGGCGTCGAATCGCTTCGATGGACGGTCGACAGGGCGCCGTTCGGATTGACCTTCCTGCGCGGCGGCCGGCCCCTCGTCGGTCACGCCCCGGAACAGGCCGCGGGCCCCGGCGGGCGGATGGCCTACGCCCTCGCCGACGGCAGCACGCACCGGCTGACCGACCTGATCGACCGGCGCGGGGACAGCCGGTCCACCACGTACACGGTCGCCACCGACGAGCCCGACCGGCGGGCGCAAGTGGTCGTCCGGCGCACCCCGCGCGGCCTGCGGGTGGAGTGGACCTTCCAGCCGCCGACCGGCGTCGCGCAGGTCTACGAGGCGCTGACCGGCGACGACGGCGAGCACTTCCTCGGCGGGGGCGCCAACTTCCTCTACACCGACCTGCGCCATCGGGTGCTGCTCAACAAGGTGCGGTTCACCGGCGCCGGCACGCTGAACCGGTGCAACAGCGGCGCCGCACCGAGCCCGTTCTTCATCAGCTCCCGCGGGTACGCGATCTTCCCGCACACCAACGCGATCGGCCGGCTGGCCTTCCCGAATGCGGTCGACGATCCGCCGCACTGCGTCACCACGCCGCCGCCGTGCCCGGTCCAGCTCGGCGTGCCCGACCGCATCCAGCTGTGCTTCAAGGCCAGCCGCCTCGACTACGAGGTGTACGCCGGCTCGCCGGCCGAGGTGGTGCGCTCGTACTCCGCGCTCGCCGGGCGGCCGAAGCTGCCGCCGGTGCGCCAGCTCGAGCTGACCTTCTGGCGCGACATCAACCCGGGCGGCCAGCAGCAGGTGCTCGACGACGTGGCGCAGCTGCAGTCCCGGGGCTTCCCGGTGAAGACCGTGTGGATCGACAACCCCTGGGAGATCAACACCGCAAACGACGTGCCGGGCACTCCGCCCACCCACGGCGGGGCGTGCAACGGCACCCTGCGGTTCGACCCGCAGCAGTTCCCCGAGCCCCAGGCGATGATCGACGAGCTGCACCGCCGCGGTGTCCGGTTGGGACTGTGGATCTCGTCGTTCGTCCGGCCGGTGGCGGCGAACGTGGCCTGCCCGGACGCCGGCTACCCGCCGGGGTCGTTCGTCGCCGACACCGGCCGCACCGACCGGTTCGACATCGACTTCACCAACCCCGTTGCCAGGGCGCACTTCGAGGCCAAGCTGAGCGCGCTGTTCACGATGGGCGTCGACTTCGTCAAGGGTGACCGGGGTGACGAGACCGACTTCGAGAACGCCCGGTTCGCCGCCGGACCCGGCGCCGACTTCCACAACGTCTACCCGGTGCTCTACGCCGAGTCCACCGCCAACGCGCTGCGCCGGGTCTGGGGTGACGAGTACACGATGCTGTTCCGGGCCGGCTACACCGGATCCCCCTCGGTGCTGCACGGGTTCTGGGGCGCCGATGCCAACGACACGTTCGAGGGGCTGCGGTTGTCCGTGCGGCGCGGGATGAACTCGTGGCTGAGCGGGCATCCGGTGTGGGGCACCGACACCGGCGGGTACGCCAACGGCGGCAACCCGGAGGCGCCGAGCCCGACGCTGTTCACCCGGTGGGCGCAGTTCTCCGCGGTGTCGCCGGTGTTCGAGGTCGGCGGCCAGGGCAAGAACGCCCAGCCGTGGACCTACGACGAGGCGACCGTGCGGCGGTTCCGCGACGCGGTCCGGCTGCACGAGGCGATCACGCCGTACCTGTACGCCCTGGCCCGGCACTCGGCGCGCACCGGCGAGCCGATCACCCGGCCGCTCGGGTTCGACTTCCCGGCCGACGACCGGGCCTGGGCGGCGGATCAGCACATGATGATCGGCCGGCACCTGCTGGCCGTGCCGGTGACCGCGGACCGGGCCGAGGCCGACGGCGCCGCCGGCCTGCCGACGCCGGTCGACGTCTACCTGCCCGCTGGCCGCTGGCTGGACGTGTTCGCCGGCCGGATCGTCCAGGGCGGACAGCAGCTCGTGCGGGCGGCGACACTCGACGAGTTCCCGCTCTACCTGAGGCTCGACGGCCTCGACGCCGCTACCGCCGGCACGCTGACCGAGCTGCGGGAGCGCACATGGGGATGAGCGTGTCCCGGCGGGACTTGCTCGGGGCCGCCGCCGCGGGAGTGGCGGCCGGCACGCTGCCCACCCCGGCCACGGCCGAAACGTCCCATGTGGACGACAGGATGCGCTCGGACCGCGCCTGGGAGCGGTTCCTGGCCGGGCAGTTGCGGCTCACCGACTGGAAGTCCGGCCCGGCCTTTGCCGAGACCGAGGCGATCCGCACCACCCGGTACCACACCAGAGCCGGGGCGCGGGACGTCAAGGTGGCGATCTTCCACCAGGTCGTCGCGCTCGACCCGACCCGGGAGCTGCGCTCGATCACCCTGCCGGCGGCGACCGCACCCCGCCCGCACCTGTTCGCGATCTCGCTGGAGAGGCCGACATGAGACCCAACCGACGCGCCGTGCTGATGGCCGGTGGTGCGCTGGCGGCCGCCAACGCGCTGCCCGGGACCGTGGCCTCGGCCGACCCCGCCGACCCGTGGCACCAGGCGCAGCTGATCCGCTGGCAGGTCCGGCCGCCGTCGTTTCCCCGCCGCAGCTACGACATCACCCGGTTCGGCGCGGCCGGGAACGGCACGACCGACTGCACCGAGGCGTTCCGGCAGGCGATCGCCGAGTGCCACGTCAACGGCGGCGGCCGCGTGCTCGTGCCGCCCGGCAGGTATCTCACCGGCCCGATCCACTTGCGCAGCAACGTGAACCTGCACGTGAGCGAGGGTGCCACGGTACTGTTCAAGACCGATCCGGCGGCCTACCTCCCGGTCGTGCTCACCCGCTGGGAGGGCACCGAGTGCTACAACTACTCGCCGTTCGTCTACGCGCTCGACCAGCACGACATCGCGATCACCGGCCGCGGCACGCTCGACGGTCAGGCGCCGCTTGGCCCGTGGGAGAGCTGGTACCGGTCCGGCGGGGGCCAGAGCGCCGACCAGCAGGCGCTGCGCCGGATGGGCAACGAGGGCGTGCCGGTCGCCGCGCGGGTGTTCGGCGCCGGGCACTTCCTGCGCCCCAACATGATCCAGCTCTACCGCTGCCGCAACGTCCTGATCAGCGACGTGACCATCCTCGAGCCGGCCATGTGGACGGTGCATCCCGTGCTGTGCACCAACGTCACGGTGCGGGACATCACGGTGGCCAGCACGCTGTTCAACACCGACGGCTGCGACCCGGAGTGCTGCGCGAACGTGCTGATCGCCGGCTGCCGGTTCAACACCAACGACGACTGCGTGGCGGTCAAGGCCGGCCGGGATGAAGACGGGCACCGCGTCGGTGTGCCGAGCCAGAACATCCTCGTCGAGGACTGCCTGTTGTCCGGACGGTGGGGCGGGATCACCGTCGGCAGCGAGATGTCCGGCGGGGTGCGCAACGTGTTCGCCCGGCGCTGCGTGATCAACTCACCGGACTTCCCCGGCAACTTCCCGGTCAAGTATCCCTTGTACATCAAGACGAACAAGCTTCGCGGCGGCTTCGTCGAGAATGTCCACCTGCGACACTTCAGCGGTGGGGGCGTCGAGCGCGAGGCGATCTTCATCAACATGGCCTACAACAACCAGGCCGGCACCCGCCCGGTCGTCGTGCGCGACATCAGCGTCGAGAAGATGACCATCGACGGCGCCCGCGCCGTGCTCAACCTGGTCGGCCTCGAGACCGACCACATGTCCCACATCCGGCTGAGCAACAGCACCTTCACCAACGTACGGAACCCCAACACGATCCAGTTCGTGGACGACCTCGTGCTGCACGAGGTCACCATCAACGGCCAGCCCGCCGAAGGAGCCTCATGAGCATCACCCGACGAAGCGTGTTGCGGGCCGGCGGGTCGGTGGCCGGGGGAGCCGTGATCTCCGGCGCCCTGCCCGGCACGGCCTCGGCTTCGGCCGGGCCCGCGCCGGAGTTCACGGTGCTGACCCCGGCCGCGGCGGTCGCGGCGCGGCCCCCCCGCCCCCCC
>NZ_DASZCQ010000197.1:0-15779 GCF_035942955.1 Actinophytocola sp. | reverse complement strand
GCCGTGCGCTGACCCAACGTCAATCCCATCGCTCACGATGAGCCACCCCACCCCACCGGCCACCGGCGACACGCCGCCACGCGGGCATCCCTACGTGAGGCAACGACCCACCCATCCGGGCATTTTCGATGAGTCAACGCGTTGATCTCCACGGCCGTTTCCGCTGGTAGACTGGCCGTGGGGTCGCCCCCCGTGGAGCGGTGGGGGCTGGGTAGAGGAGGCCGGTGTCGGAGCGTTGGGCCTGCCCGGCAGGGTCCCGGCGTGATCGCCGAGATGGCGGTCAGGTCGCCCGGATCGGGTGTTGAAACGACGGCTGCGCGCTGCGCGCGCAGCGCGCAGCCCAGCCGTCGTTTCCACGAGGCGATCTTGGCGACTTTGCCGGGGTCCTGCGGTGGAGTGGTGGGCTGGGTAGGAGTCGTGCGCGGCGCGAAGATCAACTGTGGATCGAGCGGGAGTCCGGTGCAGGCCGGCTGCCTGGGGGTCGCCGGGTTGGTGGGGTGCCGTGGTGCGTGACTGATCTACGCGGAGGCGCCTTCCCGTAGCCGGGTTTGGCGGGACCCCGGCCGGGTGCGGGAGGCGGGTCAGTCGCGGGTGAGGGTGGCGGCGCGGAGCTCTTGGCGGAGGCGGGTGGCGTAGACGGCGGCCTCGGTGCGGCGGTCGAAGCCGAGCTTGTGGAGGAGGGTGGAGACGTAATTCTTCACCGTCTTCTCCGCGAGGTAGAGCTGGGAGGCGATCTGGCGGTTGGTCATGCCCAGGGCGATCAGGTCGAGGATCTTGCGTTCCTGGGGGGACAGGGTGCGGTAGCGGGGGTCGCCGGAGCGGCCGTTGCGGAGGCGGTTGAGGACGGTGGCCGTGACGCCGGCGTCGAGGAGGGAACCGCCGGCGCCGAGGGTGCGGACGGCGGAGACGATGTCGTTGCCGGACACCTGCTTGATCATGTAGCCGGCGGCCCCGGCCATGATGGCGCCGAAGAGGGCCTCGTCGTCGGAGTATGACGTCAGCATCAGGCAGGCGGGGGGTGGGGTCATGGCCGAGCGGATGTCGCGGCAGACCGTGACGCCGTCGCCGTCGGGCAGGCGGACGTCGAGGATGGCCACCTGGGGGCGGGCCGCGGGGATGGCGGCGACCGCCGTCGCCGCGCTGGAGGCCTCGCCGACGACCTCGATGTCCGCCTCGACGTCCAGCAGCTGCCGGATACCCCGACGGACGATCTCGTGGTCGTCCACGACGAAAACGGAGATGGTCACGAGTGCGCCTCCACCGAATCGGCCCCTGTGCGGTCTAGTTCGAGCACCCCGGGCCCCTGAGCCATATCGCCACACACACGCTGTGTGATACACCACCCCCTACGAGCTGACAGCGGGTGACAATGCGGCCTCCACCAGTAGGCGAAGGTCGGCTTTTGCCCGCTGCCAACGTGCCTCCAGCTCCGATCGATCGGACATTGACACACCCAACAGGAGTATGCCCCGCACGGTGTCCATCGCGGTGTACATGATGTGCCGGAAGCGGGGATCGGCGGCGTAGTCCCCGAAGGCCGCCTTCGCGAACTCCAGCAGCGACGCCCTCGCGTCCGGCTCGACGGCGGTGAGCTGCTTGCGCAGCTCGGGATCGGTCCGGGCGGCCACCCACATCTCGATCGTGGCGTACTGGATCGGGCCCTGATGGACCTCCCACATCAGCTCGAGCGCGGCGTCGATCGGGTCGGCCGCCCGGCGGATCGCGTCGATCTTGTCGAAGGCCAGCTCGGTGCGCTTGGCCGCCAGGTGCCGCACGGCCGCGGCGACCAGGTCGGCGCGGGTGGGGAAGTGGTGCACCTGGGCGCCGCGGGTGACTCCGGCCAGCTCCGTCACCTTGGTTGTCGTCGTGCCCGCGTAGCCGTACCGGACGAGACACTCCACGGTCGCGTCGAGCAGCCGCCTGCGCATGGCGGCGCTGCGTTCCTGCTGGGTACGACCGGTCTTCGAGGCCATGCCGGCAGTCTATTGATGCGCGCGCCGCAGCAGCCCGTAGAGCGTGACCGCGCCCGCCGCGAGCACCGCGCCAAGGCCGAGGATCGACGCCAGGGTCGCCACCGGCGGCGCGGCCAGCGGCGGTATGTCGGCGACCGACTCGACCACGACCACCGCGGTCAGCAGCGTGTAACCGGCGACGCAGAGCCGCACGATCCGCAGCCGCAACCGCTCGGGCCAGCGGGTGAACGTGAGCAGCCAGGCCACCGCGGGCACCACCAGGATCGCGTGCATGGGCACGGCGTGCGCCGGCTTGAGCGCGCCGGCCGTGGTGTAGGCGACCTGCGGGTCGGTGGCGCGGGCGACGGTCCCCGTGGCGATCATCGCGGCGCCGATGCCGAGCGCGACCAGCAGCGCCACGAACCCGAACCGCAGGGCCAGCCGTATGCTGGGCCGGGCGTCGGCCACCGCGCCGAACGCGGCGATCGTCCAGGCCGTGACCGTGACGACGATGACCCCGCCGCCGGCGGCCAGCGTCGCGGTGATGACCGTGTCCAGGCCGGTCTCGAAGTTGAAGTGGGACGGCACGCCGCGCCACGCCTGGGTGGACACCAGGGTCACCTCGGCGATGGAGGCCGCGGTGAAGGCGCCGAGCAGGGTGGCCCTGATGCGCGGCCGCAGCCGCAGAAACGAGGTGGCCCAGGTGAGGGTGGCCAACGTCAGGCCGAACGACAGCCCGAACGTGGTCGGCTTGCGCAGCGACAGCGGCCCGGTCCAGGTGCCGCCGGAGATCACCAGCACGGCCAGGTGCACGAGGCCGCTGGCGAACAGCACGGCGCTCACCACGTAGGCGAACCGCTCCACCCGCAGGCCGTCGGTCCACGACCGGCGAAGCGTCCGGCCCATCGAGCCCAGCTGAGCTGTGATCGACATCGTGCTCACCTCCGACCAGCAGAATGGCCGGCCGAGGCGGCGTCTGTCGTCGGCGCCGGAACGGCTTTCTGGCTACGCCGGGGCGGGGAGGCGGCGTACGCGTCAGGACGTAGCCGGGCGGGCTGGCAGCGGAAGCGGCAGCGCGGGCAGGCCGTCGATGCTGACCGGGTTGTGCTCCTTGGCCGCGCAGTACGCGGCGAACTGCGCGTCGGTCTTGCGGCCGAAGTACCGGGCGTGCAGGTCGCGGTCCTCCCGGTAGTCCATGAGCGGGACCGCGTAGCCGCAGGAGTCGCTGATCCGGCGCGCGGTCACCACGATGATCGCGCGCAGGCCGGGACCGTCGGCGCCGGCGAAGTGGGGGAGCAGCTCGGCGAAGCGCGGGTCGTCGCGGAAGACCGGCTCGCCGGTGCCGTGCAAGCGAACGATCGTCGGCGGGCCCTCGAAGGCGCACCACATCAACGTGATCCGCCCGTTCTCCCGCAGATGGGCGATGGTCTCGGCGTGGCTGCCGCCGAAGTCCAGGTACGCCACCGTCTGCTCGTCGAGCACGGCGAGTGTGCCGGCGCGGCCCTTCGGGGACAGGTTGACGTGCCCGTCCCCGGATAGCGGCGCGGTCGCCACGAAGAAGACCTTCTGGTTCTCGATGAACGATCGCAGCCGGCCGTCGATCCGGTCGTAGAGCTTGCCCATGCCCCGATTAGACCAGCAGCAAGGTCTTACCGAGCACCTCCCTGGCCTCGATCGCGGCGTGGGCGTCGGCCGCCCGCTCCAGCGGGAAGGTCCGCCCGATCACCGGCCGCAGCCGCCCGGCCGCCGCCTCCGCCAGCGCCCGCCCGGTCAGCCGCCGCTCGTCGGCGAGCGCGGCGTGGATGTCCCCGATCCCGCGCAGCGTGATCCCGCGCCGCGCGGCCTCGTCCGGATCGACCTGCGCGAAGCCGCCGGCGGCCGCGCCGTGCGCGGAGAACCGGCAACCGGGTGCCGCCACCTCGGAGGCGGCCAGACCGACCTCGCCCCCCGCCCCGTCGAGGACCACGTCGGGTCCCTTGCCGCCGGTCGCCTCGCGCGCACGCTGCGCCCACCCCGGCTCGGTGTGGTCGAGCACGACCTCCGCGCGCAGCTCGTCCACCAGGTCGAGCTTCCGCTTGCCCCGAGCGGTGCCGATCACCCGGCCGCCGGCCGCGTGCGCCAGCTGCACGAGCAGCACCCCCATGCCGCCCGCCGCCGCGGTGATCAGCACCCACTCGCCGGGCTGGATGCCGGCCGCCTCGAACAGCGCCATCCCGGTGAGCCCGTCGTGGATGAGCGCCGCCGCTTCGCGCAGGTCCATCCCGTCGGGCACGGCCACCAGCCGCGACGCGTCCGCGACCGCCCGCTCGGCGTAGCCGCCGTACCGGTCGGTCCTGGTGATCACCCGCCGGCCGATCAGTGCCGAATCGACACCCGGCCCGGCGGACAGCACCGTTCCGGCCACCCCGCCACCCCGGCACGTACGGCGGCGTCACGTGGAAGTACTCGCCGCCCCATCCGCTGCGGATCCGCGTCTCGACGAACAGCGTGTCCGCGACGGCCACCGCGACGACCACCTGCCCCGCCCCGGGCACCGGGTCGGGAACCTCTCTCGGCACCAGCACCTCGGGACCGCCGAACTCGTCCACCCGCACGGCTCGCATGGACGCAGTCTTCGACCTCGACCTAACTAGAGGTCAAGGGCAACCTCGTGGTGTGAGACGCGTTCGTCCCACCGCGACAGTGCCCGGCGGGCCGCGTCCTCGAGCACGGCGAGATCGAGGTCGTCGCCGGCGAAGGCGCGGACGGCGTCGAGGTCGGTGAAGAAGGTGATCGAGGTGAACAGGACCTCGGGGCCGTCGTCCGTGCGCAGGAGCCGGGCGCCGCGGAAGCCGGCCACCGTGCGCAGCTGCCGGGCCACGTCGGCCTCGTAGTGGCGCTGATAGTCGTCCGCGGTCTCGGCGGGCGCCCAGCCGCGCCAGATGCGGGCGATCATCGGTTGGTGAAGCGGGGGTCGGCGAAGATGCCGTCCGGAAAGGCGCCGGCGGCGACGATCTGCTTGCTCAGGGCCGCGCCGAGGTCGTGCAGGCGTTCGGCCTTGTCGTGACCGAGTCGCGTCCATGGGCGCTCGGCGAGCCGGTTCGTGCCGTCCTCGAGCTCCTGGCGCAGCGCGGTTCCGCGCCGGGTGAGCCGGCCGGCCTCGTCGATCACCCCGTCCTGGCGCAGCCGCTCGGCGGCCTCGTCCCACTGCTCGTCGGACCAGCCGCGCAGCTTCTTGGCCGCCGGCACGACGAAGCCGCCGCCGGTCGCGGTGTGCGTGATCAGCGCGGGCAGGCCGTCGACGCCGTGGCCGACGAGCACGACCACATGGCCGTCGCCGCGGAACTCCCGCAGCAGGGTGACGGCATGCCACAGCGCCACGTGCGGCTCGGCCGGCCAGTCGAGCTGGGCGTGCGCGGCGTACATCGGCCGCCCGTCGGCGACGCAGCCGTCGGCGGCCTCCCGTGCCAGGGTCGCCGCCTCGGCCAGCTCCGGCGAGGAGATCGTCTCCGGCCCGAGCAACCGGCGCAGCGCGGCGTCCACCGCCTCGAACCGTGTGGCCACAATGGTTTCCGGGCTCGCCAGGGTCCACGCCGGCGGAACGAGGCGCGCGATCAGCTCGGGGTTGAACGTGTAGAACACCCCGGACACCGCGCCGAGCGTGACCGCCCCCAGCGGGGCCACCCGGCTGGCCAGCGCGCACATCCGGCCCGGCTTCAGCCCGATCCCGGTCATCAGCTCCTGCAGCTCCGGCGCAAAGTTGATCATCGCATGCAATGGCTCGAGGACCCGGTGACACCGCTCCGCAACATGATCCATGCGCCGACTGTAGCCCTCCCCACCGTGCGGTCACGGTGGCGCCGTTGCGCTAACTTGCCAGGTGGAGGTCGTTCCCGGGTGGCTCGGCGAGATCCGGCAGGCGCAGCCAGGCCCGGCCGTCAAGTTCCTTGACCTGAACCACGATCGGGACATAGCGGAGGTGATCGACGAGGCCGGGATGCTGCTGGATCACGGTTCGAAACCACAGGTCGGACACGCACAGAGCCAGATCCGCGCCGGTCAGCGCTTGGCGGAGCTGTGGCAGATCGACCAGCCGGCACACGGTGTTCAGCTCGGTGCCGACCCAGTTCTTGCCGTCGTCGCTGACCTCGCCCGCATGCAGGGCCATCCGCAGCCGCATGGCGACCGGCTCCCGGCTGCGCCGGTTGTGCGTGCGCAGACCGGCGCGCAGCTCCCGGACGAACCCCCCGGCGACGGTCACCTTGCTCACCTGGGCGGGAATCAGCAGCACGACGCTGTCGCCCCGATCCACCCTGTGGCACCGTTTCCAGCAGATGCCGGCACCGTCCGCCGCGTCCCTCAGCAGCTCGTACATGCGGTCGCGCAACCACTGTTGATCGGCGTCGCTGCGGGTGCCGAACCCGTCGATATCCACCGCCGCCAGGGCGTAGTGGATGGGCAGAGTTGACATGAACTCTCCAAATCATGGACGTTTTCTGCTGCTGCCATGAAAGCGCTGTCGACGACGCAGTGAGGGGTCAGTTGACTCCGCCGGGTCAAACTTGGTCGGGCGTGACGATGGTGCGCAACAGGGCAAGATCACGTATCACGATCTCCCCGCGGCCCATCGAGATCACTCCATGCCTGGTGAAGTCCCGAAACGCGCGCGACACGGTCTTCTTCGACACGCCGGCGGCGCCTTGGACATCCCGCTGGGACAGGTGAAGCTTGATTGATCCGTCGCCGTCCGGCTCGCCGTGCTGCTCGGCGAACTCGAGCAGCATCCGGCCGACCCTGCCGATCGGTGAGTAGGCGCCCAGCTCGACCCGACGCCGGTCGGACTCCCGCACGCGCGCGATCACGATGCGCAGCAGGGTGAACAGGATGTCGCCGCGGGTCTTCAGCAGCCGGTGGAACTGCGCCGAGGGGATGATGCGCGCCTGCACCGGAGTCAGCGCGATGACCGAGGCGCACCGCGGCCCCTCGTCGATGCAGCCGAACTCGCCGATCAGGTCGCCGGCGCCGCGCAGGGTCAGCACGGAGCTCTTGCCGGTCTCCGATTCCGCGGCCTCCACCTTGACCTTTCCGCTCTCGATGACGACCACGAACACCGACCGGTCGCCCTCGCCGACGATCCGGTCGCCCTGACGGTAGGACCGGGGTTGCCCGGCCCTCCGGAACGCCGCGAGTTGCTCGGACGACAGGGCGGGGAGCTGACCCCGGGGCTCCGTGACCATCGTTCCTCGAGCGGGCGATCGGCGGTTGGGTGCGCACTGCGTTAGCTACCGGATCTCACGCACCGGAGGAGGGTGCGTGCGCACAGTGGCCTGGACCTGGCTAGGAGCTGTCCAGTTCGGCTGCCGGAATGAAGGGGAGCGGTGCTCGGTTGGGGATCTAGCGACGGGCGTCACACGGCGGAGGGTCGGTGATCGTGGATAGGTTGGGTCAGGTCGGCAGCCTGATCGTGGGAGGTTACCCATCGTGACCGAGGGGTTCGTACCCACCGAGGCGTCCCTCCGCCGCGCGCTTCGGCGGGCGCGGGACGGCGTCACGCTGGATCCGGTCGAGGCCGAGGTGCTGCTGCACGCCCGCGGGGAGCAGCTCGAGGCGCTGTTCGCCGCGGCGGCCCGGGTGCGCGACGCCGGGCTGGTCGCCGCCGGCAGGCCCGGCGTGATCACGTACTCGGGCAGCGTGTTCGTCCCGCTCACCAGGCTGTGCCGGGACCGTTGCCACTACTGCACGTTCGCCACGGTCCCGCACCGGCTGCCGGCCGCGTACCTGAGCCCCGACGAGGTCCTCGACATTGCCAGGGCGGGCGCGGCGCAGGGGTGCAAGGAGGTGCTGTTCACGCTCGGCGACCGGCCGGAGGAGCGGTGGCCGGCGGCCCGGACGTGGCTCGAGGAGGCCGGGTACGCCGACACGCTGTCCTACGTGCGGGCGATGGCGATCAAGGTGCTCGAGGAGACCGGGCTGCTGCCGCACCTCAACCCCGGGGTGCTGAGCTGGACCGAGCTGCAGCGGCTCAAGCCGGTGGCGGCGTCGATGGGGATGATGCTGGAGACCACGGCGGAGCGGCTGTGGTCGCAGCCCGGTGGCCCGCACTACGGCTCGCCGGACAAGGCGCCTGCGGTCCGGTTGCGGGTGCTGGAGGACGCCGGCCGCTCGGCGATCCCGTTCACCACCGGCATTCTGATCGGCATCGGCGAGACCCTGGCCGAACGCGTGGACTCGCTGTTCGCCATCCGCAGGGTGGCCCGCGCGTACGGCGGCATCCAGGAAGTGATCGTGCAGAACTTCCGCGCCAAGCCGGATACCGCGATGCGCGGCATGCCCGACCTCGAGGCCGCCGAGCTGGCCGCCACGGTCGCCGTGGCGCGGCTGATCCTCGGGCCGAAGATGCGCATCCAGGCGCCGCCGAACCTGATCGGCGACGAGTTCGAGCTGCTGCTGCGCGCCGGGATCGACGACTGGGGCGGGGTGTCGCCGGTGACCCCGGACCACGTCAACCCGGAACGCCCGTGGCCGCGGCTGGCGGAGCTCGCCGCGCGCACCGGCGGCGCCGGCTTCACGCTGGCCGAGCGGCTTCCGGTCTACCCGGAGTACGTGCTGCGCCCGGAGCCGTGGCTGGATCCGCGGATCCGCCCGCACGTCGCGGCGCTGGCCGACCCGGGGACCGGCCTCGCGGTGGAGGGGCGGGAGCCGGTGGGCATTCCGTGGCAGGAACCGGAGGTGGCGCTGGCGGAGTCCGGCCGCACGGATCTGTACGCCACGATCGACAGCGCCGGGCGCAGCGGTGACCGCCGCGACGACTTCGACTCCGTGTACGGGGACTGGGAGGAGCTGCGGTCCCGGGTGGGACCGCAGCGGCGCGTTGCCTCCGCACCGGCCGACGGCGTGCGGCCGGAGTTCCTGACCGCGCTGCGGCACGCCGAGTCCGACCCGAGTGGACTGTCCGATTCGGACGCTCTGACGCTGCTGTCGGCCGCGCCCGGCGCCGAGATCGACGCCCTTGCCCGGCTGGCCGACGACGTCCGGGCGGACACCGTGGGGGACGTGGTGACCTACGTGGTCACCAGGAACATCAACTTCACCAACGTCTGCTACACCGGCTGCCGGTTCTGCGCGTTCGCCCAGCGGCGCACCGACGCCGACGCGTACACGCTGTCGCTCGAGCAGGTGGGGGAGCGGGCCGAGCAGGCGTGGAGCGTGGGCGCGACCGAGGTGTGCATGCAGGGCGGCATCCACCCGGATCTGCCCGGCACGGCCTACTTCGACATCGCCGCCGAGGTCAAGCGCCGCGCGCCGGGGCTGCACGTGCACGCGTTCTCGCCGATGGAGGTGGTCAACGGGGCCAGCAGGGCCAATCTGTCCATTCGGGACTGGTTGGTCGAGGCCAGGGCGGCCGGGGTGGACTCGCTGCCCGGCACGGCCGCGGAGATCCTCGACGACGACGTGCGCTGGATCCTGACCAAGGGCAAGCTGCCCACCGCCACCTGGATCGAGGTCGTGACCACCGCGCACGCGCTCGGCATCCCGACCTCCTCGACGATGATGTACGGCCACGTGGACAACCCGTCGCACTGGGTCGCGCATCTCAAGCTGATCGCGCGGCTGCAGGAGCGCACCGGCGGGTTCACCGAGTTCGTCCTGCTGCCGTTCGTGCACACCAACGCGCCGCTGTACCTCGCCGGCATCGCCCGCCCCGGGCCGACGCGGCTGGAGAACCGGGCGGTGCACGCATTGGCCCGGCTGCTGCTGCACGGCCGGATCGCCAACATCCAGACCAGCTGGGTGAAGCTGGGCGACGAGGGTGTGGTGGAGGTGCTCCGCGGCGGGGTGAACGACCTGGGCGGCACCCTGATGGAGGAGACGATCAGCCGGATGGCCGGGTCGGAGAACGGCAGCTACAAGACCATCGCCGCCCTCGAGGCCCTTGCCGCGGCTGCCGGGCGCCCGGCCCGCCAGCGCACCACCACCTACGGCGAGGTCCCGCCGGAGCGCCAGGCCACCGCAAGGGCGCACGACGGGGTGTGGCGGCCGAAGCTACTGCCGGTCGTCGGGGGCTGATCGCTGGCCGGCGTCGCCGGTTTGTGAGCGATATGTGAACCGCGACGACCAGTGTCACATCCGGATCGGGCGAATCGCCCCGGTCGCCTCGATGGATGAGAGGACACGGATGTGAAGAAGACAAGAGCGCTGATCGCCGCCATGCTCCTGGGTGCGGTCACCCTACTGCTGGCCGCTCCGGCGAGCGCCGCGAGACCCGATCCTTCCCCGGTCGGAAGCATGGGGATCCCGAAAGACGCCGTCAGCCTCAAGGCGTCGTCGGTGCGGCCCCTGGCCGCGGTCCACCTATGGTTCGCCGACTCCTTGAAATGCATCGACAACCCCAACTACTCGACGGTCAGCGGAACCTGGCTCGATCAGTGGAGCTGCGTCGATCAGACGAACGAGCTGTGGTTCCTCGATTACGGGTTCACCGCCGGTGGGTACGACTTCTTCCGAATTCGCAACGCGTACAGCGGGCTGTGCGTCAACATCCAAGGCGGCAGCGGCGCCGATGGAGCCCCGGTCATCCAGTACACGTGCGGCGACTACGCCAACGAGTACTTCGTGTTCTGGGCTGACGCGAACGTGCCGACTCCGTTCTACTGGGTCCAGGCGTACAGCAGCGGCAAGGTTATCAACGTCACCGGTGGCGACGACGCGAATGGGGCCAAGCTCATTCAGTACTTCCGGTGCTACTGCACGAATGAGTATGTAGCGCTGTACTGACGGGCATGGCGGCAGAGGTTACTGCCGGTCGTCGGGGGCTGATCGGAACATCCGCCGGGCGGTCGTGACGAGCAGTCGGAAGCCGGCCTCCTCGGCGATGGCGAGCGCCTCGCGCGCGAGGTCCCGTGCGTCGTCGAGGCGGCCGGTGTGCCGGTGCGCGTCGGCCAGACCCAGCAGGGCTTCGGTCTCGTAGTAGCGGTAACCGCTCCTCCTGGCGGTCTCCAGCGCGTCGCGATGCCGGGCCACGGCGTCGCCGGCCGCGCCGAGCCGCAGGGCGGTGCGGCCGGCGGCGTTGCGCACGGCGGCCGCGACCCAGTGGTAGGTCGTGCCGACGTCGACGATGGCGAGGGCCCGCGCAAGCAGGTCCGCCGCCGCGGCCGGGTCGCCGGCGCCGGCGCTGAGCTCGGCCAGGAAGGCCAGGCTGATCGCCTCCAGGTCCCGGTTGCCCAGCACCCTGGAGTCACGCAGGCACTCGGTGAAGCTGGCCGTGGCCGCGGCCGCCTCGCCGAGTTGCGCCTTGGCCGTGCCAAGGCCGTGCAGGGCGGAGCACTGTCTCGGCAGCGAGTCCAGCTTCCGGCCGATCTCGAGGGACTTGCCGAAGTAGCCCACGGCCTCGTCCAGCAGCCCCTGGTCCAGGTAGGTGAAGCCGAGGATGAGGTAGATGTGGGACAGGTCGGGCAGCGAACCTTCCGCCGCCATCAGCACGTGTGACCGTTCGAGGAACTCCAGCGCCTCCGGGAGGATGCCGAGCTCCATGTGACCCTGCCCGAGGTAGGCCAGCGCCCTGGCGGCGCCCTTCGTCCACCCGACCCGGCTGGCGAGCCCGTGGGCCCGACGGCTGTGGTCCAGGTACCCCGGCAGATCCCCCAGCGCGTAGCGGGCGATGGCGTGGTTGAGGTACATGGCCGCCCGCCCCCGGTCGTCGTCGAGCTTCCCGGCCGCAATCAGTCCACTGTGGATCAGAGCCCGCCAGTCGCTGCCGAGGTGGGCCCGGGCGCCGAAGTAACCGCGGAGGGTGTCGGCGAGCCGCAGCGCCGTGGTGAGCAGGCCGCGGTCGAGCGCGTCGCCGACGGCGGCGGTGAGGTTGGGGCGCTCGGCGTCCAACCAGGCCCACGCCTGCGTGCGATCGGCGAACGTGGTGGGCTCGCCGGAGTGCTCCTCCAGATGCGGGCTGTACGGGTGAGTCAGGTGCACGGCCTCCTGCGTGGTGGTCAGGTACCAGTCGAACAGCCGGCGCACCGCGGCCGTGGTGTCCGATGTGGACTCGTCGGCCGCGCAGCGCTCCCGCGCATAGTGCCGGATCAGGTCGTGCAGCCGGAACCGGCCCGGGGCGGGGCAGTCCACCAGGTGCGCGGCGACCAGCCGGTCGAGCCGGCGCACCGTGGCCGGTTCGGGCGCCGCGACGAGGGCGGCGGCGGCCGCCGGGGTGACGTCCGGCCCCGGGACCAGACCCAGCCGGCGGAACATGCGCTGCTCGTCGGGTTTGAGCGCCAGGTAGGACAGGTCGAACGCGGCCCGCACGGCCCCGCGCCGGTCGCCCTCCAACTCGAGGGCGGACAGGCGGGCGCCGTCGCGCAGCCGGGCCACCGAGTCGGCGATGCGCTGCCGCGGCCGGATGACCAGCTTTCCGGCCGCGACGCGCAGCGCGAGCGGAAGGTGGCCGCACAGCTCGGTGAGCTCTGCGGCCGCCTTCGGCTCCGCGCGCACCCGCTCGCTGCCGAGCATGGTGTCCAGCAGTGCCAACGACTCCGCCGGGGTGAGCACGTCGAGCGTGAGCTCCCGCGCGCCGTCGATAGCCACCAACCCGGTGAGCTGGTTGCGGCTGGTGACCAGCACCCGGCAGGACGGCGATCCCGGCAGCAGCGGCCGGACCTGGTCGGCCGTCGCGGCGTTGTCCAGCAGCACCAGCATGCGCCGGCCCGCAACGGTGGAGCGGTACAGCGCCGACCGCTCCTCGAGGTCGTGCGGGATCTGCACCGGCTGCACGCCGAGGGCGCGGAGGAACTGGCCGAGCGCGTCACCGGGATCGGCCGGCGGCCGGTCGGGGTCGAAGCCGCGCAGATCGAGGTACAGCTGGCCGTCCGGGAAGTGGCGGCTCATCCGGTGGCTCCAGCGGACCGCCAGCGCGGTCTTGCCCACCCCGGGAGGACCGTGGATCGCGGCGACCGTATCCGGTCCGGACAGCAGACCGTCCAAAGTGGCCATGCTGGACGCGCGGCCGGTGAACGACGCGACGTCGGCGGGGAGCTGGCGTGGAGCAGTCCATTGTGGACGGATTGAGCAGGCCTCCGGCTCCCCCCTGAGGATCCGCTCGTGCAGCCGTTGCAGCTCCGGACCCGGCTCGATGCCGAGCTCGGCGGTCAGCAGGCCGCGGACCTCCCGGAAGCGCTCGAGCGCCTCGGCCTGCCGCCCGGATGCCGACAGCGCCCGCATCAGCTGGCCCCAGAACCGCTCGCGCAGCGGGTGGTCCCTGGCCAGCGCGGACAGCTCGGCGACGAGGCCGTTCCGGCGTCCCAGCCGGAGATCGAGCTCGATGCGCCGCTCGAGCACGCCCAGCCGCTCCTCGGTCAGCTGCGGCAGCTCGTCGCGGCGCAGCTGCTCGGACGGGATGCCCGCCAGCGCCGGCCCGCGCCACAGCGCCAGCGCCTCGCGCAGGGCCGCCGCGGCGGCGGCCGGGTCCAGCCCGGCCGCGCGCTCGACCAGGTCCCGGAACCGCAGCAGATCCACCTGGTCGACCCCCACCTCGATCAGGTAGCCGCCCGGCCGGGTGTGGATCAGCGTCGGCGACCTGGTGTCGTCGCCGAGCGCCTTGCGCAACCGCATGACGTAGGTGGGCAGGCTGCCGCGGGCCCGGCGGGGCGCGGCGCCGTCCCACAGCCGGTCGATCAGCGCCTCGACCGGCACGGTCCGGTTGGCCCGCAACAGCAGCGTCGCCAGCAGGACCCGCAACCGGCCGGCCGGCACCGGAAGCGGCTCGCCCCGCCGGGTGGCCTCGAAGTCGCCGAGGAGCCGGAAGTACGGCATATCGGTCATCCGCTCGGTCCGGCCCCCTTCGGCGTGGTCGGCGGCACAGGAAGGTAGCACCGAAGCCCGGTCAGCGCCGTGGGCCGGCCGGGGTGGGCCAGGCCCGCGCCCACCGGTCACGGCCGCGGGCGCGTTGCCAGCCGCACCGGCCCCAGCCCCGCGACCACGGCCCGCTCGCCGTCGCCCACCAGGCCCGGTCGTCCGGTGGCCCCCCGGTCCGGGTCTGCTCGGCCGCGTGCAGGCTCGGGTCCTCGCGCAGCATCGCCGCGTGCAGCGCGCGCAGCTCGGCGCCCGGCTCCACGCCGAGCTCCTCGACCAGCAGGTCGCGGACCTCGCGGTAGCGCTCGAGCGCCTCGGCCTGCCGCCCGGACCGGAACAGCGCCAGCATGAGCTGCAGCCAGAAGCGCTCCCGCAGCGGGTGCTCCCTGGTCAGCGCCGCCAGCTCCACCACGAGCTCCCGGTGGCGACCCTGCCGGAGGTCGAGCTCGATGCGCCGCTCGAGCGCCTGCAGCCGCTCCTCGGCGAGCCGCGGGACCTCGTCGCGCCGCAGCGACTCGGACGGGACGTCGACCAGCGCCGGCCCCCGCCACAGCCGCAGCGCCTCGTGGAACGTCTCCCGCTCGATGAGCTCCCGGAATCGGTGGAGATCCAGCTGTTCCGGCCGAATACCGATCAGATAACCGCCCGGCCGGGTATGGATCAGTTCGGGCTCGGCGCCATCGTCGCCAAGAACGCGCCGCAGCCGCATAACGTACGTCTGCATCGTCGTCCGCGCGCCCTTTGGCGCGTGCGCACCCCACAATCGGTCGACCAACTCGTCCACGGACACGGTGTGGTTTGCCCGCAACAACAACGTCGCCAGCAGCACCCGAAGCTTCCCCGACCCCAGTTCGATGCGTTCCGATCCGTTGGTGATCTCCAGGTCGCCGAGCAGCCCGAATTCCAACCTCGAAGTCATTCCCCAGTCCCTCTCGTCATGCGCGCATCGCCCCACGCCGCATCAACCACCCTAACCCTACCGGCGGGCCCGCTGCCGCCTAATTCGTCGCCCTGATTACCGTGAGAATGCGCGCGACCTCGGCGGATATGGCAGCTCGGGCCGGGCGCAGATATGTGCGGGGGTCGACGATGTCCGGGTGGTCGGCCAGGTAGCCGCGAACGGCGCGGGTGAACACGGCGTTCAGGCGGGTGCCGATGTTGATCTTGGTCATGCCGGCTTCCACCGCGCGGGTGAGATCGGGGTCGGGGACGCCGGAGGAGCCGTGCAGGACGAGGGGGACCGGCACGGTCGCGCGCAGGCGGGCGATCAGCTCGAGGTCGACGGCGGCGTCCCGGGTGAGCATGGCGTGCGAGGTGCCGACGGCGACGGCGAGCGCGTCCACGCCGGTGGCTGCCGCGTAGTCGCGGGCCTCGGCCGGATCGGTGCGGGCGCCGGGGGAGTGCACGCCGTCCTTGCCGCCCACCTCGCCCAGCTCGGCCTCGACGAACACGCCGTGGTCGTGGCAGTAGTCGGCCACCTTCGCCGTCGCGGCCACGTTGTCCACATAGGACATCGGGGACGCGTCGTACATGACCGAGCCGAAGCCGAGCGCGACCGCCCGGTGCACCAGGTCGACGTCGGTCGCGTGGTCGAGGTGCACGGCGACCGGTGTGGCGGCGGCCCGCGCCACGGCCAGGGTGGCCAGCGCCAGGGGCTCCAGTGCGCCGTGGTAGCGCACCGCGTTCTGGCTGATCTGCAGGATCACCGGGGCGCCGGCCGCCTCGGCCCCGGCCACCAGCGACTCGGCGTGCTCGAGCATGATCACGTTGAATGCCCCGACGCCCCGCGAGCGCGCCGCCGCGGCGGCCATGAGCTCACCGGTCGGCGTGAGCATGGAGCTCTTCCAGCACGACGCCCGGCCGCAGCCGGCGGTAGGTGGGCAGGTCCACGTCGCCGGCGACCGGTGCGGCGACCGCCGCCGCGGACAGCGCGACCGCCTCGGCCAGCAGCCGCGGCCACGGCGCGTCGGCGGCCAGACCGGCGGCGAGCGCGGCCACGCAGGCGTCACC
>NZ_DASZCQ010000196.1:0-13582 GCF_035942955.1 Actinophytocola sp. | reverse complement strand
CCCCCCCCCCCCCCCCCGTCTCCTTGGGCGATGTCTATTCGCTGTTGAGGTAGGAGAGCAGTCGCAGGATCTCGAGGTACAGCCAGACCAGGGTGACCATGAGGCCGAAGGCGACGTACCACGCCATCTTGGACGGGGCGCCGGCGCGGATCATCTGGTCGGCCATGTCGAAGTCGAGCAGCAGGTTGAACGCCGCGATGCCGATGAACAGCAGGCTGATGACGTAGCCCAGCGGCGTCGGACCGCGCACTCCGATGTCCACGTTGAACGCGTTGAGCAGCAAGTTGATCAGCATCAGGCCGGCGGCGCCGACGGTGGCGCCGATGACCCACCGGGTGAGCTTGGGCGTCACCCTGACCGCGCCGGTCCGGTAGACCACCAGCATCGTGCCGAACACCAACGCGGTGCCGAGGATCGCCTGGAACGCGATGCCCGGGTAGATGTACTCGAACACCCCGGTGATCGCGCCGAGGAACAGGCCCTCGGCCGCCGAGTAGGCCAGGATCAGCCCGGGGCTCACGCTCTTCTTGAAGATGACGACCAGCGACAGCACCAGCCCGGCCAGCAGGCCGATGATCATCGGCGGGAACGGGTTGATGGTCTCCGAGAGCACGGCGATCGCCGTGATCACGCCGACCACCAGCGCCAGGCCCAGCGTCATGGCGGTCTTGGTCACCACATCGTCGACGGTCATGGGCCGGTCGCCGACGGTCGGCGGCGCCTGGTAGCCGCCGTAACCCGGCTCTGCCGGGTAGCCCTGTGCCTGGGGCTGGAAGCCCGCATAGCCACCGCCGAACCCGCCTACCGGCAGGTTGCGGAACGCGGGATTGCTCGTAGAACGCACCTGATCCTCCTGGAGCCTGATGGCGCCTTCACCGGGTCCAACGACCAACCGTGCCGGCCGGTTCCCGTCGGGGTAAAGCCGACTTTACTCACCTTCGCGCACCTCGGTCACAGTAGACCTCCCGACACCCGGTGATCACGTGAACACATCGTTTCCGTCCAATTGATGACGCCTGATCGTGTCGCTCCCCGGAACCGAAGTCGATCAACGCTACGGTGGGTCACCCGGTCCCCAGGGGTAGATGACATGAGAACGCGAAGACGGTGGGGAACCATCGTTGTCGGCGGCGCGCTCGGGCTCAGCTTCCTGATGCTGATCGTGCTCGGCACGGTGCCACCCGAGGGCCACGCCGGCCAGGGCTCCGAGCCGCCCGCGCCGGCCCCGCCGGCCTGGATGCACGCGCTGGCGCCCGGCGAGCAACCGCCCCAGTTCGTGCTGTTCTCCTTTGACGGGGCCGGATCCCACGGGCACTGGCAGCGTGTGCTCGAGACGTCGAGGTCCGTCGGCGCGCACGTCACCGGCTTCCTGTCCGGCACCTACCTGCTCTCCCACGACCGCAAGCAGGACTACACCGCACCCGGCCACGCGCCCGGCGACTCGGCGATCGGCTTCGGCGGCTCTGCCGACGAGGTGCGCACCCGCATCGCCGACCTCAACGCCGCGGTCGAGGCGGGCCACGAGATCGGCACCCACTACAACGGGCACTTCTGCAAGGGCCAGGAGCCCAGCGTCGGCACCTGGTCTGCCGAGCAGTGGACCGGCGAGCTCGACCAGTTCTTCCGGTTCCTGCACGGCGCCACCGGGCAGGGCCTGCGCATCGCCGGCAACATGATCAAGGGTGGCCGCACACCGTGCCTCGAGGGCCGGTTCGACGAGCTGCTGCCCGTGCTCGGCCGGCGCGGCATGACCTACGACGCCAGCCAGATCTCCGACGGCATCGCCTGGCCGGAGCGCAAGCACGGCGTGTGGCAGTTCTGGATGCCGCTGGTGCGGGTGCCGGCCCTGAAGAACCGCAAAGTGATCATGATGGACTACAACCTCTGGTACGCCATGAACCGCGCCAGGGACGACCCGTCGCGCAGCGCCGAGTTCACCACGATCACCCTGGACACCTACCGCGCCGCGTACGAGGCGGTGCTCGCCGGCAACCGCGCGCCCCTTGTGGTGGGCAACCACTTCAACGACTGGGCCGGCGGCGCGTTCACCGCCGCGGCCGAGCGGTTCATGGCCGAGGTCTGCGTCAAGCCGGAGACGGTCTGCGCCACGTACTCCGAGGTCATCGAGTGGCTACGGCTGCAGGACCCCGCCGTGCTCGCCGACCGCGGCGCCATGGCCAAGGCGCAGATCGAGTAGGAAGTCCGGGTCGACCTGATCGGCCAGATCCACGCCGGTCCGGTCGTTGCCCCAGGCCCTTGCGTTGCGCAGGTGGAACTCCACCGCCTGGCGCTGGAACTTCGCCCAGTCCTTGGGCACGACGTCGACCAGGTCGCGCATGGCGGCCAGCGCGCCGGCGTTGTCCGGCTCGAGCTCGCCGATCGGCCGCACGTCGCCGCGCTCCATCGCGCGCACGAACCGCGACCGGCCGAGCGAGGCAAGCAGGTGCCCGCCCACGTGCTCGCGCAGGAACGCCAGATCCTCGGCGTTCTCGACCTTGTTGCCGATCACCGCGATGCGCACGTCGTAGTCCTTGGCGTACTCCCGGTACTGCCGGTAGACGCCGACGCTGCGCAGGGTCGGCTCGCAGACCAGGAACGTGACGTCGAACCGGGTGAACAACCCCGAGGCGAACGAGTCGGCCCCGGCGGTCATGTCCACCACGACGTACTCCCCCGGCCCGTCCACCATGTGGTTGAGCAGCAGCTCCACGGCGCCGACCTTGGAGTGGTAGCAGGCAACGCCGAGATCCTCCTCGGTGAACGGCCCGGCGACGGCCAGCCGCACACCGCCGGCCGACCGCACGCACGCCCGGTAGATCGGGTTGTCCTCGTCCGGCCGGACCAGCCGCGACCCCGCGCCCGGTGGCGTCGTCTTGATCATGGACGCGGCGCTGGCGATCCGCGGGTTGGCGCCGCGCAGGTACTCCTTGATCAGCGGCAGGTGCGCGCTCAGCGGCGCCGGCTCCGGCATTCCCAGCGCGGCGGCCAGATGCTGGTTGATGTCGGCGTCAAGCGCGAGCACCTGGGCGCCCGACGCGGCCGCGTGCCTGGCGAACAGCGACGCCAGCGTGGTCTTCCCGCTGCCACCCTTGCCGACGAAAGCGATCTTCAACGCACCGACTCCTATCGGTATCGATTATCGATACCATTATCGCACCCGGGTCGGCGCGGCCCCGCTTCCGGGTCGCCGCTCAGCAGTCGCGCAGCTCCGGGCTCTGGTTGAGCAGCTGGCCGCGCGGGGAGACGAACGCGAGGTACGCCTCACTGTCCACAGCGGACGGACGGAACGCCGCGACCCGGTGGCAGTTCTGGAAGGCGAGCTTCACGCCGAAGTGCCGCTCGAGCCCGCCGCGGATCGCGTCGGAGGCCAGCGCGCGCAACAGCTGCCCGCGCTCGGCCTCGCTCGGCGGGGGGACGGCGTGGTCGGCGAACGGGGCACCGTCGCCGACCGAAGCGGCGACCGAGCTGATCACCTTCCAGGCGTAGGGCAGCGAGTCGCGCACGCACGCCACGAACTCCGCGTCGTCGACCTCGCCGCGCTCGGCGCGGTCCAGCAGGGCGGCGGGTACGTCCAGGGACATCGGTACTCCTTCTTGGCGGCGGAAGGGTCGCCTCTAGTGGTAGTGGTTGTCATTGCCAACCGCAAGGGATGTCACCCGTATCGACGCCGGGCGGGCGCTCGTTCTTCGAGGGGGACCGATCGGTGGGAGGCTCGAGGCATGGCGACGTATCTGGTGACCGGAGCGACCGGGTTGATCGGCAGGCACTTCGTCGAGGAGATCCTGCCCCGCGAGGACACCGGCACGGTGTGGCTGCTGGTCCGCGAGCAGTCCCAGGACCGGCTGGCGCGGCGGGCCGGCCAGTGGCCCAATCCGGAGAAGATCAAGACCGTGATGGGTGACGTCACCCGACCGGGGCTGGGGATCGCCGCCGACGCGCTCGAGCGCCTCACCGGCGCTGTCGACCACGTCGTGCACCTCGCGGCGCTCTACGACCTCACCGCCGACGACGAGACCAGCACGATCGCCAACGTGGACGGCACGCGGCACGTCATCGAGCTGGCCGCGCGGATCCGCGCCGGGTGCCTGCATCACGTCTCCTCGGTCGCGGTCGCCGGCGACTACCACGGCAAGTTCACCGAGGACATGTTCGACGCCGGCCAGCGCCTGCGCACGCCGTACCACCGCACGAAGTTCGAGTCGGAGCGGCTGGTCCGCACGCAGACCGGGGTGCCGTGGCGGGTGTACCGGCCGGCCGTCGTGGTCGGCAACTCGGTGACCGGCGAGATGGACAAGATCGACGGTCCGTACTACTTCTTCAGCGGGCTGTCCCGGCTGGCCGTCCTGCCAAGCGTCCCGCTCGTGCTGCCGGACATCGGTGACACCAACATCGTCCCGGTCGACTACGTCGCCAAGGCGCTCGCCCACCTCGTCCGCACCCCTGGCCTGGACGGCCGGGCGTTCCACCTGGTCAACCCGGAGCCGCAGTCGGTGCGGTCGGTCTACAACGCATTCGCGCGGGCGGCCGGCGCCCCGCCGGCCACCGCCGAGCTGGGTCCCGGGCTGAGCAAGCCGCTGGTGAGCCTGGTCAAGCTGGCCGAGCACGTGCCAGGGGTGACGATCGCCAGGGACGCCGTGCTCGACCGGTTGGGCATTCCGCCCGAGCTGCTCGCCACGCTCACCTTCGAGCCCCGGTTCGCCTCGGCGCAGACCCGCACGGCGCTGGCCGGGAGCGGGCTGGAGGTGCCGGCGCTCGACGACTACGCCGACGTGCTGTGGCGGTACTGGCGCGAGCACCTCGACCCGTTCCGGGCCCGCAAGCACGGTGGCCGCGGGCCGCTGGACGGCCGGCGGGTGGTGATCACCGGGGCGTCGTCGGGGATCGGCCGGGCCACCGCGCTCAAGGTGGCCGCGGCCGGCGGGGTCCCGCTGCTGGTCGCGCGCCGGGAGCACGAGCTGGACGAGGTCCGCGCCGAGATCGAGGCGGCCGGCGGGCACGCGTACACGTACCCGTGCGACCTGACCGACGGCGAGGCGGTCGGCAAGATGGTCGAGCGGATGCTCGCCGAGCAGCCCGGCGTCGACATGCTGGTCAACAACGCCGGCCGGTCCATCCGCCGCTCGGTGCGGCTGTCCTACGACCGCATGCACGACTACGAGCGGGCCATGGCGATCAACTACTTCGGCGCGGTGCGCCTGATCCTCGGGCTGCTGCCGCACATGGTCGAGCGCCGGTTCGGGCACATCGTGAACGTGTCGTCGATCGGCGTGCAGGGCATCGCGCCGCGGTTCTCGGCGTACGTGGCGTCCAAGGCGGCGCTGGACGCGTTCAGCAAGATCGTGGCCACCGAGACGCACGGCGCGGGCATCACGTTCACCACCGTGCACATGCCGCTGGTGCGCACCCCGATGATCCGGCCGACGCGGATCTACGACGCGTTCCCGACCAAGTCCCCTGAGCAGGCGGCCGATATGATCTTGGACGCGCTCCGCAAGCGCCCCAAGCACATCGGCACGCCGACCGGGTTCGCCATCCAGACCGCCTACGCCGTCGCGCCCGGCCTTGTCGACGCGATCGCCTACCAGGCCTACCGAATCTTCCCCGACTCCGCCGCGGCCGGCGGCACGGGCAAGGTCAAGATCGGCAAGGGCGAACGCCACCTCTCCGCGGCCGCCACCGCGCTTGCCCGGATTACCAGAGGCTTTCACTGGTGAGGCGGCGGCCCCGGGACCTCGCGGCGCCCTAGGCGACCACCGGGCGCCGCGAAAATGCAGTAACGTCCCCGCATGATCACAGGGGCGCATTCGATCCTCTACGCGACCGACCCCGACGCTGCCCGGGCATTCTTCCGGGACACCCTCGGGCTGTCCAATGTGGACGCCGGTGACGGTTGGCTGATCTTCAAGTCGCCGCCGGCCGAGCTGGCCGTGCATCCCACCGAACCGTCGGCCAGCGGCCGGGTGGAGCTGTACCTGATGTGCGACGACCTCAAGGCCACCGTGGCCGACCTGATGGCCAAGGGGGTGGAGTTCACCGACGAGGTCAGCAACCAGGGGTGGGGCGTGCTCACCACCCTCAAGGTGCCCGGCGCCGGCGAGATCGGGCTGTACCAGCCGCGGCACCCCACCGCCTACGACCTCTGACGCTCCCGACCTGTTGCACAGCGTGCGGGCGCGGGTACGGTCGCGGAATGGCCAACGCTGAGGATCCGCAGCCCGGTGGACCGGTCGCCGGCTTCAACGTGGTGCGGCACGGCTACGACCGCACCGAGGTCAACCGCTACTTCCAGCAGCTGGAGGCCAACGTCCGGCACGCCAACAGCGAGCGGGACTTCTTCAAGCAGCAGGTCACGGAGCTGACCGCCAACCTCGAGTCGGCCAGACGGGAGATCGCCACCCTCACCGAGCGGCTCGACACCCTGGCGCGGGAGAGCGGCACGCACGGCCGCGAGGAACGCACCGCCCGCGCCCTCGAGGTGGCCAAGTCCCAGGCCGCCGAGATCATCGCAAGGGCCAAGGCGGCCGCGGACCACACCTGGGCCGCCGCCGAGCAGGCCTCCGCCGCGCTCCGCGAGCGCTACCAGGCCCTCCTGGCCGACCTCGACCGCCAGCACCAGGAGATCCACGCCGCCCACGAGACGATCATGGCCACCGCCCGCGCCAAGGCCGAGGAGATGACCGCCGCCGCCGAGCGCCGGCGCCGCGAGATCGACGCCGAGGCCGAGCGCGACCGCGTCCGCATCGACCGCGAGTTCTCCGAGTCGGTGAACGCCAAGCGTGCCGCCCTGCACAAGGAGATCGAGACCCGGCGCAAGGCCGCCGCCGACGAGGCCGCCAGGATCGTCCGCGAGGCCAAGGAAGAGGCCGACCGCCGGCTGGCCGCCGCCACCGCCGAGGTCGACCGCCTCGGCGCCCTCCGCACCCAGCTCGCCGGCCAGCTCCGCGACACCCAACGCCTCCTCGACCGCGCCACCGCCACCGTGCACCCGGTCGAGCAGGAACGCGAGATGACCTTCGAGGACACCCTCCTTCTTCCGCCGCCCCTGCCATACGACGACGAGCAGCCCGCCAAGAAGTCCTGAACAGCCGGCGTGTTTGCGCCTGGCGTCGGTGTGTTTGCGCGTGGCGTCGGTGTGTTTGCCGCGCACGACGCCAACACAGTGACGTGAGCGGCAAACACGCGGGCTATGCGGCGGTGCCCTCGTCGAGAGCGGCGGCTCGGGCGCAGGTGGCGGTGATCAGCTCGGTGATGCGTTCGGGGTCGTCGGCCATGGGGATGTGGCCGCAGCCGCGGAGCAGCACGTGGTGGGCGTCGGGCAGCAGGGCGGCGGCGCGGCGGGCCTGGCGTGGCCAGAGGATGCGGTCGCGGCTGCCCCAGGCCACCGTGACCGGAACGGTCGGCGGCGGGCTGGCGTAGACGTAGCGGCGGCCGGCGCGGGCGACCAGGTCGAACCCGGGACAGGTGGCGAAGCAGGCCAGGTCGGCGAGCATGGTCTCGGCGGTGAGCCGGGACGGGCGGCCGAAGAGCATGCTGGCGGCGACGAGGCGCAGCAGCCGGCGGTTGACCACGGCGCTGCGCAGCGGCGCCGGGACCCGGCCGCCGACGCGCAGGGCGGTGAGCAGGCCGAGCGCCCAGGCCCGGTCGCGCGGGGTCCAGAAGCCGGCCGGGGCGAGCGCGGTCGCCGAGCGGACCAGCCCGCGGGAGGCCAGCTCGATGGCGAGCACGCCGCCGAGCGAGTTGCCGGCGACATGCGGGCGGTCGAGGCCGAGCCAGGCGAACATCTCGGCGGCGGTCTCGATCGCGGCCGGCATCGTGTACTCGCGGTCGGGAAGCAGTGGCGACGCGCCGAATCCCGGCAGGTCGACGGCGATCACGTCGTGCGAGGCGGCAAGCAGGTCGAGCACCGGTTCCCAGGCCTGCCAGCGGTGCCCGATGCCGTGCAGCAGCACCAGCGGGCTGCCCTGGCCGCGGCGCTCGTAGACGACCTCCATTACCGAAGAGTAACAACGCTGTGTGCACGCCACCGGATTGCAGCGCCTAGTGTCTGACCCATGTCGCCAGGCCCAGCGCTAGCCCAGCAGGTCGATCGCGGACTCACGGCCGCCGAGGTCGGCCAGCGGATCGCGGCCGGGCAGACCAACGACGTGCCGGTCCGCGCCAGCCGCAGCGTGTGGGACATCGTCCGAGCCAACGTGTTCACCAGGATCAACGCCATCCTCGGGGTGCTGTTCGCGATCATCCTGGTGGTCGGCCCGCTGCAGGACGGGCTGTTCGGCGGCCTGATCATCGTCAACAGCGCGATCGGCATGATCCAGGAGCTGCGCGCGAAGCGGACCCTTGAGCGGCTGGCGATCGTCGGCCAGGCCCGGCCCCGGGTGCGCCGGGACGGCCGGACGGTGGAGCTGCAGCCGAGCGAGGTCGTGCTGGACGACGTGATCGAGCTCGGCCCCGGCGACAAGATCGTGGTGGACGGCCTCGTGCTCGGCGCCGACGCGCTCGAAGTCGACGAGTCGCTGCTGACCGGCGAGTCCGACCCGGTGGTCAAGCACCCGGGCGACCAGGTGCTGTCCGGCAGCTTCGTGGTGGCCGGCGCGGGCAGCTACCGGGCGACGAAGGTCGGCCGGGAGGCCTACGCGGCCCGGCTCGCCGAGGAGGCCAGCAAGTTCACGCTGGTCAACTCCGAGCTGCGGAACGGGATCAACAAGATCCTCAGGTTCATCACCTACCTGCTGATCCCGGCCGGCGCGCTGACCATCTACAACCAGCTGTTCCGGCAGGACGAGCCGCTGCCGGACGCGCTGCGCGGCATGGTCGCGGCGCTGGTGCCGATGGTGCCCGAGGGGCTGATCCTGCTGACCAGCATCGCGTTCGCGGTGGGGGTGATCCGGCTCGGCAAGCGCCAGTGCCTGGTGCAGGAGCTGCCCGCGATCGAGGGCCTGGCCAGGGTGGACACGGTGTGCGCGGACAAGACCGGCACGCTGACCGAGAACGGCATGCGGCTGGCCGAGGTCCAGGTGCTGCCCGGGGCCGCGGACGACGGGGTGGACCCCCGGGACCGGGTGCACACCGTGCTGGCCGCGCTCGGCGCCGTCGATCCGCGGCCGAACGCCAGCCTGCAGGCGATCATCGAGGCCTACGCGCGCAGTCCACAGTGGACGACTACGGCCGTGGCGCCGTTCTCCTCGGCGCGCAAGTGGAGCGGGGCGTCGTTCGACGGGCAGGGCAGCTGGGTGCTCGGCGCCCCGGACGTGCTGCTGCCCGACGGCGACGCCGACCGGGCGAGGGCCGAGGAGATCGGCTCCGGCGGCCTGCGGGTGCTGCTGCTCGCCAGGGCGCAGACGCCGGTCGACGCGGCCGACGCGCCGGGCCGGGTGACCGCGGCCGCGCTCGTGGTGCTCGAGCAGAAGGTGCGGCCGGACGCCAAGAGCACGCTGGACTTCTTCGCCGAGCAGAACGTCGCGGTGAAGGTGATCTCCGGGGACAACGCGCTCTCGGTCGGCGCGGTGGCCGCGTCGCTGGCGCTGCCGCACGCGTCCGCGCCGGTGGACGCGAGGGGGTTGCCAGACGATCGCGAGCCGCTGGCCGACGCGGTCGAGGACGCCACGGTGTTCGGCCGGGTCACGCCCGCGCAGAAGCGGGCCATGGTCGGGGCGTTGCAGTCCCGGGGCCACACCGTGGCGATGACCGGCGACGGCGTGAACGACGTGCTCGCGCTCAAGGACGCCGACATCGGCGTGGCCATGGGCGCGGGCAGCCCGGCGACCCGCGCGGTGGCCCAGATCGTGTTGCTGGACAACAAGTTCGCCACCCTGCCGCACGTGGTCGCCGAGGGCCGCCGGGTGATCGGCAACATCGAGCGGGTCTCCAACCTGTTCCTCACCAAGACCGTCTACTCGGTACTGCTGGCACTGATGATCGGGCTGGCCCAGGTGCCCTACCCGTTCCTGCCGCGGCACGTGTCGATCATCGGTTGGTTCACGATCGGGGTGCCGGCGTTCTTCCTGGCGCTCGCGCCCAACTACGAGCGCGCCCGCAGCGGGTTCGTCTCCCGGGTCATGCGAATGGCCATCCCGGCCGGGATCGTGATCGCCGCGGCCACGTTCACCGCCTACCTGCTGGCCCGCCGCGACAATGGCCCGGCAGATCTGGAAAAGATCCAGGATTCGACGACCGCGTACCTGACGCTGGTCGCGATCGCGCTGTGGGTGCTGGCGATCATCGCCCGGCCGTACGCCTGGTGGAAGGCGGGCCTGCTGATCGCGATGATCCTGCTGAGCGCGGTGCCGTTGCTGGTGCCCTTCCTGCGCGAGTTCCTCGCCCTGGACACCGGCGACTGGCGGCAGAACCTGATCGCGGTGAGCTGCGCGGCGGCCGGCATCGTGCTGGTGGAGGTCGGGTGGTGGGTGGACGGCTGGCTGCGCCGAGAGAAACGTCGCGTGATCACCTGACGACAACGCGTGTCAGCCAATTCCAGAATGTCGGATTGGGGCACTATCAGCAGTTGAATAGCTACATTCCGTTGGCAGCCGATCTTACTGTGCGAAACGGCTCGCATGCTGAACGTAAGCAGAGGTAGCCTGCCGTCCTATGTGGTGCCCCCGACCGGATTTGAACCGGCACTCGACCCCTTTTAAGGGGGCTGCCTCTGCCAGTTGGGCTACGGGGGCAGGCGAAGCCTAAGGCGTGCGGGCGCACCTCGGGATGACTTTATGGAAACTGCGCTCGCTGGACCAATCGCGTATAGGGCCTTTTGGTCCGAAAGCACCCATCACTTCCAGCCGATTGGCCCAGCGGAGGCGGTGAGTATCAGCTTTCTGACACTCGAGCGAACTCTGCCCTTGGATTGCTGATCTGGCCCATCGAGATGACCTCACGCCGGAACAGGCCGCCGAGTAACCAGTCGGCGACGACGCGTGCTTTCCGGTTGAACGTGGGCACCCGTGCCACGTGGTATCCCCGGTGCGCCGCCCAGGCGATGAACCCCTTCAGCTTGATGTTGTACACATCGGCCACGCCCTTGTGCAGGCCGAGGCTGGCCACCGACCCGATGTTCTTGTGCCGGTAGGGCTTGAGCGGCTTGTCCCGCAGCGACGCGACCAGGTTGGCGGCCAGCCGCTTGGCCTGCCGGACCGCGTGCTGGGCGTTGGGCGGGGTGACCGCGTTCGGGTCCTCGCCGATCCGGGCCAGGTCGGGCACGGCCGCGTTGTCGCCGGCCGCCCACGCCCCCGGCATGCCCACCACCTGCAGCTCGGCGGTGGCCCGGATCCGCCCGCGCTCGTCGAGCGGCAGGTCGGAGTTGGCCAGCACCGGGTTGGCCTTCACCCCGGCCGTCCAGACGATGGTGTCGCTGTCGAACTCGGTGCCGTCGGACAGCACGACGTGGCCGTTCTCGAACGACTTGGCCAGCGTGGACAGGTACACCTCGATGCCGCGCTTCTCCAGCTGCAGCACGGTGTAGACACCCAGGCTCTCGCGCACCTCGGGCAGGATCCGGCCGGCCGCCTCGACCAGCACCCAACGCAGGTCCGACGCGTCGATGTTCTCGTAGTAGCGGGTGGCGAACCGGGCCATGTCCTCCAGTTCGCCGAGCGCCTCGATGCCGGCGAACCCGCCGCCGACGAAGGTGAACGTCAGCAGCTTGCGGCGGCGCTCGGGATCGTCGGTGACGGCCGCCTCATCCAGCTTGGACAGGATGTGGTTGCGCAGGTAGATCGCCTCACCGATGGTCCGGAACGCGATCCCCTGCTCGGCGAGCCCGGGCACCGGCATCACCCGTGCGACCGACCCGAGGGCCACGACCAGCACGTCGTACTCGATCTCGGTGGTGCTCAGGTCCGGCTTCTCGACGGTCACCGTCCGGCGCGCGTGCTCGATCTTCACGACCCGCATGGTCAGGATGTGGCAGCGCTTGAGCACCCGGCGCAGCGGCACCACCACGTGTCGCGGCTCGATCGTGCCGCCGGCCGCCTCCGGCAGGAACGGCTGGTAGGTCATGTGCGGCTGGGGGTCGATCACGGTCACCGACGCCTCGCCGGCCCGCAACTTCCGCTGCAGGCCGAGCGCCGTGTACAGCCCCAGGTATCCCCCGCCCAGGATCACGATCCGCGCCGGACCCGACTTCTGCGCCATAGCCCCATCGTCGCATTGCCAAGGGCTCCCGCGCCCGTGTGGTCCGTGTGAGCCTGATCGCCTCCGGTCCAGACCAATCCGTGCGGTGTTGGACTCAATGTGAGGGCAAGGCTGGAAGCACTACTCTGCATAGTTGGCCGGCGGTCCCGTATCTCCGGCCACTCGGGCGGACCTCCGGCCCACCCTCGCTGGGCCGGAAGCCCTCACAGGTGGACGGTGCGACAGCAACCAGAGCACGATCGGCGTGATCGCCGCGACGCCCACGATCGCCACCAGCTCAAGCGCCGCAGGCGTCCGGCCGGTCGGCACCAGTGCCATCAGCCCCACCAGCCCGAACACCCCGGCCTGGATCGCGACGAAGCGCACCCCCGCGGCCAGCAGCGCCGCCGGATGCACCCGCGCCCGCGCCGGCAGCAGCCCCGCGATGCCGCAGCCGGCGTGCAGCAGGTGCACGAGCGGGATCAGCACGAGCACCCGCGCCGAGAACGGATCACCGCCCAGCGCCACGACCGACATGGCCGCCAGGATCACCACCAGCGCCGGCGCCGGTGACGCCGGCATCGCCACCGAGATCACCGCGGCCAGCGCCAGCAGCACCAGCGCCGCCCCACCGATCCCGCCGGACACGAGCACCCCGAGGATCGTCCCCGCCACCCCGGCGATGAACATCCGCAACAGCCACGCGGGAAACCCGCGCCCCAGCTCGAGCGCCTCGGTCATCCGGCAAGCGCCCCCCTTCGCCGAAGCTGGCGGAGCATCGCGGCGAGCGGGCTCCCGCCCTCCCACCGGACCACGGCGACGCCGTGGGCGCGCAGCCCGGCACACCGAACGTCGTGCTCGGCGAGCAGGATCCGGCGCACGGCCTCGCCCCACGGGGTGTCGCGCGCGGCCAGAAGCGGGTGCGGCAGCAGGTCGACGGCGATCACCGGGTTCCCGCGCCGGGCCGCGTGCACGGTCAGGTCCGCCACCGCGTCGTCGAGGAACACCGACAGCACGATGACCAGCGCGCCGGGCGGCACCTGGGCGGGTCGCAGCACCGGGCGGCCGGTCCAGGCGGCGGTGCGGCCGCAGGTCACCAGCTGGTGGCGGATCCGTTCGAGCTGCCGGCGGCCGGCGCCGGGCCGCACGCCCAGCCGCGGGCTGCCCAGGTCGACGAGGCCGACCCGGTCGCCCTGCCGCAGGTAGCTGGCGGCCAGCGCGGTCGCGGCGCGCACGCCGGTGTCCAGGCTGCCGCGCCCGCGGTCGCGCACGTGGCCGGACCACTCGCCGAGGTCGGCGCCCACGTCGGTGCGGGTGTCCAGGGCGAGCACGAGCTCGGCGTCGGTCTCGGCGTGCCGCTCCCGCACGTGCAGCGTGCCGGGCACCAGCCGCCCCCCGACCGCGGCCGCGGCCCGCAGCGACACCCGCCAGTCCACCCGCCGCAGCCGGTCGCCCGCCTGGAACGGCCGGATGT
>NZ_DASZCQ010000195.1:0-14901 GCF_035942955.1 Actinophytocola sp. | reverse complement strand
CGCCGGCGTGGTTGCCGGTCGCGGAGCAGTGCGACGCCACGAGGTCGAGCAGGGCGAGGGCCTGCTCGGGTTGGCCGGTTTCGCGGTAGGCGCGGGCGAGGAGGAACCGCGCGCGGGCGGCCTCGCCGGTGTCGTCGAGCCGGTCCAGCACAGCGACGGCCTCCTCGGCGGCGTCGGCGGCGTCGTTGGGTTGGCCGACGGACAGCGCGGCCGCGGCGAGCTCGACCCTGGCGTACGCTGTCGACACGGTGTCGCCGGCGGCGAGCAGGTCGGCGACGGCGTCGGACAGCGCGCGGTACGCCTCCTCGTCGCGGTCGAGCTCGAGGGCGATCCGGCCGCGGTCGTACAGCGAGGTGCCGCGCAGGTGCGGGTCCTCGGCCTCGGCGGCGGCGCCGAACAGCTCGTAGGCCTCCGCCAACGATCCCGACGCGGCGTGCAGCCGGGCGGCCAGCCGCTGCGCGCGCCGCAGCCCGCCGCACGCGCCGACGGCCTCCTCGTACAGCGAGACCGCGCGCACCGCGTGGGCCAACGCCTCGGCGATGCGCGACGAGTCGAGCGCGGCGGTGCATTCGGCGAGGTCGGTGAGGATCTCGGCGAGCAGCGGGCCGTCGGCCAGCTCCGCCGCGGAGGCCAGCGCCGCGACCGCGTCCGGCATGCGGTCGGTGAGCCGGTGGGCCATGGCCAGCCGGGTGAGCCCGCGGGCGTGGTCGTCGGGTCCGCCGATCTGCGCCAGCGCGTCGCAGGACGCCGCGACCTGGGCGAACCCGTCCTCCGCCGATCCGGTCAGCACCCGCAGCAGGCCGAGCCGGCCGAGCACCCCGTGCCGGCGCACCTCGTCGCCCGCCTCGGCGAACAGCTCCGCCGCCCGTTCCCACAGGTCCGCCGCGGCGGCGGGATCGCGGTTGGCCGTCTCGCCGGCCGTGGCGTCGAGCCGCCGGGCCAGCAGCGCACCGGACGGTTCCGGGCAGACCTCGTCGAAGCGCCGCCACGCCGCTGCGACCGCGCCGTCGTTGTGCAGCCGGGATTCCCGCAGCGCGAGGTCGGCCAGTTCGTCCGGTGTGGACAGTGAAGGCGCCGGCGTCGCGGCCGCGGACCGGCTGCCGGCGCGCCGGGCCGGGCCGGACAGCGGCAGGTGCTCGACGATCGGTTCGGCGGCGAGCAGGGCCTGGATCGTGTTGCCCTGCTCGGCCGTGCCGTTGCGCGCGTCGAACCGCTCGGCCAGCGCGAGGGCCCGTGCGGTCAGCTCGTCGCGCAGCGCGCCGGCGGAGATCTCCGCATCGTGCCGGCGCAGCACCAGATCCGCGTGCCCGGCGTCGGCGACGCGGCCGAGCACGAGCGCCGCGGACGCGCTGAAGTACATGTCGGCCAACGGGGTCGGCGGTTCGTCGAGCCAGCCGAGGTGGCGCTCCACCAGCTCCAGCCCGCGCGCCTCGTTGCCGGTGCGGGCGCAGAACGCCACGTGGTCGGCCACCATCCCGAGCTCGCCGCGGCTGGCCTGGATCGCCCGGTACGCCTCCCGGTGCGCGGCCGCGGCCTCCTCGAGCCGGCCGGTGTGCAGGTACGGAAGCAGCAGCTCGGTGAGGATCGCCTGCGGCTGCTCGACGCACGTCAGCGTGCCACCCAGCACCGGAAGCGCCAGCGCCACCGCGTCCTCGTGCCGGCCGCGCCAGGCGAGGTGGCGCACCTTGGCGGTCGGCTCGCAGCCGATGCAGTCGGACATGTCCCCGCGCGGGGCCGCGCACCACAGCCGGTACTGCTCCTCGGCGGTGGCGACGTCGCCGATGTGCTGGGCCACCACCTCGCGGTGCTGGTGCACGGGGTTCATCGTGTGGCCGGCCAGCTTGTACCGGCGCTCCATGTCGTCCAGCGCCGAGTGGGCCCGCTCCAGCGGCACCTCCGGGAACTTGGTGAGCGCGTTGACCACCCACTTGAACTGCCAGTACAGGTCGTGGTCGACGTCGTCGCCGGCCTCGCCCCGGTCGTAGGCGGCCAGGCACCAGGAGAACGTGACGAACGCCTTGGCCGGCTCGCCGCCGAACGTGTACGCCTGGGTGGCCAGCATCCGGGCGGCGTACCGCAGATCGGCGAAGCCGCCCGCGTCGGCGTGCCGGATGACGTCCTCCACGGCCGCGATCTGCCCGCGGCCGTACGGCATCCGCCACGCCGCCGACAGCCGCTCGCCAAGCTCAGCCTCGCCCAGGCTCATCGGCTCTCCTCTGACGACTCCGAAGACGGCACGGCCTGGTCGAGCAGCCCGAGGAACGACCGGTTCAGCAGGGCGGCGTCGGCCGGGCGGATCGGGTGGTAGCCGAGCAGCAGCGCCTGGCCGTACAGGGCCTCGACGGCCAGCCGGATCAGCTCCGGGTCGGTCAGCCCGACCACCCGGCGCACCAAGGAGTTGCGGTGGTTGAGCACCAGTTGCGGCCGGTCCTCGGCGGGTTTGTCGAACGCCGACAGCACGCCGGCCCACAGCTCGTCGACCCGGTCGCGGGTGGCCCGCAGCTCGCTCTGGAACGCCGCCGCGCGGTCCACGAGGTAGAGCACCGGCAGCGAGCCCGGCTCGTAGGCGCGCAGCACGACCTCGCAGCCGAGCCGGTCCATCGCCCGCTGCGCCGCGGTCAGGAACGGGCGCAGCGCCAGCTCGACGTCCGGGTCCAGCGCGGAGAACCGGGTGGCCAGGTCGGTGGGGTCGAGCCGCTGCACGGACAGGCCGGGCTCCAGCGCGGGCAGCCGCTCGATGATCTCCGCGTCGTAGGTGTAGCCGCCGTTGACCAGCGCCATGTCCTGGGCGGCGGCGACGGCGGCGAGCTGCCGGAAGTCGTCGATCGTCGCGGTGTAGCGGATCAGGCCGTGCCGGCCGCGGAAGTCGGCCAGCGTCATCCGCCCGACGTTGGTCTCCAGCGGCAGCCACTGGTCCACCAGCCGCAGCATCTCGTCGTCGTGCAGGGCAAGCGCCTTCACGCCGAGGTGGTGCACCTCGAGGAACCGGCCGAGCCGGGCGGGATCCGTCCTGGCCAGGCCGACCAGCCAGCCGCGAAGCTGGTCGCCGAGCGCCTCCCGGGTGGCGTCGAGCAGGCCGTCGGCGTAGAGCGCCTCGCGGCTGGCGGTGGGCCGCAGCTCGGTGGTGTCGACCACGCAGCGGGCGAAGAACGCCCACCCCGGCAGCAGCCCGTCGGTGCTCTCGGCGAGCAGCATCCGCTTGAGGTACACCCGGTGCCCGGCGTGCTCGGCCGGGTTGGCGGGGAACGGCAGCACGTAGGCGACCCCGGTCAGCCCGGCCTCCGGGACGTCGAGGTCGATCACGTCGAATGGGGTGAACCCGAACGTCTCCTGGGCGTAGCCGACCAGGTCCGCCCGCCGCTCGCCGGCCGCCCGGTCGGTCCGCCACGGCAGGCCCGCTCCGCTGATCGCCTGCCCGGACACGACGACCGGGAACGGCAGCATCGAGCCGTAGAGCCGGGCCAGCTCCAGCACGGTGGGCGGGGCGAACCACTGCTCGGCGCCCGGCCGCGCGGTCAGCGCCACGGTGGTGCCCACCGTCGAGCGCGATCCCGGTCCGATCCGGTACGTGCCGTCGGAGCGGCCGATCCACTCCACCGCGGGCGTGCCGGTGGCCGACCGGGTCACCACCCGCACCTCGTCGGCGACCATGAACGCCGACAGCAGCCCGATGCCGAACTGGCCGAGGAACTCGTGCCGGGCGAAGCCGAGGTCGTCCCGCTTGGAGCTGCGGCCGATCGTGGCCAGCAGCTCGTGCACCTGCTCCTCGGTGAGCCCGATCCCGCCGTCGCTGATCGTCAGCCCCTCGCCGTCGACCGTGATCTCGATCTCGGCGGGCGCGTCCGGCTCGGCCGCACGCCGCGCGGTGACCGCGTCCACGGCGTTCTGCAGCAGCTCGCGCAGGTACACGCGCGGGCTGGAATAGAGGTGATGGCTGAGCAGATCGACGACGCCACGCAGGTCGACTTGGAAGCTGCGGTTCAGGGTTACCTCCCCCGAGGCCTTGTCGGTGCGGGCCAACTATGCCGGATGAGAAGGTGTCCTGCGATGAGATTCCGACACGAAGAGCTGTCCGGGCCGCACTGGTCGGCGGCCGGTCGCGCGCTGCTCGCCCGCACTCTCGCCGAGCTGGCCTACGAGGAGTTGGTGACGCCGGTCGCCGATCGCGACGGCTACCGGCTGGACCTGCCCGGCGGCGTCGGCTATAGGTTCCGCGCCCGCCGGGGCGCGTTCGCCGCCTGGCGCATCGACGAGACGAGCATCCGCCGTAATGGTCAGCCGGCCGCCGATCCGCTCCGGTTCGTGCTCGACGCCCGCGACGTGCTGGGCCTTGACGGCCAGGCCATGGCCGATCTGGTGCGGGATCTCACCGCGACCCACGTGGCCGACGCGCGGTTGCGCGCGCGGGCGCTGCCCGCCGAGGAGCTGGCGGACCTGTCCTTCGAGGACCTGGAGTCGCACCAGACCGGGCATCCGTGCATGTTCCTCAACAAGGGCCGGCTGGGGTTCTCGGCCGCCGACGCCGCGCGGTACGCCCCGGAGGCGGCCGGCAGCTTCCGGCTGGTCTGGGTCGCGGTGGCCCCCGCGCTCGGCGAGTTCGGCGCCGTGCCGGAGCTTTCCGCCGACCGGCTGCTGCGCGAGGAGCTGGGCTCGGAGGTGTGCGACGCCTTCGCCGCCCGCGCTCCGGAGGGCTACGTCTGGCTGCCGGTGCATCCGTTCCAGTGGGACGAGGTGGTGCTGCCGCTGTTCGCCCCGCAGCTGGCCGACGGCAGCCTGGTGGTGCTGGGGGAAAGCCCGGACCGGTATCGGCCGCTGCAGTCCATCCGCACCTTGACCAATCTGGACAGTCCACATCGGCGTAACGTCAAGGTGCCGCTGATGATCCGCAACACGCTGGTGTGGCGGGGGTTGTCGTCGATGCAGACCACCTGCGCGCCGCACATGACCACCTGGCTGCGGGAGCTTTGCGCCGCCGACCCGTTCCTGGCGCGGGAGTGCCGGATCGTCATGCTGCCCGAGGTGGCCTCGGTGACCGTGCCGCACCCGGCGTTCGCCGAGCTGCCCGACGCGCCGTACCGCTACCACGAGCTACTCGGGGCGATCTGGCGGGAGCCCGTGCACGGGTTCCTCGAGCCGGGGGAGCGGGCCAGGACGATGGCCGCCCTGCTGCTGGAGGGCGCCGACGGCCGCGCGTTCGTCGCCGAGCTGGTCGAGCGCAGCGGGATCGGCGCCGTGGAGTGGCTGCGGGCGTTCCTGCGTGCGCTGCTGCCGCCGTTGCTGCACTACCTGCACCGCTACGGCGCCTCGTTCACCCCGCACGGCGAGAACGTCGTGCTGATCACCGACGAGCGCGAGGTGCCGGTTCGGGTGGCGCTCAAGGATTTCGGCGCCGACGTCGAGCTGCTCCCGTTCGATCTGCCCGAGTACGCCGGCATTCCGCCGCACGTCCGCGGGATGCTGCACCGCTGGTCGGCCACCGAGCTGGCACACTCGATCCTGTCGGCCATCTGCGCCGGGCACTTCCGGTTCTTCTCCGACATCGTGCAGCGGCATCTCGGCGTCGGCGAGGACGAGTTCTGGGCGCTGGTGCGCGAGCCGATCACGGCCTACCGGCGGCGCTTTCCCGAGCTGGCCGAGCGGTTCGCCTGGTTCGACCTGCTCGCGCCGACGTTCGGCCGGGTCGCGCTCAACCGCGAGCAGCTGCTCGGCGGCGGCTTCCACGACCGGTCCGAACGCGACGCCGAGTTCGACGTCATGTACGGCACGCTGACCAATCCGCTGGCGCGCCATGACGGATGAGCACTGGCCGGTCGCCTGCCGGTCGCTGGTGGCCAAGATGCTCGCCGAGCTGTCCTTCGAGCAGGCCCTGCGGCCCGAGCCGCTCGGCGGGTCCCGGTACGGGATCCGGCTCGGCGCCACCAGCTACGCCTTCACCGCGCGTCAATCCACAATGGACTCGTGGATCGTCGCGCCGGGCACCGTGACCCGCGACGGCGAGCCGGCCGACGATCCGTTCCGGCTGCTGCTGGACCTGCACGGGGCCTGGGGCCTGGACCCGCAGACGACCGCGCTGACCGTCACCGAGCTGACCGCCACCCTTGCCGCCGACGCCCACCTGCTGCGCACCGGTCTCGGCGTCGCCGAGCTGGCCGACCTGCCGCACGCCGAGCTGGAGGGCCACCAGACCGGCCATCCGTGGATCTTCGCCAACAAGGGCCGGGTCGGCTTCTCCGCGGCCGACCGGCGCGCCTACGCCCCCGAGGCGCGCCGCCTGCACCGGCTGCCGTGGATCGCGGTGCACCCGGACCTCGCCGAGTTCCACGGCGACCCCGCCCTGGTCGACCGGGAGCTGGATCCCCGCACCCGCGCGGAGTTCGCCGCACACGACCCGGGCGGGTACGTCTGGCTGCCGGTCCACCCGTGGCAGTGGGACGAGGTCGTCGAGCCGCTCTACGCCGCCGAGCTCGCCGCCGGCCGGATCGTGCCGCTGGGCGAGGCGCCCGACCGGTACCGTGCCCAGCAGTCGATCCGCACGTTCGTCAACGTCGACCGGCCGGACCGGTTCGACGTCAAGCTGCCGCTGTCGATCCTCAACACCATGGTGTACCGGGGAATCCCGACCGAGCTGGCCGAGGCGGCCCCGCCGAGCACCCGGTGGCTGCACGCGATCCGCGACGCCGACCCGTTCCTGCGCGACACCTGCCGGGTGATCCTGCCCGGCGAGGTCGCGGCCGTCGCCGTGCGCCACCCGGTGCTCGCCAGGATCGACGGCGTGCCCTACCGCTACACCCAGCTGCTCGGCGCGCTGTGGCGGGAACCCCTTGCCCCGCAACTGGAACCCGGCGAGCGCGCCCGCACGCTGGCCGCGCTGCTGCACGTCGACCCGGCCGGCGGGTCGCTGGCCGCCGAGCTGGTCCGCCGCTCCGGACTGGCCGCGGACGCCTGGCTGCGCCGGCTGCTGGCCGCGTTCCTGCCGCCGATCCTGCACTACCTCTACCGCTACGGCCTTGCGTTCAACCCGCACGGCGAGAACACCGTAGTGATCTTCGACGAGCGCGACGTCCCGGTCCGCGTGGCGGTCAAGGACTTCGTCGACGACATGAAGCTGCTCACGTCCGACCTGCCCGGGTACGCCGGCCTCCCCGACGCCGCGCGCTCGGTGCTCATCCGGGTCAGCGCCGACGAGATGTGCGCCTCCCTGGTCAAGTCGATCTTCGTGTGCGTATTTCGCTATCTGGCCCCGCTTTTCGCCGATAAGCTCGGCGTCCCGGAAACCGACTTCTGGGCCATGGTCCGCGCCGAGATACTCGCCTACCACCGACGCTTCCCCGCCCTTGCCGACCGCTTCGCCCTGTTCGACCTCCTCGCCCCCACCTTCGAACGGGTCTGCCTCAACCGCGAGCGCCTGCTCCCCGGCGGCTACCACGACCGGGCCGAGCGGGACGCACCGTTCCACCTGGACGCCGAGCCCCTGCCGAACCCCCTGCTGGAGCCATGAACCCCACCATCCGTACCCAACGCCCCGACGAGCGGGCCGCCGTCCGGGAAGTGATCACCAAGGCGTTCCACCGAACCGTGGTGGCCGACCTGTACGAGGCGCTGTGCGACGCACCCGCCGGCGCCGCCGGCCTGTCGTTCGTCGCCGAGCACGATGGACAGCTCGTCGGCCACGTGATGCTCACCCGGTCCTGGCTGGACGCGCCGCACCGGCTCGTCGAGGTGCTCGTGCTCAGCCCGCTCAGCGTGGTCCCCGAGCACCAGCGCCGAGGGGTCGGCGCCCGGCTGGTCGCCCATGCCCGGCGGCGGGCCGAGCGCGCAGGCGCGCCGCTGCTGTTCCTCGAGGGCTCTCCCGACTACTACGGCCGGCTCGGCTTCCGGACGGCCAGCCGGCTCGGCTTCACCGCGCCCTCCGTGCGCATCCCCGACCCCGCCTTCCAGGTCGTCATGCTCCCGGCCTACGAACCGTGGATGACCGGCGCCCTGGTCTACGCCGAGCAGTTCTGGGCCTTCGACTGCGTCGGCCCCGGCCGGTCTACGAATTAGCATAAGCGGACGTATTTCTGGGCCGCCAAATCCGCGGTACTATCGCCGTCCCTGTCGTTCGGGTGGGCCTGACGAATTGGGGAGGCAGTGTCATGATCATGGGTAGGAGACCGTCGGCCATCAACCGCGTGCTGGTCACCGTCGCCCTTGTGGTGGCCGCGGCCGTGGTGGCGCCCGCGCCGGCGTCTGCGGAGGTGGCGCCGAACGGGACGTATTCGAACTGGACCTGGCCGGCGACCGGCACCGGGTATTACAACTTCGACCAGCGGTTGACAATTCTTGGACACAATGCCGGAACGCACTACTTCTGGGCGCACCAGATGCACTTCATCGCCGGCGACGGTGGTTATCTGGGATTGCAGGTGGGGTCCTACCCGAACAACACGAAGATCGCGTTGTTCTCGTTGTGGGGCGCCAACGCCGCGGACGGGGCGAACTGCGGGCCGTTCGTCGAAGGCGGCGCCGGGTACACCTGCCGGCTGGATCCGTACAACTGGGTGACCGGGCGGACGTACCGGTTGCGGGTGTGGGCGGTCGGCGAGGACGCCCTCGGCGAATGGTGGGGCGCCTGGGTGCAGGACACGGTGACGGGTGTCGACAGCTACGTGGGCCGGCTGCGGGTGCCGACGTCCTGGGCCTGGCTCTACCCCTGGTCGGTGTCGTGGACCGAGTACTTCGGCGCACGACCGGCGACCTGCGACGGCTTGCCGTGGGCGAAGGCGCAGTTCGGTTTCCCCACCGCCAATGCCGGCACGGTCCGGATCGCCTCGCACACGCACACCATCGGCTCGGGCGACTGCCCCGCCTACAGCCGAATCACCGAGGTGTCGGGCGCGGATGTCCAGGAGATGGGCAGATTGGCCTAGACCAGCACGGCGATTTTGATGGCAAGGGTGACCGGCATCCACAGCAGCCAGGGCAGCAGCCAGGCGGTGGCGGCGCGGGAGTAGCGGGAGAAGACCCACACCGTGGTGCCGGCGAGCAGCACCCCCGTCGCGTCCGCCACCGCGACGGCGCGCAGGCTGTCGCTGAGCCAGAACAGCATCGTCTGCAGGAAGCCGGCCACCAGCACGGCCAGCGGCACGGCGGCGGCGGGGCCGGGCACGTCGCGCCGCAGTTGCCATGCGGCGAGGCCCATGCAGGGATAGATGATCGTCCACACCACGGCGAAGACCCAGGCCGGCACCGGCACCTCGGTCAGTCCGATGTCGACCGCGGCGTTGGCGTTCAGCGTGAACGCGGCGATCCCCGGGATTTGGCCGAGCAGCAGGGGAACGGCGGCATAGCCGAGCCCACCGGGCCAGAAGCCCTTGGCCCGACCGGCCTCGACCACCGTGCCGGTCATGACGGTGCCGCGGCGAGCTTGGCGAGCAGCCGGTGAAAGGTCCGCCGCTGCGTGGGCGTCAGCGGGGCGAAGAACTCCTCGGAAGCCCGTTCGCTGACCCGCTCGGCCTCCCGGATCCGCCCGGTGCCCCGCGGCAGCAGGTGCACCTCCACCGCCCGCCTGTCCCGCGGGTGCGCGCGTCGCTCCACCAGACCCATCTCCTCCAGCTCGTTGACCAGCGTGACCATCACCGGTTTGAACACGTGCAGCCGCTCGCTCAGCCGCGCCTGCACCATCGGCCCGTCCTGCAGCAGCACGAGCACCCCGAGGTGCTGCGCCTTGAGGCCCACCGACGCCAGCGCCCGCTCGTAGTGCTCGCCTCCCCTTGCCGCGACCCAGGACAGCAGGAAGCCCGTCCAGCGTGCCAGCCCCTCCGGCGGGTGGCGCCCGCTATCGTTAAGATTCATAACGTTATGAACGTTAACGATACGTCCTGCGCCCCGTCAACCTAGGACAGCGCGTGCAACCGCAGCGCCAGCTGGATCTCCAGGGCGCGCTCCGGGCTTTGCCAGTCCTCGCCGAGCAGGGAGGCGATCCGCTCCAGCCGCTGCACCACGGTGTTGACGTGGACGTGCAGCAGCTCCTTGGCCCGGGTGAGGTTGGCGCCGCACTCGAAGTAGGTGCGCAGCGTGTGCACCAGCTCGGTGCCGCGCCGCTCGTCGTAGTCCAGCACCGGGCCGAGCGTGGCCCGGACGTAGCCGGCAAGATCCGTGCGGTCGCCGAGCAGCTGCCCGACGAAACCCAGGTCCGCAAGGGCAGCGCCCTGCCCTGCCCGGCCGAGCGCCAGCAGGGCCCGCACGCACCGCGCCGCCTCACCGTAAGCGGCGGCAAGGGCTTCCGGCCCGGCGGCCGGCCCGGAAGCGCCGATCGTCACCGGGCAGTCCAAAGTAGATCGCAGTTCTCCGGCCAGCTTCCCGGCGAGCGGACCGGGCGCGCCGGACGGGACCAGCAGCACCACCTGCTCGGCATGCACCCCGACCAGGGCGGCGTACCGGCGGCAGGCCATGGCCAGCCGCTGCCGGGACACCCCGTCGGCCGCCGCGATCAGCACCGTGTGCGGCGCGCCGAGGTCGATGCCCAGCCGGCGGGCCCGAGCCAGCAGCGCGCCCGGGTTGCGCGCCGGCGCGGTCAGCAGATCGGCGAGCAGCTCGCCGCGCACCGCCTCCTCGGCCTGCGCCACCGAGCGCTGCAGCAGGAACAGCAGCGCGGTGACCACGCTGGCCCGTTCGAACAGCCGCCGGTCCGCGTCGCCGAGCGCCGGCCGGCCGGTGAGCACCAGGCTGCCGAGCAGCTCCGGCCCGGCAAGCACCGCGCACACCCAGCTGTCCGAAGTAGACACCGCGCGTCCGCTCAAGCGGGACGCCGCGATGGCCTCCTCCGGCGGGGCGAGCGGATCGGCGTCCACTCTGGCCAGCTCGGCGCCCTCGGCGTCGAACAGCACGATGCCGCCGTGCAGCACCCCGGCGACGGCCGCGGCCACCGACGGGATGTCGCCGCCGCGCAGCACCAGGTCGGCCAGCCGGTCGTGCGCCTCCTCGGCCCGGCGCAGCGCCGCGTTGTGCGCGCTGATCTCGTCCAGCAGCCGGGCGTTGTCCAGCGCCACCGCGGCGTGGTTGGCGAACGACGACAGCAGCGCCACCTCGTCGGCCACCCACTCGCGGGTGGTCCGGTCCGCCGCGTACAGCACGCCGATCACCGTGCTGCCGATGGCAAGCGGCACACCGAGGATGGCCACCAGACCCTCCTCGGCCACCGCGGTGTCGATCGGGTTGGTGTGCCGGAAACGCTTGTCGGCCGGGTAGTTGGACGTGGCGTAGGGGCGCGCGGTCTGCGCGACCAGGCCGCCGAGCCCCTCGCCCATGCCCAGCCGAAGCTGTTGGAACAGCGCGGAGACCGAGCCCTCGGTGACCCGCATGTACGTCTTGCCGGCCGCCTCGTCGTTGAGCGACAGGTACGACACGTCGGCGCCGAGCAGCATCCTGGCCCGGTGCACGATCGAGCGCAGCACCGCGTCCGGGTCACGCAGCCGGGCCAGATCGCTTGCCGTGTCGAACAAGGCGGTCAGCTCGGCCTCGCGCCTGCGGTGCGCGGCCAGCGTGTTCCCGATGCGCAGCGCCAGCTCCGTCGCGCGCGCCAGCTGCTCGCCGCTCGCCCCGCCGGCGAGCAGATCGAGCAGCTGGCGCACCTCGTCGTGGGTGGCGACCACGAGGGTCATGGTGTCACTGACGTCACCCTCGTGCCGACCTCACCCGGCGCCCGCGCGGCGGGAACCGCGGGCGGCGCCTCCGACTCCAGCGACACGCCGCGGGTCTCCCTGGCCAGCAGCACCGCGACCACCGTGATCACGCACATGCCGAGCATGTACAGCGAGATCGGGATCGTGCTGTGGAAGCCGCCGAGCAGGGCGACGGCGATGATCGGGGCGAGCGCGCCCGCCGCGATCGAGGCGAGCTGGTAGCCGATCGAGGCGCCGGAGTAGCGCACCCGGGTGCCGAACAGCTCGGAGAAGAACGCGGCCTGCGGGCCGTACATGGCGCCGTGCAGCACCAGCCCGACCGTCGCCGCGAACGCCATGACCCAGAACGACTTCGAGTCGAGCAGGGCGAAGAACACGAAGCCCCACACCGCCATGCCGACCGCCCCGAACAGGTACACGGGCTTGCGGCCGACCCGGTCGGACAGCCTGCCCCACAGCGGGATCGTCACCAGGTGCACCCCGGAGGCGATCAGCACCGCGTTGAGCCCGGTGGACCGGGTCATGCCGAGCGAGGTGGTGATGTACACGAGAATGAACGCGGTGATCACGTAGTAGGACATGTTCTCGGCCATCCGGGCGCCCATCGCGATCAGCAGCTCGCGCCAGCTCTTGCGGACCACCTCGACGATCGGCCGGTGCTCCTTGCCCGCCTCCTGCTCGACCCGCTGCGCGGCGGCCAGGAACACCGGCGACTCGGCCACCGACAGCCGGATCCACAACCCGATCACCACCAGCACCGCCGACAGCAGGAACGGGATCCGCCAGCCCCAGGACAGGAACGCGGCGTCGGTCTGCACCGCGGCCAGGATCGCCAGCACCGCGGTGGCCAGCAGGTTGCCGCACGGGACGCCGGCCTGCGGCCAGGATGCCCAGAAGCCGCGGCGTTTCGCGTCGCCGTGCTCGGAGACGATCAGCACCGCGCCGCCCCATTCGCCGCCCAGCGCGAAGCCCTGCACCAGGCGCAGCAACGTCAGCAGCAGCGGGGCCGCGACGCCGATGGCCGCGTAGGTGGGCAGCAGGCCCATGCCGAACGTGGCCACGCCCATCAGCACCAGGCTCAGCACCAGCAACCGCTTGCGCCCCAACCGGTCCCCGAAGTGCCCGAACACCAGGCCGCCGATCGGGCGGGCGCCGAAGCCGATGGCGTAGGTGAGGAACGCCAGCAGCGTGCCGGTGAGCGGGTCCGCGGTCGGGAAGAACAGCTTGTTGAACACCAGCGCCGCGGCCGACTGGTAGAGGAAGAAGTCGTACCACTCGACCGTGGTGCCGACCATGCTGGCCCCGACGACTTTGAGGATGCTCCGCCGGTTGGTGGTTGTACTGGTGGACATTGCTGCAATCACCGCACTTCGTTGTTGGGACGGGTCAGTTGGCGGTCCAGCCGCCGTCGATCGGCAGCGAGGCGCCGGTCAGCGCCGAGGCGTGGTCGCCGCACAGCCACCGGACCAGCGCGGCGACCTGCTCGGGCTCGATCAGCCGCTTGATCGCCGACCGGTCCAGCAGCACCCGCTCGACCACCTGGTCCTCGCCGATGCCGTGCAGCGCGGCCTGGGCCGCGATCTGGTTGGCCACCAGCGGGGTGCGCACGTATCCGGGGCAGACGCAGTTGCTGGTCACGCCGTGCGGCGCGCCCTCGAGCGCGGCGACCTTGGACAGCCCCTCCAGCGCGTGCTTGGCGGCGACGTAGGCGGCCTTGTGCGCGCTGGCCCGCAGCCCGTGCGCGCTGGAGATGTTGACGATCCGCCCCCAGCCGCGCGCGTACATGTGCGGCAGGCAGCGCCGGATCAGCAGGAACGGCGCGGTCACCATGACCTGCTGCAGCAGCGCGAACCGCTCCGGCGGGAACTCGTGCAGCGGCGCGACGTGCTGCAGCCCGGCGTTGTTGACCAGGACGTCCACCTGCTCGGGCAGCGTCTCGACGGCGCCCGGCTCGGCCAGGTCGGCCACGTGCGCCCACCCGCCGACCTCGGCCGCGGCCCGCTCGGCGGCCGGCCCGTCCCGGTCCACCACGTGCACCTTCGCGCCCGCCTCGGCCAGCGCCCGCACGCACGCCCGGCCTATGCCCCCACCACCGCCGGTGACCAGCGCGATCCGGCCGTCGAGCTCATTGGTCATGCCAGACGACGTTAGGTTTCCGCCGGCGCCACGACGATGTGTGCAACGGCCACAACCCGTGCCGGCTGGGTGGCGGTTGGCCACACTAAGTAGGGTTGCAGGTGTGATTTGTCCGAAGTGCCAGAACGTGATGAAGACCGTCGACCGCATGGGCATCCACATCGACCAGTGCGAGGGTTGCCGCGGGATCTTCCTCGACCGCGGTGAGCTGGAGCAGATCGTCGGTGCTGAGCAGCGGTACGTGGCCGCCGCCGGGCCGCCGCCGGCCTACCAGCCGGAACCCGGTTACCGCGGGCATCGCGACTCGCCGGCCCCCTACCACGGCGGCCACCGCGACTCGCCGCCCGGCTACGGCCACGGCGGCTACCGCGACTCGCCCCCCGGTTACGGGCACGGCGGCCACGGGCACGGCCGGCGCAAGCGCCGCAGCTTCCTCGAGGAGCTGTTCGACTGAACCCGCAGATCTGCGTCGGCTGCGGGGAATGGGCCGACGCTCCGATCGTGCGCGACGACGGCCCGGTTCTGGTGTGCGCGGCGTGCGGGCACACCGAGCCGTTCCGCCGGCTGCCGCTGTTCGCGCTCACCGGGCCGAGCGGAACCGGCAAGTCCACGGTCTGCCGCCTGCTCATCGACCGGCTCGCCGACCGCTGCGTGCTGCTCGAGCAGGACCTGCTCTGGATCGACGCCCTGCGCGATCCGGCCGACGACTTCGCCGCGTTCCGCCGTGCCTGGCTGCGCCTGGTCGCCACCATCAACCAGAGCGGCCGCCCGGTCGTGCTGTGCGGCACGGTCGTCCCACCCCAGTTCGAGCACCGCCCCGAGCGCCCGCTCCTCGGCGACATCCATTACCTCGCCCTGGTCTGCGCCGACGACACCCTGCGCGCCCGTCTGCGCCGCCGCCCCGCCTGGCGCGAGTGGGACGAGCCGCGGATCGCCGAGATGATCGACTTCAACCACTGGGTCAAGTCCAACGCGGCCACCACCAAGCCCCCCATGGACCTGCTCGACACCACGACCGCAACCCCCGACCAGACCGCCGACCGCGTCTCGGAATGGGTCCGCTCCAGGTCAGTGTCGTGAGTCTTTTGTGGTGCTATAACCC
>NZ_DASZCQ010000194.1:0-33112 GCF_035942955.1 Actinophytocola sp. | reverse complement strand
TAGCTCGGGCAAGGCCGCCGGGCGCCTTCGGCGCCGGCCTTGGGTCGGGTTGGTTGGGGGGGTTGCGGGCCGGTGTGGGGGGTTGGGTGTCGTGGGTGGTGGGCTGACGACGCCGGCGGGCAGGGCTCGTTCCTCGCCCTGCCCTGGTCGTCGTGGGGCGGCCGCCCTCGCCAAAGATTTGCCGACCTCGGCGCGGTCTCGCCAAAGATTGGTGGAGCCCAGCGCGGTTTCAAATGCGCAGGGAATTCCGGAAACGCGCAGGGCATTTCGGAAGATGTGGGGGGCGGCAGGCGTGGCCACCATGGGCCGATGGGAAACGTCGTGCTTGACATCAGCGTGTCGGTGGACGGGTTCATCACCGGTCCGAACGACGTCATCGGCCGGCCGCTCGGCGACGGCGGCGAGCGGCTGCACCACTGGATCTCCGACCGCCGGACCGACGACGACGAGAAGGTGCTCCGCGAGCTTTTCGAGGATACCGGAGCGGTCGTGGCCGGGCGGCGCACCTACGACCTGTCCGAGGGACCGGACGGGTGGGGTGACGGTCCACTCGGGACGACCCCGGTGTTCGTGGTGACGCACGACGCTCCCGTCCGGACCGCCACGGGTGGGGCGGTGTTCACGTTCGTCACCGACGGCGTCGCCAGCGCGGTGCGCAAGGCCATGGCGGTCGCCGGAGACCGGAACGTGTACGTGATGGGCGGCGGGGACCTGGCCCGGCAGTGCGTCGCCGCGGGACTGGTCGACGAGATCCAGCTGCACCTGGTGCCGGTCCTGCTCGGCGGCGGCGTGCCGCTGTTCGGGCCCGGCGGACCCGGAAACGTCGTGCTGGAGAGCAACCGGGTGATCGCGACTCCGAGCGCGACCCACGTGCGGTACCGCGTCCTGAACTCGGTCTGAATTTTCGCTGATAGCCGCCCTGGTGTGGCCGCCCCGACAGCAATGCCGAAGATGCGGGCGCGGCGCGGGGCCGACCAGGATCAGGTCTCATGGGGACACACCGGGACGTGGAGCTGCTCGCCATTGGCGCTGGGCCGGCGAATCTCGCCCTCGCCATCGCCATCGAGGAGCTGGCCGGGGACGATCTGGCGCGGGACTCGCTGGTGATCGAGCAGGCGGACACCGTGTCGTGGCAGCGCGGCATGCTGCTTCCCGAGGCACAGAGCCAGGTCTCGTTCCTCAAGGACCTGGTGACCCTGCGCAACCCGCGCAGCCGGTTCTCCTTCGTCAACTACCTGCACTCGGTCGGGCAGCTCAGCGAGTTCATCAACATGGGCAGCTTCTGGCCGTACCGCCTGGAGATCTCCAAGTACTTCCAGTGGGTGGCGAACTCACTGGCCAAGGTCCGGGTGGAGTACCGGCGGCGGTGCGGCACGGTGGAGCCGCGCCGGGACGCGAACGGGGCGGTCACCGGATGGCTGACCCGGCTGTCCGACGGATCGACGATCGGCAGCCGGTACCTCGTGGTGGGCGCCGGCCGGGATCCCTTCGTCCCCACCGAGTTCGCGACGCTGCCGGCGCACCGGGTGGTGCACAGCTCGGACTACCTGCCGCGGATCTCCCAGTATCCCAAGGACGTTCCGTACCGGGTGGCGGTGATCGGCGGCGCGCAGAGCGCGGCCGAGATGTTCGACGCCGTCCAGCGCGACCTGCCCGGCTGCCGGCCGACGATGATAATGCGCTCGATCGGGCTGAAGACCTACGAGAACAGCAGGTTCACCAACGAGCTGTACTTTCCGTCCGCGGTGGACGACTTCTTCACCGCGCGACCGGAGGCCCGCGAGCAGATCCTGCGCGAGATGCACATCACCAACTACTCCGGGCTGGCCCCGGAGATGCTGGAGAAGCTGTACCGCCAGCTCTATCTCGACCGGCTGACCGGCGAGCACCGGCTGCGGATCGTCACGATGACCGACGTCACCGCCGCCTGCGACGACGGCGACGAGGTGGTGCTCGAGCTGACCGACCGCAGGACCGGCGCGGTCGACGAGCTGCGCTGCGACCTCGTCCTGCTCGGCACCGGGTTCGTGCGGCAGATGCCGGCGCTGGTCCGCAGCCTGGCGAACTCCCTCGGGTTGAGCCGGATCGACGTGACCCGCAACTACCGGCTGCGGGTGGACGGGCCGGTGACGGGGGCCTGTTACCTGCAGGGCGTCAACGAGGCGACGCACGGCATCGCCGACTCGCTGCTGAGCGTGCTCGCCGTGCGCGCCTCGGACATCGTCGAGGACATCCTGGCCAACCGGGACACCGACGGGGCCGAGCCGATGGCCGCCCACCTGGCGCCGGTGCACGCGAGTTGAGTCGCAAGAAAGGGACGCATCGTGGAGATCCGCAAACTGGACCGGGAGCGGCTGGGCCCGGACAACAACCATTCCCAGCGCCTGATGCCGTGGTCGGCGGTGAACGCGCCGTTCGAGGGCGCCTGGTGCGTGATCAAGCCCGGCGCGTCGTCGGTCAAGCACGCGCACCACGAGTACGAGATCTTCATCGCGATGTCCGGTGAGGCCGTGCTGGAGTCCGCAGACGAGCGGATCACGTTCGTGGCCGGGGACATCGTGCACTTCCCGCCGTTCGTCGACCACCAGGTGATCAACGAGAGCGGCACGGACTTCGAGATGTACACGGTGTGGTGGGACACGGAGATGTCCGAGAAGTTCGTCGCCCGCCACCGGGCCGAGGGCTGAGCCGTGGCGTCACAGCCCGGCCGGCGCGCACTGGTCATCGACACCCCGCCGACGTCCAACGGGGACCTCCACGTCGGACACCTGGCCGGCCCGTTCCTCGCCGCCGACGTGCATGCCAGGTACCTGCGGGCCCGCGGCCGGTCGGTGGTGTTCTCCACCGGCACCGACGACAGCCAGACCTACGTGCTGGCCAGCGCCCGCCGCGCCGGGCGCACCCCGGAGGAGCTGTGCGGCCGGTCCTGGCACGCGATCCGCCGCACGCTGGCCGACATGGGAATCTCGCTCGACGGCTTCGCGCCGTACGACGACCGGTACCGCGCGGCCGTGCTCGACTTCGTCAACGCCCTGCACGCCAAGGGAAAGTTCCGGCTGCGCACGGTCCGGCTGCCGTATTCCGAGCGGACCGGCGAGTTCCTGGTGGAGGGCCTGGTCTGCGGGTACTGCCCGATCTGCCTTGTGCGCAGCCGGGGCGGCCTGTGCGAGAGCTGCGGCCACCCGAACAACTTCGACGAGCTGCTCGAGCCGCAGTCCACTATGGACACCGATGACCCGGTGACCGTGCGGGAGGCGCAGATCCTGGTGCTGCCCATGGAGGAGTACCGGGACCGGCTCACCGAGTTCTTCCTGGCGCGCGAGGCGCGGCTGCGCCCGCACACCGTGCAGCTCGTGCGCGAGGTGCTTTCCCGGCCGCTGCCCGACTTCCCCATCACCTACCCGCTCGGCTGGGGCATCCCGGCACCGTTCCCGGAGACCCCCGGCCAGGTGCTCAACGCCTGGGTGGAGGGCATCCCGGCGGTCATGTACTGCACCGCGTTCGCCGCCGAGCGGCTCGGTGAGCACCACCCGGCGGATGACGAGCTGTGGCGGGCCGAGCGGGACGCCGAGGTCATCTACTTCATCGGGTTCGACAACGTGTACTTCTGGGGGTTCACCCACGTGGCGCTGCTGATGGCGCACGAGGGGCGGTACGTGCTGCCCGACGCGATCATCTCCAACGAGTTCTACGAGCTGGAGAACGAGAAGTTCTCCACCAGCCTCGGCCACGTCGTCTACTCGGCCGACCTGCTCGCCGAGCTGCCCCGCGACCTGATCCGGTTCTACCTCGCGCTGAGCGCCCCCGAGCACCAGCAGACGAACTTCGGGCGCGACGCGCTGACCAAGGTCACCGGCCAGCGGCTGGTCGACCCGTGGAACCGGCTGGCCGGCCTGCTCGGCAAGGCGGTGGCCGAGGCCGGTTTGGACGGTGCGACGCTGCCGGTCTCGGCCGGGGCGCGACGGCGGGCGCGGGCGATGCTCGACCGGTTCCGGGCCTGCTACGAGCTGAGCGGGTACAGCCTGAACCGGGCCGCGATCCTGATCGTGGACCAGCTGGACCGGCTGCTGCGCACCGCTGAGCGGCTCGACCGGTCCACAATGGACGTCGAACGCCTCGCCGACCTGTTCTTCGAGGTGCGGGCGCTGCTCACCGGCGCGTCGCCGATCCTGATCGACCTCGCCGAGGCGAGCGGGCCGGCCGGCGCCGACCGCCGGTTCGACCTCGACGCGAGCACGGCGTCCACGGTGACGCCGTTCGCGCTCCCCCTACTCGACCGAACGGTGGTGCGGTGATGTCCATTACCACGCTCAGCCCGGCGCCGGATCTCACGCTGGCGCAGGCGGATGCGGCCGAGGTGTGCCGGATCGCCCTCGAGCTGTGCTCATGGGGGACCGAGCAGGTGGACGATCCGGCGTGGGTGGACACGGTGCGCGACGCGGTGCACGCGCTGCCCGTCGCGCTGCGCCGGACCCTGCGGCGGTTCCGGCGCGACTCCGGCAGGTCCGGCGCGCTGCTCGTGCGCGGCCTGCCGGTCGACGCCGAGGCGTTGCCGCCGACCCCGAGCGTGGACGGCTCGGTGCAGCGCCTGGTCACCGTTCCCGCGGCCGTGCTGATGCTGGCCGCGTGCGAGCTCGGCGAGCCGGCGGCGTTCCTGGCGGAGAAGTCCGGCGCCCTCGTGCAGGACGTGGTTCCGGTGCCCGGCAAGGAAACCTTCCAGGGCAACGCCGGCTCGGTGCGGCTGTCGTTCCACAACGAGAACGCCTTCCACCAACACCGGCCCGATTACGTCATGCTGCTGTGCCTGCGCCCCGACCACGACCGGGTCGCCGGGTTGCGCACGGTCTGCGCCCGCGAGGTGCTGCCGCTGCTGCGCGAGGAGACCAGGCGGGCACTGTTCAGCGAGGAGTTCGTCACCAACGCGCCGCCGTCGTTCGGCGCCGGTGGCGGCGCGACGCCGGCGCACGCGGTGCTGTTCGGGGCGCCGGAGGATCCCGACATGCGCGTGGACCTGGCCGCGACCAGGCCGCTGACCGCACGGGCCGGAGCGGCGCTCACCGAGCTGCGTGAGGTGTTCGACCGCGCGGCGAGCACCGTCCTGCTGACCGCGGGCGATCTGGCCGTCGTCGACAACCGCGTGGCGGCGCACGGGCGGACGGCGTTCCGGCCGCGCTACGACGGCGCGGACCGCTGGCTGCAGCGCACCTTCGTGGCCACGGATCTCCGGCGCTCCCGCGATCATCGGCCGCACGACGGCTACGTGCTCGACCGGTGACTGGAGTACTGGGCGGTGAATCAGACGGAGACCGATCCGCTTGTCGTGGTGATCGTGGGCGCCGGTCCACGCGGGACCGGCATCCTGGAACGCCTGCTGGCCAACGTGGGTGAGATACCGCCGCCCCGACCGCTGCGCATCGAGCTGGTCGATCCGTACCCGCCGGGCGGCGGCCGAGTGTGGCGCGCCGAGCAGTCCTCGCTGATGTGGATGAACGCGATGGCCGGCAACGTCACCATGTTCCCCGACGAGACCGTGCAGTGCGACGGTCCGATCCGGCCGGGGCCCTCACTCAGCGAGTGGGTCGCGGCCGACGGGAAGCACTGGGAGGTGCTCGGCGTCAGCTTCGCCAGCCGGCAGGTGCAGAGTCGTTACCTGTCTTGGGTCTTCGACCACCTGGTGGCCGAATGTCCCAGCAACGTCACGGTGATCGTGCACGCGACCACGGCGACGCGGCTGGCCGGCGAGCCGCACTCCCGGCAGCGGGTGTGGCTGGCCGACCAGGCCGAGCCGCTGGTGGCCGACGTGGTGATCCTCGCGCTCGGCCACCAGGAGGCCGAGCTGAGCGAGGAGGACCGGCGGATGGCCGGCTTCGCCGCCCGGCGCGGGCTGCGCTACCTGCCCAACGCCTACACCGCCGACGCCGACCTGTCCGGGTTCCGTCCGGGTGAGACGGTCGTCCTGCGCGGGTTCGGCGCGGCGTTCGTCGACGTGATGGCGTTGCTGACCGAGGGCCGCGGGGGCGAGTACCGGGTCGAGCAGGGCCGGCTGCGTTACCTGCCGTGCGGCCGGGAGCCGGTGCTGTACGTCGGGTCGCGGCGCGGGGTCCCGTACCTGCCCAAGATCTCCTACCGGTTGTGCGGGGCGCCGGCGCCGCTGCCGCGGTTCTTCGACGCGGCGACGCTCGACGAGCGGTTCGCCGGCCGAACCCGGCTCGACTTCCGGACCGACCTGTGGCCGTTGATGGCCAAGGAGATCGGCTGGGGCTTCTACCACGAGCTGTTCACCGCCCATCCCAACCGGGTCATGGCGCGCTGGGGCGAGTTCGCCGCCGAGTACGCCGCGCACGACTGGGACAGCCCGGAGTTGCGCGAGCTCATCGAGGAGGCCGTGCCGGAGACCGCCGACCGGCTGGATCTCCCGGCGCTGGACAGACCGCTGAAAGGGTTGCGGTTCAACGGGTTCGACGAGCTGCAGGACCACCTGCGCGGGCACATCGCCGGCGACCTGCGCCGCCGGCGCGAGTTCACCCACAGTCCCGACCTCGGGGCGCACCACGCCATGCTCTCGGTCAACCGGCAGCTGCGGCAGCTGCGGGCCACCGAGAAGCTGTCCGCCCGCTCGATGGTCGAGGACGTGCACGGCTGGTGGCAGGGATTCTTCGAGTACTACTGCAGCGGACCGCCCGCCCAGCGCAGCCGCCAGCTGGTCGCCCTGTCGCAGGCGGGGATCCTGCGCTTCCTCGGCGCGGACATGTGGGTCGTCGCCGACGAGGAGCGCGGCGTGTTCCGCGCCGGCAGCGCCAGCACCCCGGCCACCATCGAGGCGACCGCGCTGGTCGAGGCGCGGCTGCCGCGGGCCGACCTGAGCCGCACGACCGACCCGCTGCTGCGCGGGCTCTACGAGCGCGGCGAGGCCACCGACGACGTGCTGACCGACGAGGACGGCTTCCAGCACAGCTCCGGCCTGCTGCTGGTGTCCACAACGGACTTCCGGGTGCTCGACCGGGACGGCCGCCCGCATCCGCGGCGGTTCGCGATCGGGCCGTTCACCAACGTGCGGCACTTCGCCACGTTCGCCACCCCGAGGTCCAACGCGGTGTCGTTCCGGCAGAACGACATCCTGGCCCGCAGCGCGCTGCGGGTCCTCGCCGGTGACCGGCCACGCAACGGTTTCGAGTTGTCAGTCGAGAAGGACACTCTGCACAAAGGACTAATGTCATGAACGCCAGCTCAGCCACCGACCGCCCGCGAGCCATTCTCTTCATGGGCGATCTGGTGATCGTCGCGCGGCAGCTGCGGCTCATCACCGAGGCCCACCGCCGCGGGTACGCGCCGCTGCTCGTGGTCACCCCGCACACCAGCGCCGCCCGGCTCGCCGAGCTGCGCGCCGACCCGGACCACCCGCTGTCGAAGCTGGCCGAGGTCGTCGAGGTCGCGGACGCCAAGGTGGAGTATGTCGTTCCGGGGATCCAGCCGCTGCTGCGCCGCTACGACGTGCACGCCGTGCTGTGCATCGGCGACTTCTTCGTCGAGCCGGTCGGCATCGTCGGCGACTGCCTCAACGTGCCGGGGGCCGGCGCCGCGGCGAGCCGGATCAGCCGCAACAAGCTGCTGCAGCGCACCACCGTGCCGGACCTGTCGCCCAGCTTCCAGGTCGTCACGCCGGCCGAGCGCGGCAACCCGATCGGCTCGGACGTGACGTTCCCGGTCGTGGTCAAGCCGGTGGGCCGGTTCTCCAGCCTCGGCGTGCGCCAGGTGCACCGCCGCGAGGATCTGGCCGACGTGCTCGCCACCTACCCGGAGGACGAGACCGTGCTGGTGGAGAGCCGGGTGGTCGGACCGGAGTTCTCGGTGGAGGCGCTCACCCAGAACGGCGAGGTGTTCTGGGCGGAGGTGACCGGCAAGCGCACCAACGAGTCGACCGGGATCTTCTTCACCGAGATGGGCCACACCTCGCCGGCCGAGCTGTCCGAAGAGGACCGTCGGGCGCTGCTCGAGGCGAACGGGACCGTGCTGCGCCGGCTGGGCTTCCGGGACGGGATCTCGCACGCCGAGTTCCGGCTGTCGGAGGACGGCCCGGTCATGATGGAGATCGCGACGCGGCTGCCCGGCGACGGGATCACGTTCCTCTGGGAGCTGGCAACGGGTTCGCCGCTCGAGCCGGTCATGATCGACCTCGCGCTCGGCGTGCCCACGTCCTACCCGGCGCCGCGCAGGCGGGCCTGCCAGGTCTACCTCGAGCACCCGTTCGGCCGGCTCAGGGACGTCACCAGCACCGGCGCGCCGGTCTCCTGGGTGACCCGCGACGATATCTGGCCGACGTTCACCCCACAGGACCCGCAGTCGCCGCCGCGCGACCACGCGGTGCTCGTGACCATGGTGGTGGGTGATGTCCTCGGCCCGCAGACCGACTCGGAGGCCCGGTCCGTATCGGTGATCTTCGACGCGCCGCTCGACGAGCCGGTTGAGCCGTTGGCCAAGGAGTACGCGGACACCGTCACGATCACGGTCGACAGTGTTTGATAGCTCGGGCAAGGCCGCCGGTCGCCTTCGGCGAGCGGCCTCGGGTCGGGTTGCCTGGGTGGTTGCGGGCCGGGGTGGGTGGTCGGGTGTCGTGGGTGGTCGGCTGACGACGCCTGCGGGCAGGGCTCGTTCCTCGCCCTGCCCTTGCCGTCGTGTGGCGGCCGCCCTCGCGGGGGATTTGCCGACCCCAGCGCACTTTCGAAACACGCGCCAAGGCGCAACGGAGACAAGGAGCGCGCCGTGAGCCAGCTCAGAGCCGCCATCCACGACCGGTTCGGCGGGCTGCCCCGATCCTACTGGGTGCTGTGGAGCGGCACGCTGATCAACCGGTTGGGCACGATGGTCCAGCCGTTCTTCGCGTTCTACCTGACCGGGTCCCGCGGTCTTTCGCTGACCGAGGTCGGCGCCGTGCTGACGGTCTTCGGGGCGGGTGCGTTCTTCTCCCAGCTGCTGTCCGGGGCGCTTGCGGACCGGTACGGCCGCCGCCTCACGCTCACCGGCGGCATGCTGGCCACCGCGGCGATCATGCTGACCCTGGCGTACAGCGAAAGCCTGCCGGTGATCGTCGGGTGCATGTTCCTGCTCGGCGTGGCCATGGAGATCTACCGCCCGGCGTCGAGCGCGCTGATCGGGGACATCATCCCGGTGCGGGACCGCACACGGGCGTTCGCGTTGCTGTTCTGGGCGGTCAACCTCGGCTTCACCGGCGGCGTGCTCACCGGTGGGCTGCTGGCCCACGGCGCCATCCTGTGGCTGTTCTGGATCGACGCGATCAGCTGCGTGGCGTTCGGGTTGCTGGTGTGGTTCGCGGTTCCCGCGTCGCACGAGGCGCCGAGGGACACCGGCAAGACCGGATCCTTCCGCGCGGTGCTGACCGACCGGGTGATGGTCATCTTCACGCTGATCACGTTGGCGTACGCGGTGGTCTACCACCAGTCGATGATCACCTTGCCGCTGGCCATGCAGGCCGACGGGCTCTCGCCGCTGGCCTACGGCGTCGCGCTGGCCACCAACGGGGTCGTCGTGGTGCTCGTCCAACCCGTCGTGGTGAACTGGCTCGGCAAGTTCGACCACAGCTGGGTCGCCGCGGTGGGCATGACGCTGGTCGGGGTCGGCTTCGGGATGACCATGTTCGTCTCGGACACATCCGGCTACGTGGTGACCGTCGTGGTGTGGTCGATCGGCGAGATCGTGGTGACCGGGGTCAGCGCAGCCATCGCGACCAACCTGGCCCCGGCGCACCTGCGCGGCCGGTACATGGGCGTCTACGGGTTCGCCTTCTCGCTGAGCAACCTGATCTCCCCGGGGATCGGCACCTGGCTGCTCGGCCTCGGCTCGGCGGTGCTGTGGTCGGCCCTTGCCGTGCTGGCGGTCGTCGCGTCGATCGTCCAGCTCGCGATCGGGCCGGCGATCCGGCACCGCACGGCGGAGCTGGTCGCGGCCTGACTCACTTGCTGGGTATCGGAGTCTCGGCGTACGGAAGCAGCGCCGCCCGAAGTGCCACCGGCACCTGGGACGGCGCCGCGTCCGGCCCGTGCGTGCAGTCGATCCGCCGCCGGCCCCTTGCGACCAGCTGCTCGGCTCCATCGTGGATCCGGACGTAGTCGAAGTTGAGCTCGATCTCGGTCCGGCTGAGCTCCTCCAGCCGCATCCGGATGGACAGGTCGTCGAATGCGGTGATGTCGGCGAAGAACTCGCACTCGGCCCGCAGGGTGACCAGCTCGAGATCCTCGGCGAGCAGCCCGGTCAGCCCCTTGTCCTTGAGCATCATCTCCCAGCAGCGGCCCTGCCAGCGGAGGTAGCTCACGTAGTAGACGGTGCCGACGAGGTTGGTCTCCTCGAGACCGACGGTGTGCCGGTACTCGTAGTACCCGGGCATCTCGGTGTTCCTACGACAACGGATCGCGAGCGCGCTTCACCTCGCTGAACTCCCGCACCGACGACAGCAGCCGCATGGCCTCGAACAGCCGGTCGGCGTCATCGGGAGCCGGGACCGAGGAGATCACCGGACCGAAGAAGCCGGGCCCGTCGTCGATCGCCACCACCGGGCTGCCGCTCTCGGTGCCCACCCTGGCCTGGCCGGCTTCGTGACTGGCGCGCACGATCCGGTCCAGCTCGGCGTCGTCGGCGGCCTCGATCAGCTCGGCCGGCAGCTCCGCCTCGGCCAGCGCGGCGACAAGCACATCCTTGTCCAGCACCAGATCCTGGACGTGCACCCGCTGGCCGATGGCCGTGTACAGCCGGTCGACCGCGTCCTGCCCGAGCCGCTCGTCGGTCGCGGCGAGCACCCGAAGCGCCGCCCGGGCACGCTGGTGCGCCTGCCGGTAGTTGTCCGGAATGTCCTTGCCCTCGTTGAGGATGGCCAGGCTCAGGAACCGCCAGCTCACCTTCTCGTCCTGACGAGCGGCGACATCCTTGACCCAGCGCGAGGTCCGCCAGGTGAACGGGCAGCTGGGGTCGAACCATACGGTGATGCTCACGGTGCCTCCCTTCGATATCAGCCAGCGCGACGATGCCAACGATCCACCGTCGTGCGTCCCATGTAGGCGGTGAGGTCCTCGATCGCGCGGCCCAGTTGGTGGAGATCCTCGGCGACCAGCGCCTGCGGGCCGTCGCACAGGGCCTCCTCCGGGCGCGGGTGCACGTCGACGATCACCCCGTCCGCGCCGGCCACGATGGCCGCCCGGGTCAGCGGCAGGACGAGGTCGCGCCGGCCGCCGGAGTGGGACGGATCCACGATGACCGGCAGGTGGGACAGCCGCTGCACGACGGGAACGGCCGAGATGTCGAGCGTGTTTCGGGTCGCGGTCTCGAAGGTGCGGATGCCCCGCTCGCACAGGATGATGTCGAGGTTTCCGCACTTGGCGATGTACTCGGCCGCCATCAGCCACTCCTCGATCGTGGCGTTCATGCCGCGCTTGAGCAGCACCGGCTTGCCGGCCGTGCCGACCGCCTGCAGGAGCGGGAAGTTCTGCATGTTCCGGGTGCCGACCTGGAGCACGTCGGCGTACTCGGCCACCATGGTGACGTCCTGCGCCCCGACGACCTCGGTGACGATCGGCAGCCCGGTCTCGGCCCGCACGTCGGCCAGGATCTCCAGGCCGCGCCGGCCGAGCCCCTGGAAGGCGTACGGCGAGGTGCGCGGCTTGAACGCGCCGCCGCGCAACAACTTCGCGCCGGCCCGCTGGGCCATCCGCGCCGACTCCATCGTCTGCTCCGGCGTCTCCACCGCACACGGCCCGGCGATCAGCGTCACGGTGTCCGGCCCGATCGACACGGAGCCGACCTGCACGACCGACCGCTCCTGGTGCTGCTCGCGGCTGACCAGCTTGAAGCCCGAGGAAATCTGCGTCACCCGGCTGACCCCGGCCATGGCCTGCAGGTTCAGCGCGGCGTACTCCTCGATGTCGCCGACCAGTCCGATGATCACTCGGTGGACGCCCCGGCTGACGAACGCCTGGCCGCCGGCCGCCTCCACCTTCTCGACGATCGCCTCGACATCCGCGCGGGTGGCATCCGGCTTCATGACGACGACCATGCGCGCGACTCCTCTCTCGTTCGGTCCTGCCGGCCCGACGTACGCGGCGCGAGGTCGGGCCGCAGCCGGGCGGCTCCGCGAAGGTAGACATGCTCGATCGCCGACCGCGGCCGATCGCTGTGCACGTGGGCGAGCACCCTGATCACCCGCTTCATCGCGTTCGGCACGTCGATCTCGGTGGCACACATCAGCGGGACGTCGACGAGGCCGAGCTCGCGGGCGGCTGCGGCCGGGAAGTCGCTTGCCAGATCCGGTGTCATCGTGAAGAACACGCTGATGATGTCCTCGGGCTCGATGGCGTTGCGTCGAACGAGCTCCTGCAGCAACGCCTTCGTCTCGGCGAGGATCACATCCGGGTGGTCGCGGTCGACCTGGATCGCCCCGCGGACCGCGCGAACCGCGACCATCAGGCGGTGAACTGGCCAGGCTGCCGTCCGGATCCCGGCGATCCGCGGTAGGCCTGGGCGATGTCGAGCCAGTGGTCGGCCTCGGCGCCCGTCGCGACGAGCTCGAGGTCGTCGCGGTGCCGGCGCCGGGTGACCAGCAGGCAGAAGTCGACGGCCTTGCCGACGATCCGCTGCTCGGCGTCGGCCGGCCCGAACTCCCACAGCTGCCCTGACGGAGACGTCAGCTCGAACCGGAACTCGGCGTCCGGCGGGGTCAGGCCGCGGGCCAGGTAGCCGAAGTCCCAGACCCGAACGGCGAAGGCGACCACATGCTTGATCCGGTCCGTCCACTCGCGACGGACACCGAGGGCGTCGGCGATGTCCTGGCCGTGCCCGATCAGCTCCATCATGCCGGCGCTGGCGAGGATGAACGCCGGCAGCGGCCGGACCAGCCAGGGCACCGGCTGCATGGGCGGAAGCGCGGCCAGCGCCTTGATCGCCGTGGAGCTCTCCGCCCGCCAGCGGGAGATCAGCAGCTCGGGCGGGTCGGACCGGTAGTCGGCCAGCGCCGCGTTGATCGCCGCGTCGAAGTCGTTGCCGGCCTTGGCCGTCACGGCCTTGAACGTCTCACCGTCCGCAGCCGCCAGCCCGGCCAGCTTGAAGATGAAGGCCAGATGGCCAATCTGGTCCCGGATCGTCCAACCCTCCGCGGGTGTGGGCGATGCCAGCGTGGCCGCGTCGAGGTCGGCCACCAACCGGTCCACCGCGTCGGTTTCGGCGGCCAGATCGGGGATCACGTCGGGCAGCTCGGACACGTGCCTGTCCTCTCGCACGATCTCGCTCACGAACGGGTCGGATCAGCACGTTCGAACGTGCTGACAGCGCCGGAATCCGGGAGAATAAACGGATCCTCAGCACCGACCACATCGCTCGTCATCGGACGAATCCAGAATGCCTCAAGGAATCCGCGCTGTCTTCTCAATGCGTGCGTTCTGCGCGGAACGTGGCCGCGCCGCCGGGCTCAGGCGGCAAAACCCGTGCTACCGAGGCCGGGCGCGCCCTGGCGGGGGCCGATGTAGACGATGCCGTAGGAGTCGAAGCAGTGGACGCAGACCTTGACCACGAGATTGTCCTTGACCAGCACGAAGAACTCGCTGAGCTTCTGCCAGTCGTCGACGATGCGGTAGTTCTTGAAGACCGAGCCGTCTGCGACCGCGAACAGCGCCTTGTACACCGCGTTCTTCTCGCTCGGGGTGGCCGTGTCCGCCCAGCGCTCGAGGACCTCCAGCCCGGTGTCCATGCGGAAGCGGGGACGGTGGATGCTGCCGGCGGGCTCGATGTGGGGGTTCATGTCGGTCAGCCTCCTCGACCTTCGTGAAACATAACGCTGTTGTACTACCTAAAATGTAGCGCTGTTATGTAACACTGTCAAGGTGCCGAGAAAAGCAGATCCGAACGCCCGCCTCGCCCTGATCGACATCGCCGCCCGCCTGCTCGCCGACGAGGGCCCGGAAGCGCTGTCCACCAGGCGAATCGCCGCCGAAGCCGGTACCTCGACGATGGCCGTCTACACCCACTTCGGCGGCATGAGCGGCCTGGTCCGGGAGATCGTCTACGAGGGTTTCGCGCGCCTGCAGGACTTCATGACGCGGGTCAAGCAGACCGACGACCCGGTCGCCGACCTCGGCGTCCTCGGCCGCGCCTACCGCCACAACGCGCTGACCAACTCACACCTGTACGCGGCCATGTTCGGCGGCGAGAAGCTGTCCGGCTTCGAGCTGACCGAGGAGGACCGCCAGCACGGCCGCTACACCCTCACCAACGTGGTCGAATGCGTGACCCGCTGCATCACCCTCGGCCGCTTCCGCCCGGCCGACCCGGGACTCGTCGCCCACCACATGTGGTTCGCCGTGCACGGCCTCGTCACCCTGGAGCTGGGCGACTACCTGATCGACCCGTGGAACGCCGACGCCTGCTTCGAAACCCAACTCGTCGCCCTCATGATCGGCGCCGGCGACACCCTGAAGACCGCCACCCGCTCGGTCGTCGCCTCGGCCAAGCGCTTCCCAAGAGAAATCACGGATCCACCGCCGAACGGCCGGCCCACCCGGAGCTGATCACGCCGCGCCGCGCGCCTGCTCGGAGACGCCAAGGGCAACCCTCACCGACTCCCTGCGGCCGGCTGCAGGGCGCCCGGCGCCACCGCTTCGAGATAGGTTCTCGTCGGCAGGGTCGAAGGAGTCATTCTCGGAGCCGCCTGTGCCGGCATGCCGGAGTCGCTTCCTCGGGCCAGCAACCCCTTCGCCAGTGCCGCCAGCACGGCCAACGCCGCGAGGTTGAGCGCCGCGGGCCAGTCGAACGTCGTGACGTCAAAGGGTTCCGCGGCCACGAAGGCACCGGCGAGGGTTGCGAGAAAGGTCTTGACCAACCGCAACCCCAGATCGATCCAGAAGACGGCCGGAGCGGGAAGGTTCGGCGATGGGTGCAGATCCGCCAGGTATTGGCCCAACGTCAACACCAACGACGCCACGCCGGCACTCAGGGCGAGTACGGATGCGTACTTCCAGGGCAGGTTTGTCACGCTGACCGCGCCCCCGGCCAACAGCGTGGCGAAGAACACCTGGCCGGCCGACCATCCGGCGCGCTCGAGAAAGTCGAGTACGACCGGCCGGCTAAGCTCCACAGTGGCCATTCCAGCCTCCTCGTTCGCCCACGAAGTATCTGATCGAAACGAGGGTGAGCCGTGGTTCGGCCGGAGACTAGGTGTACTGCCCCGTGAGGTTGGGTACGCGGCTGGCGGGTGGTAGGCCGCCGAGTGCGGTGTGGCCGCGGTGGTGATTGTAGGTGTGCAGCCACTGCGGGAATGCGTTGCGGCGTTCGGTTTCGCAGGTGTAGGCGGTGGCGTAGGCCCATTCGTCGAGCAGGGTGCGGTTGAAGCGTTCGACCTTGCCGTTGGTTTGGGGGCGGTAGGGCCGGGTGCGCTTGTGCTGGATGCCGGCAGCGGTGAGGGTGTCGCGCCACAGAAAGGACTTGTAGCAGCTGCCGTTGTCGGTCAGAACGCGCTGGACGGTGATCCCCGCCTGAGTGAAGAACGCCTGGGCCCGCTGCCAGAACGCGACCGCGGTTTGTTTGGTCTCATCGGGCAGGATCTCGCTGTAGGCCAGCCGGGAGTGGTCGTCGATGGCGTTGTGCAGGTAGCTGTAGCCGATCTTGGGTTTGCCGTGGGCGTAGCGGGCCGGGGTGGTGGCCTTGCGATGCTTGTTGGCGGTGGTGCGGTCGGTGACCCGATGGCCGCCGCCGTCGGGGATGTTGCCCAGCTTCTTGATGTCCACATGCACCAGCTCGCCCGGCATGGCGCGTTCGTAGCGGCGCACCGGCCGCCCACTGCCCCGGTCCAGGTGCGCCAGCCGGGCCAGCCCGTAGCGGGTGAGCACCCGGTGCACGGTGGAGGGATTGAGCCCTAGGTGGTAGGCGATCCGAGCGGGTCCCCACCGGCGGATGACCCGGACCTTGATGATCCGCCGCTCGACCCGAGTCGGCGTGCGGTACGGGCTGGTGTGCGGGCGGCTGGACCGGTCGACCATCCCCGCCGCACCGTGCTCACGGTAGCGATCGGCCCATCGCTTGGCCGTGCCCGGCGAGACCTGAAACCGCTCGGCCGCCCGCCGCAGCGGCCACCACTGCTCGACGACACAACGGGCCAGGCGCAATCTGCCGGTCTGGGTCAGCGGGGCATTACGGTGGGACACCAGGACCTCCGGGTTGGATTGGTGCGTGATGTGGTGATCCACACCGAACCCGGAGGTCCTGCCTATTCCAAGATCATCCGATCACGTGTCGCCCGTATCCAACCTCCGTGGTCAGTACAACTAGGGCCGAACGGCCTGTGTCCCGGAATGTTGCCGTTTCGACACGGTCCGCCGGATGGGCCGGATCGGAACCTTTCGATGTCAGGCGGCAAATCCGGGCGTTAAATCGGTGCGTGTTTTCTCAGCCGGCCGTGGGTTTCTCCGTGGGGTGCTTGGGCGGTGTAAAGGGGCCCCAGGTGAAGGCGGGAAGCCAGCGGTGGGAGTCGCGGCTCCAGTCCAGGCGGGCGATCTGGTCGTGGGTGCGGCGGCCGGCGAGGGAGCGGTAGAGATCGTAGCGGTCGGCGGTGAGGGTGGCGATGGGCTCGCCGACGCCGGCCTGCCATTCGCGGCCGTCGATGCAGATGGTGAGCGCGGGGAGGTTGTGGGCGATCACCGACGCGGAGAAACCGTTCAGCAGCACCTGGAAGGCACGCTGGTAGGCGGGGTGCTCCGCAGGAAGGGGCGCGTTGATCGCGTAGCGGATGTCGAGCTCGTGCGTGAAGGCGTCCATCACCATGATGCTGCCGCGCTGGCCGCCGCTCTGGGCGATGAGGCGTTCGGCCTGGGCGCCCATGCGGTCCCATTCGGACAGCAGGCCGGCGATGTCGATGCCGAGGGAGGACTGCTCGGGGCGGACCCAACCGGAGGTGCGCCCGATCGCGAAGGCGGAGATGCCGGTGAGGTGGGCCACGACGTCCTGGATCGTCCACTCGGGGCAGGCGGGCACGGACAGGTCCTCGGGGGACGGCACCTCGCCGAGCAGCATGGTCACGTTGTGGCGCACGTGGCGGTAGGCGACGTCGTTGGGGACCTGTGACGCTGATCGCGCCGTCTCCAGATTCGTGTCCATTGTGGCTCCTGGCCTAAAGCGGAACGTTGCCGTGCTTGCGTTGTGGCGCGAGCCGGCGTTTGGTGCGCAGCATTGCCAGGCCGCGGGCGACGGCCGCCCGGGTCTGAACGGGGTCGATCACGTCGTCGACGAGACCGCGCTCGGCGGCGTAGTGGGGGTGCATGAGCTGCTCGGTGTACTCCTCGATCAGCTCGGCGCGGCGCCGGTCCGGGTCCTCGGCGGCGGCAAGCTCCTTGCGGAACAGCACGTTCACCGCACCCTCCGCGCCCATGACCGCGATCTCGTTGGTGGGCCAGGCAAGCGACAGGTCGCAGCCGACCGACCGGGAGTCCATCACGATGTACGCGCCGCCGTAGGCCTTGCGCACGATCACCTGGATCCGCGGCACGGTCGCCTCGCAGTAGGCGTACAGCAGCTTCGCGCCGTGCCGGATGATGCCGTGGTACTCCTGCTCGGTGCCCGGCAGGAACCCGGGCACGTCGACCAGGGTCACCAGCGGAATGTTGAAGGCGTCGCAGAAGCGCACGAACCGGGCGGCCTTCTGCGCGGCGTCGCTGTCCAGCACGCCGGCCAGCACCATCGGCTGGTTGCCCACGACGCCGACCACGTCGCCGTTGATCCGGCCGAGCATGCAGACGATGTTCTGCGCCCAGTGCTCGTGGATCTCGATGAACTCCCCGTCGTCGACCAGCTCGGAGACCACCGAGCGCATGTCGTACGGCTGGTTGGACTCGACCGGGACGATGTCGGCCAGCCGCGGGCGTTCGTCGTCCATCGCGTTGCGGATGGGTCCGCTCAGCGCCGGCTCGAGGTTGTTGGGCGGCAGCAGGGACACCAGGTACCGGACGTCGGCCAGGCAGCTCTCCTCGTCGTCGTGCACGAAGGTGGCCACCCCGGACCGCGAGCCGTGCACGTCGGCGCCGCCGAGATCGTCGTGGCTGACCCGTTCCCCGGTCACCGCCTCGACGACGTCCGGGCCGGTGAGGTACATCTGCGCGGTGTCGCGCACCATGAACGTGAAGTCGGCCAGTGCCGGGGAGTAGGCCGCGCCACCGGCGCACGGGCCGAGGATGACGCTGATCTGCGGGATGATGCCGGAGGCCTCGACGTGGCGCCGGAAGATGCCGCCGTACCCGTCGAGCGCCATCACCCCTTCCTGGATGCGCGCCCCGCCGCTGTCGTTGAGCCCGATCAGCGGCGCCCCGGCGGTGAGCGCGAGGTCCATCACCTTGTGGATCTTCGCGGCGTGCGCGGCGCCGAGCGAGCCGCCGAAGACCGTGAAGTCCTGGGCGTAGACGAACACCCGGCGACCGTCGATCGTGCCGGAGCCGGCGATCACCCCGTCGGTGTGCGGCCGCAGCTCGCTGATCTTCATGCCGCGCGCCTGGTGCCGGCGGTACATGTCGATCTCGACGAAGGAGTCCTTGTCCAGCAGCAGGTCCAGCCGCTCCCGGGCGGTGTTCTTGCCCAGCTTGTGCTGCCGCGCTACGGCCTCGCGCCGGCCGCCGACGATGTCCTCGGTCAGCGCGTGCAGCTGGGCGCGCAGGGCACGCATGGACCGCTTGCGGGCCGGGCCCTCCGCCTCGTCGTTCCACTTCGGACGCCCAATGGAGCCGAGCACCCGCCGACGCCCATGCTCGGGCAGAGGTTGGCGCGGCTGGGGAACGAAGCCGTACTCGGGGGCGCTCATACCGTCACCACCTCAACCGGGTCCGCCACGACGGCCTTGCCGGCCGCCCGGTCGGACAGCAGACCTTCGCCGTGCAGCCAGCGCACCGTGTCCCGGAACGTCTCCCCTACCGGCCGGGCCGGGATCCCGTTGGTGCTGGCGTCCTCGGCCACCCTGGCGGCGCAGGCGCAGGTGTAGATGGCGCCGTACTCGGCCGGGATGTGCCACGGCCAGACCCGCTGCACCAGGTCGGCGAGCAACCCGATCGGCACCATGGAGCGCGCGGGTAAGTACACCGTCGGCAGCGTCCGGCCGGTGATCTCCCGCAGAGTCCTGACATACTCTCGCGTGGTGAGGTAGTGGCCCGGCCCGAAATGCCGACCGGACACGGGTCCGGTGAGCAGCGAGGCGTGCAATGTCGCGGTGTCCCGGACGTCGCCGATCGGCAGCCCGCCAAGCGGCCAGATCGGCATCAGCCCGCGCAACGCGTTGCGCAGCCTCGTGGTCTGGTCCCCCAGCTTGGGATCGTGCGGCCCGAGCAGCGCGGGCGGGTAGGTGATCACCACCGGCGCGCCGTCGTCCTGGTGCCGCCGCGCCACCGCCTCGGCCGCGGCCTTGCTGGCCAGGTACGCCTCCCGCGGCCGCCCCACCGGCGAGGAGGTGTCGATCACCCGGGCCGGGAACAGCGCCCCCACGCTGGACACGTAGATGGTCCGTCCCACCCCGGCCCGCCGCGCGGCGGCCAGCACCAGCTCGGTGCCCGCCTCGTTGGTCCGCCGCATCCGCCCCCGCTGCCGGCTGTCGAACGAGTAGACCGACGCCGCGTGCAGCACCGCGTCCGCCCCCCGCACCAGATTGTCCACATCGGACGCGCAGAGCACGTCGCCCACCACGACGTCGACCGCCGCGGCGGAGACGCCGTGCGGCGCCAATACGGGTTCCACTGTGGACTCGTCACGGACCAGGAGCCGAACCCGGTGACCGGACCGGACGATCGCGGCCACCGAGTGGGCGCCGACGAAGCCGGCGCCGCCCGTCACGCTCACCAGCATGCGACTTCTCTCTCCTCATACCAAGAAGGCCGAAAGTAGGCCGACTTTCCGCAACTGCCACACCTTCGGGATCGCCTACTTTCGGTCGGATTGGTATCCACTAGCACAGAAAGCGGTCAGGCACTCTTGGCCGACGGCATCCCCTGGTGGAAACCCCCGCCGAAGAACAGCAGTGCCTCGCCCGACCTCCGGCTGGCGTCGAGCACCGTGCCGAGGAAGATCGAGTGATCCCCGCCGTGATAGACCTGGGCGAGCTCGCATTCCAGCCAGGCCAACGAACCGGCGATCAGCGGCGCCCCGGTGCGCGGCCCGGCGAACCAGTCCACCTCGTCGAACTGGGCCATCCCCTTCGGCCGGTTGCGGCTCGCGAAGTACCGGGCCACCCACTCCTGGTCGGCGCTGAGCACGTTCACCCCGAAGCTACGCGTGCGCAGGATCGCCTCGTGCATCTGCGCGGTGCGGGCGACGCAGCACAGCACCATGGGCGGGTCGAGCGACACCGACGTGAACGCGTTGGCGGTCATGGCATGGCTGTGCTCCCCGCCCGCGGTGAGCACGGTGATCCCGGTCGCGAAGTGGGACATGACATCCCGCAGCACGGCCGGGGACGTGCTCGGCGAGCCCGGCGACTGCACCGCGGACAGGTGGCGTTCGATGGCCACGTCAGCCTCCCGCGGTGTGCCCGACCGACGCCTCGACCCGTGCCGCACCCGACGTCCTGGCCGGGGCCTCGGCGTACGGCGCCAGCGCCTCCTTGAGCTGACCGGGAACCCGCGCCGGGACCGTGTCGGTGTTCGGCCCGCGCATGCACGCGATCCGCTGCCGCCCCCTGGCCACCAGGTTCTCCAGCCCGCCCGGATTGAGCTTGACGTAGTCGAAGCTGAACTGGATCTGGGTCTGGGTCAGCTCCTCGAGTCGCATGCGGATCGACAGCTCGTCGAACGCGGTGATCTCGGCAAAGAACTCGCACTCCACCTTGAGCGTGAACAGCTTCAGGTCGTGCTGCAGCTCGGCGAGCACCTGCGGCGCCTTCTCCTTGAGGAACATCTCCCGGCAACGTCCCTGCCAGCGCAGGTAGTTGACGTAGTAGACGTTGCCGACCAGGTTGGTCTCCTCGAACCCCACGGTGTGGCGGATCTCGTAGTACCCAGTCATCGTTTCAGTACTCCTCTCCCGACAGGACGGCGAAGACCACCGGGTCGGGCAGGTTGTTCAGGGTGGTCACCCAGGTCGCGATCTTGGCGTCGCCGGCGGACAGCACGACCCAGCCCTCCGACTCGACCCGGTCGACGGTCAACGCCTGCACTGTCGAACCTGTCTTGCGGAGGCATTCCAGGGCGCTCCAGATCCGGGTGCCCGCCACCGCCTCGGTGTCGCCGGCCTCGGCCACCAGCAGGTCGCGAACCGGGATCTGATCCCCGCCGAGCAGGTCCGTCCAGGCCTGCTGCTCTCGGTCCGACACGGTCTCGACGTCACAGCCGAGCCGCCCCTCGCCGGTCACCACCAGCGTCACGCCGGGACCGTGCGACGCGGTCACCGCGCCGCCGCCGTCGAGCTCCGGCTTGCCGTCCGGCCGGTGCCGCACCTGCGCGGTGCGGCCGAGCGCCCGGCTGGCGGCCAGCTCGGTCTGCGTGCGCCGGTCGGACTCGCCCGGCGGGTCGGGCTCGACCACGACCGCCCGGCTGCCGCCGAGCACCCGCTCGAGCGACCGCTCGATGTACGACCCGAGCAGCGACGGCGTCCACGGACCGGCGCCGTGCTTCTTGCGCACCGCGCGCAGGGTCAGGCCCTCCCACCGCTCGACCAGCTTGCCGTTCGGGGTGAGCACGTCGATGTCGTAGGTGTAGCTGTCGCCGTCCTGGAACCGCTCGCGGGCGTCCATCACGACGTAGTCGGTGTCCTGATCGGACACGTTGGCCAGGTACAGTTTCTCGATGCCCTGCGGCAGCAGCGTGGCGTCCGGGACGCAGCACTGGATCGAGTGCATCACCGCGTCGCGCGTGCCCGGGTCGGCCAGCATCCGGTCCTGCGGCAGGAACGCGGCGAACCACGGCGCCGAGGTGGTGGTGCCCAGCTCCGCCACGGCGTGCCGGGCGCTGGCCCTGCGGTAGGCCTGCAGCTTCTGGAACCGCTTGCCCTGGAACATCGCGCCGCCGTAGAACTCCGTGATCGGGTCGGCCGGGATGGTCGGCAGGGCCAACGCCTCCGTCGCGGTGTACTCGGGCAGGTCGGGCCGCGGGAACCGAAGCGTGGCACGGAAGTGGTCGGCGGAGAACCCGGTCTCCTCGCTGCGGATCACCACGTCGACCGTTTCGGCGTCGGTGACGAGGGCGGCCAGCCGGACCGTGGTGGTGTAGCCCGGCCGGACCACGATCGGCCGCAGGAACTCGACGTTCTCCAGCGCCGGGGCGCCGGTCCGGCCGCTGGCCGCGGCCGCGACCTGGGTCATCGCCTCCATGCCGATCACCGCGGGGAACAACAGGTCCCCCTCGAGCAGGTGGTCCTCCAGGTACGGGTCGCTGCCCGCGGACAGCTCGGCCTCGGTGACCAGCTCGACGTCCGGGTAGTGCACGAGCACCCGGTCGACGAACCGGGTCAGCGGCAGCTCGGGCCGCTCGAGCGTGACCGTCGGCGCGCCGCCGGTGCGCCCGCTGACCACCAGCACCGGTCCGGCCGACGGGTCGGCCAGGATCCTGCGCAGCACGGCCAGCCCGTTCTCAAGCGAGATCGGGGTGATGCCGTCGCGGAGCAGCGCCTCGACCACGCCGAGCTTCTCGCCCATGCCGGCGCCCGACCAGACCGACCACTCCAGCGCAAGCACCCGAGCCTGCGGGTGCTCCTCGCCGAACCGCACGGTCAGCTCGGTCATCCAGTCGTTGGCGGTCGAGTAGTGCGCCTCGCCGCGCAGCCCGGCCCGGCCGATGATGCTGCCGAACGTGATCAGCAGCTTGATCCGGTCTTGGTCGACGGCATCGAGCACCGCCCGCAGCCCGGCGATCTTCGGGTCGAGCGTCTGCTGGAAGCTCTCGACGTCCAAGTTGGACAGTGCGCTCGGCTCGTTGCGCCCCGCGCCGTGCAGAACGGCGGTGACCGGGCCGAGCTCGGCCTCGAACCGTTGCACGGCGGCCTTGATCTGCTCGGCCGAGGTGACGTCGGCCCGCTCGTACTGGTACCGCACGCCTTCCGCGGCCATCCGGGCCAGGTTCGCCGACAGCTCCTCGTCCTGCGCCGGGTCGGCCCGGCCGATCAGGGCCAGCTTGGCCGACGAGTCCTTGGCCATGGCCAGCGCGCACTCGGCCGTGATTCCCTTGCCGCCACCGGTGACCAGCAGCACGTCGTCGGCGCCGAGGGGGCTTGCGCCCTCCGGCACCGAGGCCGGCACGGGCAGGGCCCGCAGCACCGGAACCAACCTCGTGCCGTCGGCGGTGTAGCGCACCTCGGTGTAGCCGGTGGTGGCCGACGCCTCGGCGACCACGCGGGTCACCGCGGCCTCCACGTCGGCCGGCTTGCTGGACGTCACGTCGGGCAGCTCCACGACCGTGGTGGGCACCGCGAGGTTCTCCAGGTGCAGCGTGCGGGCCAGGCCGGACGCGCCGAGCCGGTGCTGCACCACGACGAACCGGGTGCCGGGCGCGGCGCTCACGGCGGCCTTGCCCGCCTTGAGGAACAGCTCGACGTGCTCCTCGCCGGAGTCGGGCAGGCACAGCAGCACCCCGTCGCCGATGCCGGCCTCGACCAGCGCGGCGCGCAACCGCTCGGCCAGCGGGTGCCCGGCGGGCGCGTACAGCTTCCAGGTGCCGGGCGAGCCGGTGCCCACGCCGAGCGCGGGCCGGCCGGTCGGCACGTAGTCCACCGAGAACGGCCGCACCCACGCGGCGACGCCGGGAACCTCGGCGCTGCCGGAGTCGCCGTCGCCCGCGGTCTCCTCAAGCGAGTCGATCATCTCGGCCAGCTCGCCGAGCGACACGGTCGCGAAGTTCGCCGTCGCCGACAGCGTCGGCCGGCCGAGCTCGCGGGTGACGTCGTTGACGATCTGGCCGACGGTGATCGAGCTCAGGTGCAGGTCGTCAAGCGGGTGGGTGTCCGCGGTGACGGCGTCGATCGGCAGCTCGACCCGCTCGGCGGCCAGCTTGCGCAGCAGGTCCAAAGTGGACACCTGGGCGCCGTCCCCGCTCGCCGCGCTCTCCGCGCTCTCCGCGCCGGCCGAGGCGGTGGCGCCCTCGGGGTTGTCCGAGCTGGCCAGCAGGCCGGCCTCGATGTCCGGGGCCGCCTCGCACGGGCTGGCAAGGAAGTTGAACTCGGCGTCCAGCGGGATCGGCCGCACCGCCCGGTCGGCGAACAGCACCGGCGCGTCCACCGAAGCGCCCATGGCGAACGCCGCACCGACGGCGCCGAGCAGCGCGGACAGCGAGGCGCTGTCGGTGTCCACCGCGAGCACCCGCTTGTCCGGCGCGATCTCGCTGACCAGACCGGACAGCACGCGGCCCGGCCCGACCTCGAGCACGAGGTCGGCGTCGGCCACGGCGCGCGCCGCGGCCTCGTGGAACCGCACCGGCTTGACGATCTGGTCGCGCAGCAGCGCGCGCAGGTCGGTGCCCGGGTCGAGGACCTCACCGGTCACGGTGGACACGACGGTCCGGTTCAGGCCCCAGAAGTTGATCTCGGCAAGCGCACCGGTCATCGCGTCCGCGGCGGGCTGCACCATCGGGGAGTGGAAGGCGTGCGAGACGTTCAGCCGGGTGGCGGTGATCCCCTCGGCCCTGGCCGCGGCGCAGATCTCGTCCACCGCGCCGGCCGGGCCGGCGATGACCGTCTGCCGTGGACCGTTGTAGCCGGCGATGACCACGTCCCGGCCGCCGATGAGGGCGGTGACCCGCTCCGGCTCGGCCGCGATCCCGGCCATGCCGCCACCTTCCTCGCTGGTGCCGGCCATCACCTGGCCGCGGGCGGTGGCCAGCTTGAGCAGCTCCCCACCGCCGAGCGCGCCGCCCCAGGCCAGCGCGGTCAGCTCGCCGAGGCTGTGCCCGACCGCGATGTCGGCGTCCACGCCGAGGTTGTGCAGCACCCGCAGGCCGGCAAGCGACCCGGCGACGATGCGCGGCTGGGCCACCTCGGTGGCCGCCTGGTCACCGCCGGCCGGCACGTTGGCCGTGCGGAACACGTTGTCCGCCACGGAGAATCGGCGGCGGATGGCGCCCGCGGTGCCGCGGCCGGAGCCCTGCCCCGGGAACAGGTAGGCGATCCGGGGCGCGTCGAGCCGGTGGTCGAGGTAGACCCCGTCGGACGCGGCGAACAGCGCGGTGCGGCCCTCGTCGAGCTCGGCGAGCACCCGGCCCAGCTTGCGCTCGGCCTCCTCGGGGTTCGACACCACCACGGCGGCCCGGAACGGCCCGCCGCCCAGCTCGGCGGCCAGCGTGGCGCCGATGTCGGCCAGCTCGGCGAACGACAGCTTGGGCGCCAGCTCGGCCACCCGCGCCACCCGGTCGCGCAGCTCGCCCGCGGTGTGCCCGTCGAACAGCAGCAGCTCGGCGTCCTGCCGTCCGGAGACGAGGGCCTCGGTGCGCCGGTTCAGCGCCGTGCGGCGCTGCCGGCCGGGCGCCTGCTCCAGCGCGATGTGCGAGTTGATGCCGCCGAATCCCATCGCGGACACGCCGGCCCTGATCGGGATCTGGTCCGGCCACAGCCGGGCCTCGCGCGGCACGACCAGCGCCGGCGAGTCCTCCAGCAGGCTGGGGTGCGGGTCGTAGTGCCCGGTGCTCGGCGGGATCACCTGGTGGTACACGGCAAGCGTGGCCTTGATCAGTCCGGCGACGCCGGCCGCGGCCTTGGTGTGCCCGATGTTTCCCTTGACGGTGCCCAGCGCGGCCGGCGGGGCGGTCGGGTCGGCCTCCCGGCGCGCGGTGGACAGCGCCTTGATCTCGGTGGCGTCGCCGAGCGCGGTTCCGGTGCCGTGGCCCTCGAAGTAGGACACGGTCTCCACGCCGTAGCCGGCGCGCTCGTAGGCCCTGGCCAGGGCGAGCTGGTGGCCGGCGGCCTCGGGCCGGGTGATCCCGCCCTTGCCGTCGGAGGAGATGCCCCAGCCGGTGATCGACGCGTAGATCCGCCGGCCGCTTGCGATCGCGTCGGACTCGCGCATCAGCACCACGACGCCGGAGCCCTCGCCTGGCCAGAACCCGTTGGAGTCCTTGTCGTAGACCTTCATCTCGCCCTTGGCCAGCGCGCCGGTCTTGGCGAAGCCGATCACCTCGAACGGGTCGATCGACAGGTCGACGCCGCCGGCCAGCGCGACGTCCAGGTCGCCGTCGACCAACGCCTTGGCCGCGTTGGCGATCGCCAGCAGCGAGGACGAGCACGCACCGTCCACGGTGAACCCGCCGCCGCCGAAGTCGAAGTAGTTGCACACCCGCCCGGCGATGGTGTTCGCCAGCCCGCCGGCGAGGGTGTCCTCGTCGATCGGCGGGAACGGGGCCTTGTACGTGGGTTCGAGCTCGCGCAGGAACGCGCTGGTCTCGTCCTCCGACCAGCCCTTGGCGGTCAGCGCGGCGGCGAGCGTGCGGCGCACGTACGGCCAGCGCAGCCGCATCAGGTTCGCCCGGGAGAACTCACCGGTCAGGCTGTTGCCAAGCACGACGCCGGTGGCCTTCCGCGGCAGGCCCTCACCCTCCGGGTACCCGGCGTCGGCCAGCGCCTGGGCGGCGACGTCCAGCGCCAGCCAGTGCGTCAGGTCGGTCGACCGGTAGGTGCTGCCGGCAATCTTGTACTTGAGCCGATCGAACTCGAAGTTCCGCAGCACCGCGGCCTTCTTGGAGTAGAAGCGATCCGGTGCGTGCGGATCCGGCGACCAGTAGTCGGCCTGGTTCATCCGCTCGTCCGGCAGCCTGCGGAACGCGCGCCGTCCGGCCAGCACGTTCTCCCAGAGCTCCTCCGGCGAATTCGCATCGGGGTAACGCAGACCGATGCCAACAATGGCGATCCGCTCGTTGCTCACACGTCACCGCCCGGGATACAGGGGTATTCAGATTCCGGCCGCGCGCTATCGGTCGCCAATACGGCGAAACCGACCAGCACACGGACTTGCTTCAATCCAGCGTGCAACACGCGCCGAGCCGGTGCCTACTCCTGCTGTGCTTTGCGCCGGCCGGCTGGATCAACCCTTGAGCGGATCCACGAAGGTAATCGAGACCGGCGGGCGCGGCTTCTCCGAGAGTGCGGACTTTCCCGCCGCCGGCATGGGTCACCTGGCACGCGGGAAGAACGCTTCTAGCACGCAGGTCCGTACTATGGGTATATATCAACGGCGAAATGAGCCCAACCAATGCTAGCTGAAATCAGGATCCTTGGCCCGCTGGAGGTTTCCATCGCGGGCAGGTCGGTCGTACCGACCGCAAGCAAGCCGCGGCAGGTCCTGGCGATGCTCGCGATCAATGCTGGCAGCGTTGTGACCAATGCCGCTCTGATGGAGGAGATCTGGGGGAACCGGCCGCCGCGCAGCGCCGCGGCCACCCTGCAGACCTACATGCTGCAACTTCGGCGCAAGCTCAGGGATGCGCTCGCCGACGAGTCCGGAACGTCCTCAAAGGACATTCTGGTCACCAAGCAGACCGGCTACCTGCTCAACGTGCCGCCCGACGCGATCGACGCGGTGCGGTACGACAAGCTGGCGGCCACCGGCCGCAACGCCGCGGCCGCCGGCGACTACCCGACCGCCGGAAAGATCATCACCAAGGCGCTCGGCATGTGGCGGGGACCGGCTCTTGTGGACATCACGGCGGGCTCGCAGCTGGAGATCGAGGCCATGCGGCTGGAGGAGATCCGGCTCGCCGACGTAACCCTGCGCATCGACGCCGACCTCTATCTCGGCAAGCACCACCAGTTGCTCGGTGAGCTGGCCGCGCTGTGCGCCAGGCACCCGTTCATGGAGAACTTCTGCGCCCAGCACATGCTCGCGCTGTACCGCAGCGACCAGCAGGGCCGGGCGCTCGAGGTCTACCACTCGATGCGGGTCACGATGAGCGAGCAGCTCGGCGTCGACCCCTCCCCACGGCTGCGCCAGCTCTACCAGTTGATGCTCAACAGCGATCCGGCGGTGGACGACACCAAGTTCGTGATCAACGCCTGGTCGCCGCCGACGCTGGCCGGCTGAGCGGCCGCGACGACCGGGAGGGAACATGCCGACGTTTCTTGGTGCGCTGCGCAGCCTGCTGCTGACCCCGAAGCTGGAGACCGTGACGTTCGCCCGGCGCGGTTTCCCGGTCGCCGGCTCGACCGCGGTCGAGCATCTCGAGGCCATTCCGCAGTCGGTGATCTGCGGCTTCGAATGGGGAATCGACGCCCGCAGCCTGTGGGAGGTCGAGCGGCGGCTGGAGACGGTGGCGCCCGAGCTGCGCGGGTTCGCCTACGAGGGCGCCACGATGGCGTTCACGGTGCGCGACGCGATGGCCGGCGGGCGCGGGCGGCGGGCGCGCGAGCTGCTGCTCGGGCCCGGCCGGCCGCACATCTTCCTCACCTACATCGGCATCGGCTTCGCGATGGCCCGGCTGCCGCGGGTGCTGTGGAAGAAGGTGATGCCGGAGCTCGGCGACACGCCGTACCACCCGACGATGAGCTGGCTGGCGGTGGACGGCTTCGGGTTCGACCGCGCCTACTTCGACACCCGGCGCTGGGTCGAGCGGCAGCACGTGCCCAAGCCCTACCCGTGGGAGGGCAACCCCGACTACTTCCTGCGCGCCGTCGACCAGGGCATCGGCCGGGCGCTGTGGTTCATCAACGGCGCCCTGCCCGGTCGGGTTGCCGACGCGGTGCGGAAGTTCGCCCCGCACCGGCAGGCCGACCTGTGGAGCGGCGTCGGGCTGGCCGCGACGTTCGCCGGCGGCTGCGCCGAGCAGGGGCTGGCCGAGCTGTGCGCCGCGGCCGGGCCGTACCACGACGAGCTGGCGCTCGGGGTCGTCTTCGCGGTGAAAGCCCGCACCTACGCGGGTTTCGTGCCCGAGCACACCCGGCTCGCCGCGGCCACGCTGGCCGGGCTGTCGATCGACGCCGCGGTCGCCATCGCCGACCGGACCGCCGTGTCGCCCGACGAGACCGGCCCCGGCGGCTCGCCGGCCTACGAGCTGTGGCGCGAGCGTATTCGCGCACATTTCAAGAAGGCTGCCCGAGCGGCGTGATCTCGGCGCGCACGTCTGGAGTAGACGCTCGCTCAAGAAATCTGTCAAGGTATTCTCGACGACCCTCCACCACGATTCCACCTGATAGGGGGGAAACGCGTTGGGTAATGGCTGGCGCGCGCTCAGGCGCCGAATCCTGACACCGAATAAATCGGCCACACTACTCGACAAGCGTGGCTTCAACAAGAAGAGCCCGGAAGCCCAGGAACTGCTGGAGACGATCGGCGGATATTTCCTGGACGGCTACGCCTACGCGGTCGAGGCACGCACGGTTGCCGACGCGGAGGAGCGGCTCGAGCAGCTTCCGACCCGGTTCAGGGGCTTCGCCTACGAGGGCGCCGGAATGGGCTACGCCGTGCTCGACGCGCTTCCGTTCGGGCACAAGCATCACGTCGCGGACTTCCTGGCCGGCGAGCACGGCTCGCAGCACGTCTACATCATCTACGTGGGCGTCGGCTGGGCGATGGCCAGGGTGCCCCGGTTCACCTGGCCGAAGCCCGACTCGCTCGATCCGTTGCTGCGCTGGCTGGTTCTGGACGGCTACGGCTTCCACCAGGCCTACTTCAAGACCCGCAAGTACGTGCACCAGCACTACCAGGACCCGTACTTCCCGTGGCCGGGCGGCGACGCCGGCGGCTACGCCAACCGCGCGATCGACCAGGGGATCGGCCGCGCGCTGTGGTTCGTGGGCGGCAGCGACCCGGACGTGGTGGCCGACCTGATCGAGACGTTCCCCGAGTCCCGGCACGCCGACCTGTGGGGCGGCGCCGGCCTCGCGGCCACGTACGCGGGCGGGGTCGAGCGGTCGGAGCTGATCAGGTTCCGCGACCGCGCCGGCGAGCACCGGCCGATCCTGGCGCAGGGGTCGGTGTTCGCCGCGGAGTGCCGGATCAGCGAGGGCCTGCTGGTGCCGCACACCGAGCTTGCCACCGAGGTTTTCTGCGGCATGACCGCGGAGGCGGCCGCCGCGGTGAGCCTCTCGGCCCGCCCTGATGCACCAGTTGACGGCGAGGTGCCCGCCTTCGAGACGTGGCGGCAGCGAATCGCCAGTGAGGTTGTTTCTCTTGGAGGTGTAAGCACATGACCGCGATCGTTGGTTGGCTGCGCAGGCAGCTACCCGGGGTCATCGCCGTCGTGGTGGCCGTGGGGGTGTACTTCGCGGTCAGCCTGCCGACGGTGTCCGCGGCCGAGCAGGACCGCGTGGCCGCGACGTACGGCTTCAAGCCGTACGCCATCGACCTGCCAGCGGCGGACAAGCTGCAGAAGATCCGCAAGGTGAACCAGGACTACACGCACATCGACGCCTGGATCTCCTCGGTGGGCTCGGCCATCGCGATGAACGACCTGGACGGCGACGGCCTGTCCAACGACCTGTGCCTTGTGGACACCAGGACCGACCAGGTCGTGGTGACCCCCACCCCGGGCAAGGGCGGCGACCGGTACGACGCGTTCGCCCTCGACCCGCGGCCGCTGCCGATGAACGACGTGATGGCGCCGATGGGCTGCGTCCCCGCCGACCTCAACGAGGACGGCCGGATGGACCTGCTGGTCTACATGTGGGGCCGCACGTCGATCATCTACCTGGCCAAGCCCGGAGCGACCACTTTGGACGCCAACGCCTACCAGCCGACCGAGCTGGTGCCCGGCAACAACTCCGGCCCGGACGGGCGCTACAACGGCACCGAGTGGAACACCAACTCGGCCACCGTCGGTGACTTCGACGCCGACGGGCACCAGGACATCTTCATCGGCAACTACTTCCCGGACGGCCCGGTGCTCGACCCGTCGAAGAGCGGCGGCGTCACGATGAACGACTCGATGTCGCACGCGAAGAACAGCGGCGAGAAGTGGATCTTCCGGTACACCGGCAGCACCCCCGCCCCGCCGACGGTCACCTTCGAGGGTCGCAAGGACGTCTTCCCCGGCGAGACCGGCCACGGCTGGACGCTGGCCTCCAGCGCCACCGACCTGGACGGCGACCTGCGGCCGGAGCTGTACATCGCCAACGACTTCGGCCACGACCACCTGCTGTACAACCAGTCCACGCCGGGCAACATCGTGTTCAACGAGGTGAAGACGGTGCGCACGCCGGGTGTGCCGAAGTCCAAGCGGATCGGCAACGACTCGTTCAAGGGCATGGGCATCGACTTCGCCGACCTCAACCACGACGGCGTGTTCGACCTGTTCGTCAGCAACATCACCACGCCGTGGGGCATCCAGGAGAGCAACTTCCAGTTCGAGTCCACGGTGAGCACCAACGAGGAGCTGCGCGCCAAGCTCGACGAGGGCGAGGCCCCGTGGACCGACCGCAGCGCCGAGGTCGGCACCGCCTGGTCCGGCTGGGGCTGGGACGTCAAGGTCGGCGACTACAACAACAGCGGTGAGCTGGCGATCGCCCAGGCGACCGGGTTCGTCCGCGGTGAGGTGAACCGGTGGCCGCAGCTGCAGGAGCTGGCGACCGCGAACGACGACCTGGTGGACGACCCGACCTGGTGGCCCAACGCCAGGGCCGGCGACGACATCGGCGGCGAGCAGACGCTGCACTTCTTCGCCAAGACCAATGAGGACGGTGGCCGGTACGTCGACATCGCCCCGCACCTCGGCCTGGCCATCCCGGTGCCCACCCGCGGCATCGCCACCGGTGACGCCGACGGCGACGGGCTGCTCGACGTGGCCGTGTCCCGGCAGTTCGAGGAGCCGGTGTTCTACGAGAACACCGCGCCCAACCCGGGTGCGTTCCTCGGCCTGCGCCTGACGCACGAGAACTCGGTGACCCCCGGCTCGCTGCCCGCCGCCGGCTCGCCGGTGACCGGCGCCAAGGTGACCGTGAAGACGTCCGACGGGCGCGAGTACATCCAGCGCGTGGACGGCGGCAGCGGCCACTCCGGCAAGCGCAGCCACGAGGTCCACATCGGACTCGGCAACGTCAGCGGCCCACTGCAGGTGTGCCTGGAGTGGCGGGACCGCAGCGGTCAGACCCACAAGCAGGACCTTCAGTTGAACCCCGGCTGGCACGAGTTCCAGCTCGGTAGCCAGGCCAAGGAGAGGTGACATACCGTGTCACAGCAAGCAAAAGAGGCGGCTCCGCCCCGCCACGCTCCCACGGTCGTCATCGCGCTGCGCCGGTTCGCGATCTCGATCACCATCTTCAACATCGCCGGCTACCTGTTCCTCGGGTTCGAGCAGCCGTGGACCTGGCCGCTGGCGGCCATCGCCACCGCCTACACCACCGAGATCCTGCTGGAGATCGTCGGTTCGCGGGCGGAGAAGCGGCCGCCCCGGTTCGCCGGCAACGGTGTGCGCGGCATGGTGGAGTTCCTGTTCCCGGCGCACATCACCGCCCTCGCGGTGAACATGTTGACCTACGTCAACGACCGCATCTGGGTGATGATGTTCGGGGTGTTCGTCGCGGTGAGCGCGAAGTGGGTGCTGCGCGCTCCGGTCAAGGGCCGGTTGCGGCACTACATGAACCCGTCCAACTTCGGCATCGCGATGATCCTGGTGCTGTTCCCCGCGTGGGCCAGCATCGCCCCGCCGTACCACTTCACCGAGCACCTCAACGACTGGGGTAGCTGGATCCTCGTCGGCATCATCATCGCGTCCGGCACCATGCTCAACGCGATGCTGACCAAGCGGATGTGGCTGATCCTCGGCTGGCTGAGCTTCTTCGCCCTGCAGGCCGTGGTTCGCGGTTGGCTGTTCGAGACCTCGATCCCCGCCGCGCTCGGCATGGCCACCGGTGTGGCGTTCGTGCTCTACACCAACTACATGGTGACCGACCCGGGCACCACGCCGTCGAAGCCGTTCTCCCAGTTCGCCTTCGGCGCCGGTGTTGCGATCATGTACGGCTTCTTCATGGTCGCGCACATCGCGTACGGGCTGTTCTTCGCCACCGCGTCGGTGTGCCTGATCCGGGGCCTGTTCCTGTGGTCGCTGCACATCGTGAACAAGGCGGCGCAGCAGGCCAAGACCGAGCCGCCCAAGGCGACGACCACGGTTCTGCCGGTCGCCGAGCCGGCTCCGGCCGCGACGAAGGAAGCGAAGGCCGCATGACTCTGGCGGACGAGCGGCGGGGGGGGGGGGGG
>NZ_DASZCQ010000193.1:0-24307 GCF_035942955.1 Actinophytocola sp. | reverse complement strand
TAGAATGCTGGTACAACCCGAAACGGAGACACTCCAGTATCGGAATGCACAGCCCCATCACGTTTGAAGCCCTCCACACCGGGTCAGACCAAGATCACTGACCCCACACCCGACGTGTCCGGCCAACGGGGCCAAGCTCAGACAGCTTCACCATTGTCACCGGTGACCAACCGCGCGTAGCCAACACGAGCAGAACCCCTCGCGCTCGACCTCACCGCTGGACAACCCGAAGCATCGTCCCAATCCAAGTGGTGCTCGAGCGAATCAGGTGGCTCGGCCGGGACCGAAATAACAAAACCCCCGACACTCGAACAGCGGCATGAGCGGATGTTGGGACGCCGGGCGACGTCCGGCAATCGAGTTGGGCGAGACTGATAGCCGCGCACGGGCCTAGGATTCGGCACGACGCTGTCAACGGCAGCCGAATCCTGGCTTGGCTCAGTTGATGATCATGGTGAGTGTGTCAATCCCGTTGTGGTGCAAGGGAAAGCTGTAACACGCGTTCATGATCTTGAACAATGTTGCGGGCAAGCCGCTCCATCTGCTGTTCCCGCACCTGAGAAGCGTCCGCATCGATGATGTCGTCGCGACGGACAGGTTGATCCGGTTCGACGCCGCGACCTGTGGTCCTTCGGGCCGCCTGCCCGCTATGTGATCAGATGTCGAGCCGGGTGCACAGTCGCTATCAGCGCTGGCTGGCCGACCACGCCATCAGCGGCCGGGAAGTGATCATCCGGTTGCTGGTGCGCAGGTTCCGATGTCTGAATGCAGGCTGTCCACGAAGGATCTTCGCCGAGCAAGTCGATGGATTGGCCCAACGCTATCAACGCCGCAACCCTCTGCTGGCGACGCTGCCGATCAAGGTCCGACTCGCCCATGACGGCCGAGTGGGCGCCCGGATGACCCGCCACCTGGCCGCGCAGGTGTCCCGCTCAACGCTGCTGCGCTTAAGTCGTTAAGTCTGCGGAGCGCGAGATCGCGTTCACCCAGGTCCGCGAGGGCTCGCGCGGCCTGGGTTCTGGCGAACGTACCGCGCAAGCCGTAGCGCTGGCTGTGTGCAACCTGCCGGGAGACGCTGTCCCACTGCCATTCCCACAGTCGCAACAGCGTGGCTAGAGTGCAGCGCGTGGCCGCCGGCGAGGGCGTCTACTCGCCGGCGGAGACATCGCACACCGAACCGACCTCGGTGATCTCGATGCGTTGTCGTGTCATTTGTCCTCGTATTGTCCAGTATCTGTCGCGTCTGTGTTCTTTGCCCCGCGTTGTAATCGTCTCTTGACGAAGGCCGTCGACTGGGAGGGGAGCTCGTCGTGGTCGTCGATGTCCACGTTGATCGTCATAATCTTCCGCACATCGTTGCCGCTCGGGAACGGATCGAGAACCTGTGGGCGATAGGCACGGACTACTCCGCGGACATTGTCGCCGCCGCCCGTGCGAAGAATCAGATGCTGCACCTAGACCTCAACCTTACCGGGGAGTGCCAGCTCAAGTGTTTCTACTGCGACCGCACGCCGGACCGCTACAGCGATGTGCCCGGGCGAATGGAGATGTCAACCCAGCTGCGCAAAGACGTGATCAGCCAGGTGCGGGAGCTCGATGCCACCACAGTCGGGTTTCCCGGTGCCGGCGAACCCATGATCGACCCGGGTTTCTGGGAGACCGTCGAGCACATCCACGTCCTCGGCATGACCACCGTGCTGTTCGCCAGCGGCTATCACCTCGACCCCCTGTCCGTCTGGCGGCTGTACGAGCTCGGTGCGACCGTGTTCCTCAAGCACAATTCGGATGACCCGCGCCTGCAGGAAAAGATGGTCGGAGTAAAGGGCTACGCCGAGCGGGCGAACCGGGGGCCCTTGAACTGCTCGTCGAGCAGGGCTTCAACCGGACCATGCCCACCCGCATGGCGCTCGACATGGTGGTCACGCCCCATTTCCAGGACCTCCACATGGGGGCCAGATCTTCCTCTGGTGCCGGGACGCCACAACTACATCATGACGTTGATCCCGGAGGGGGATGGCCGACCACAAGACCGTGCTGTTCGAGAAGCAACGCGCCCAGGAGCTCGTGGAGTTCGTGGCGCGGATCGACCGGGAGGAGTACGGACTCGAGTACGAGCCGTCCCGCCCGATGGGGTGGCGGGTACCGGTGCCGGCAGGTCAACGTCGGCCTGTTCGCTTGCGGGGCGAATCCGGTGCGGCAGGTGGTGGAGATCGTGCTCGGTCGTCCGGCCCCGTGGCGGCCCACCCGCGACGGTGGCACGGCGATCGTCGGCGTCTGCGGGCCGCCCGACGGCAGGGCCTTCGCCGGCATCGCCAACCTCGACGAGCTCGCCACGTCCCCCCGGGTCGACCTGGTCCGCGAGACCGGCGCGCCGGGTGCGCGGGTCCACAACCCGCCGCGGTCCAACGCCGATTTCGTCGCCTGGGTCGTGACGTCCGCCCCGACCGCGCGGCGCGCATTGGCGCAGGCCTACCAGGCCGTGGTGAAGGCACAATTCCGGTAACCCAGTCTCCGCTCGGGGATAGGGGGCGTACAGCATGCTGCGAATTCATTTCACCAGTGCGGACCTGCTGCGGGTGACCATCGCCGAGCGGTTTGATCCGCTATGGGAGGTGCTCTCCAGTCTCTATCTGCTCCAGGAGCGAGATTCTTCGCTGACGTTCGACTACTGGCGCCGGCGCACACGCTCGTTATGCCCCAGAGCGATTCCGTTGTTATTTGAGCTGGCGCCGCCAAAGGGCTACTCGCCCGACTTCCTGACTCCGGGCCGCGGGGACACCGACTTCGACACCCTGCTCGATCGGCTGCTCTCCACGCCACGGATGCGCCTGCAAGATGACCTCGCCCACCTCGCCCGGCAGCAGCCGGTGAGCGGCTGGACCCAAACGCTTGGCACGGGCGACCGGCACGCGCTGTCCCAACTCGCGAAACTCGTGTGCGCGTACCACAACGTGGGGATAACCCCATATCGGGACCAGATACACGTCTGGTTCAAGAACGACAGGGTCAGGCGGGCCGACGCGCTGCTCACGGGCGGAACGGAGCGGCTGCTTTCGTCGTTGCATCCGCGGGTGATATGGAAGCCGCCCGTGCTCCAGATCATGGACTACGGGGGTGATTTCGACTTGTATTTGCATGGTCGCGGACTGGTCCTGCTTCCGTCGCTGTTCTGCCGCCATCACCCGGTCGCACTGAGGAATGCGGACCTGCCGCCCGTGCTCGCGTATCCGATACACCCGGGAATCGCCTGGCTGCGCGATCCGGAAATCGCGACGGATCCGGCCGCGGTGCTCGGCCACACGCGCGCCGCCGCGCTGAGATCCTGCCTGTCCGAGTGCACAACCAGCGATCTGGCGCGCCGAATCGGGTTGTCCGTGCCGGCGGCGAGCCGTCAGGCATCCGCCCTCCGCGAGGCGGGTCTGATCAGCAGCCACCGCGACGGCGGATCGGTCATCCACCACATCACCGGCCTGGGCATCGCACTGCTCAACGGCCGAATCCCCGGCTGATCCGCCCGCGGCCCGAGCCATCTACCTCGGGCTTTGCCCTGCCGCGCAAAGCCTGGACGACGCTGGGCGGTTTCACCAGCCTTGGCTCATGAGCCGAGCCACGCGAGGCGGCGCGCGTGACGACTGGGTCCGCGGCGACCGAAGTCCCGATCTTGTCGTGATGAAGTTCGGCGGCTCCAGCCTTGCCGACACCACGCTCATTCGCTCCGCCGCGGCGCGGCTCGCGGCCGCACACCGGTCCGGCCGGCAGGCAGGGCCCCGGCAAAGTCGTTAGGTGATGCCGAGTAGGGCCAGTGGGCGGTTGGCGTTGCGGGCGTGGTGGCGGGTGGCGGCGGCGATGTTGGTGATGCCGGCCAGGCGCAGGGCGCCGATGGCGGCGTTGCGGAGGGTGGCTATGACTTGGGGGCCGGAGCCGGTGCGGATCTGGGAGCGGTCTTCGTCGTAGGTGACGTCGCGGACTCAATGGGTCTTGTTCTCGATCGACCAATGTCCGCGGATCCAGTCGGCGAGCTGCCACGGTTTGGCTTGGTGTGTTTGGAGATCGGTGATGGCGTAGACGGTTTCGGTGGTGAAGCGTCTGGGTTGGTCGAGGCGGCGTCGGCGGCGTCGGATCTGGATCGCCTGTGCCGCGTGGGGGAACTGGATGCCGGTGGCGACGGACAGGATCTTCAGGGTGCGGATCTCGCGGCGACCGTGTCCGCGGTTGGTGTCCCGGTCGGCTTCGGGCGCGTGCTGCCAGAGTAGGCCGGCCAGTTGCTGGTGCAGGATGGGCTGGTTGCCTTTGACGGTCAGGATCCAGTGTGCGCCACGGCCGGTGAGGTAGGCGACGTGGTCGCGCTGGCAGTGCAACGCGTCGGCGGTGACGACGACGCCGCGTAGGTCACCGATCTGGTCGAGCAGGGTGTCGAAGCGGGTGATTTCGTTGGTTTTGCTGTCGACATCGGTGGAAGCCAACACGACACCGGTGGCTTGGTCGGCGGCGGCCAGGACGTGCCGGGCCGCGGCGGTGCGCGAGCGTGAGCCGCGCATTGTCTTGCCGTCCAATGCGATCGCCTGCCTGGACCCCGGCTCGGGTGCGGGTGTGCGGGCGGCCAGCCATCTGCCGATTGTTGCGGCGAGCAGGTCCGGGTCGACGGTCTGTAGGAGTCTGCGGATCATCGATTCGGACGGTCGCCGGTCGGGATCGATCCCCAGCAGCATCGCGGTGTCGGCGGGCAGGTCCGCGACCCATTCGGCGATCGCGGTGTAGGAGCGGCAGCCGGCCACGACCGCGCAGACGGCTGCGGTGATCACCACGGTGAGGCGGTGGCGGATCCCGCGCCGCGCGCGTGGATCGGGTACGTCGGCCAGCGCGGCCGGCAGGTCAGCGGACACCTCTGCCGGGCCGAGTCCGGTTGGGTCCAGTCCGGCCGGTAGGTGCGACAACGAGGCGATCAGGGATGATGGCGACGCGGGCATGACTCACTTCGGAAGATGATCAACGGGTCTGGGAACCTCGATGATCTTCCGAACCAGTCATGCCGCCCTGCTACCTCCAGCACCGGCGCGTCTACACCAACCACCTCAACCCGGACACCAACTACGACTTTGCCGGGGCCCTGGGCCGGCAGGTGGTCGCGGTGGTGTCGGCAACGGGATCGACAACGGACGAACTGATCCGGCGCGCCCACCGGGTCTCCGCCACTCCGGCCGCCCGCGAGCTCGACCTGTTGATGGCCACCGGTGAACTGGCCAGCGCGGCCCTGATGGCGATGGCAGTACGCGAGCTTGGCGTGCCGGCATCGGCGCTTCCCGGCTGGCAGGCGGGTATCCACACGCACGGCCCGTACGGCGTCGCGCGGGCCAGGGCGGTGCGACCGGATCAGCTTCTGCAGCGGCTGTGCCGGCCCGAGGTGGTCGTGGTGGCCGGATGCCAGGGCGTCGACCGCGACGGTGACGTCACCACTCTGGGACGCGGTGGATCGGACGCCACGGCCGTGCTGCTCGCGGCCGCGCTCGGGGCTCCGCACTGTGAGATCTACACCGACGTCGACGGTGTGTGCGTGGCCGACCCGCGTGTGGTGCCCGGTGCGCGGCGGTTGGCGGTCGTCAGCTATCCGGACCTGATCCGCATCGCCGAGGCGGGCGCCGCCGTGATGCAACTCCGGGCGGCCCGCATGGCCCGCGATTTCGGTGTGCCGCTGCACGTGCGGTCGAGCTTCCACGACGAGGGCGGCACCTGGGTCCGCGCCCGGCCGGCGCGGAAGCCGACCGGGCCGTGCTGTGCATCGCGCACCGGCGGCTGGAATCCATGGGCGCCGGCCAGACATCGATCACCGTGCTCAACGGCCGGTCGCCCGGACCCGAGCTGGATGTCCCGGTACGGGTGGCGCTGAGCACTCGCGGCCTTCCAGTCCGATCGCTGCGGTCCGCGCGGGACCGGATCGTTGTTCAGGTGGACAGCGCGAACGCGGATTCCGCCGTGCGAACTCTCCATGAGCACCTTGTCGACAAGCCACTCACCAACGGCCGTTTCCTGAAGGGTGTGCCCGATGAACTTGAGGTCCATGACTCTCGATACGGAGTTGCGGCCCCCTGACCCGACGACGTTCACCGGTTTCCTGGTCGACCGGGATTCCGCGGTGGCCGGCTACCTGGCGGCCGAGGAGGAGCGTCAACGGTCGCAGCTGGAATTGATCGCGCCCAAGAACTACATGAGCCGGGCGGTCTATGAAGCGCACTCATCGATTGCCTGCCTGACGTCGATAGAAGGGTATCCGGGCCGGCGCATGCATGCCGGCATGATCAACTTGGATCACATCGAACGGTTGGCGATCGAGCGTGCGGGTGAGCTGTTCGACTGCCGGTACGCCAATGTTCAGCCCCATTCTGGGACGCAGGCGAACCAGGCCGTGTTCTTCGCGCTGCTCGAACCGGGGGACGCGGTGTTGAGCCTGGCGTTGAAGGCCGGCGGGCACCTAAGCCACGGCCTTCGCTCGAACGTATCCGGCCGGTGGTTCCGCGTGGCGTCCTACGGTCTGCGTGCCGAGACCGGCCTCATCGACTATGACGAGGTCGAAGGGCTCGCGCGGCGCATCCGGCCACGGCTCATCATTACCGGCGGCTCGTCGTACCCGCGCTCGATCGACTTCGCCCGGTTACGCGCGATCGCGGATTCCGTGCGGGCGTACCTGCTGGTCGACATGGCCCATATCGCCGGCCTGGTGGCCGCCGGTGTGTACGCCAGCCCTTTTCCCACGCCCACGTGGTCACCACGACAACGAACAAGAACCTGCGGGGCTGCCGAGGCGGGTTGATCCTGTCCGACGATCCCGAACTCGGTGAGCGGCTGGACGCCGCGGTGTTCCCGGGAATTCAGGGTGGCCCGTTGCCGGAGCTCATCTGCGCGAAGGCGGTCACGTTCGGAGAGGCCCTGCGGCCTGAGTTCGCCGACTACGCGGCGGCCGTTCTCGAGAATGCCAGAACATTGAGCCGCGTCCTGCGCAACCGTGGTTACGACATCGTCACCGGAGGCACCGACACCCCGCTGGTTCTCGTCGACCTGCGTGGCCGAGGCACGCCCGGCCACATTGCCGAGCGAAGCCTTGAGGCGGTCGGCATCACCTGTAACCGAAATCTCGTGCCCGGCGACACCCGCGGCCCGGCCACCACGTCTGGATTGCGATTCGGCACCTCCGCGGTCACCACGCGCGGCATGTCCACCCGCGAGCTGGAAACCGTCGCCGATGCGATCGCCGACGTCCTCGACGGGCTCGAGCGGAATAGCGACAGCGCCGTGAATGGCCGTGCCGTTCGGCGGGTTGTCAGCGACCTGGCGGCGGCCTTCCCGATCTACTCTCCTCATCCCGCGTCGCGGAGCTGACATGGGTGGCACGATTCTCGTGGTCGACACCAACAGCGCCGGCAACGGCACAGAGGCGATGCGGCTGGCCAAGACCATGGGTTTCCGCACGCATTTTCTGTGCCGACAGCCGAGCGAATACGACCACCACGAGGTCAACCCGGTCCACGTCGCCGACGAGGTGTCGGTGGTGGAGACGTTCGACCCGATCAGCATGTTACGCGTCGTCGCGGGCCGGACAGACTATGCTGCGGTGCTCGCCTTTGATGAGCTGCGCGTGGTACAGGCCGCACTGGTCGCCCAGTATCTCGGTCTGGCCCATCACCCACCCGTCTCCGCGCTGCTGCGCGTCCGCTACAAGGATCAATGGCGGCAGGCGCTGGAGGGAACCCGGTGGGAGGTCGCCTATTCGACCGTTGGGTTGTCCGCCGAGTCCTGCCCGCTCGCGTACCCGTGCGTCGTGAAACCGGTGGACGAGGCCGCCGGGGTCGGCGTCACGATGTGCCGTGATGAAGCGGATTTCGGCCACGCGATGCGCCGCCTGCGAGCCGTGACCGGCCGGCCGAACGGCCGTGGTTATCGGCTGCTGCCGCTTGGGATCGTCGAGGAGGTCCTGCCCGGCGAGGAGTTCAGCGCGGAGCTGGTGTGGAGCGCCGCCCGGGAGGACTGGGAGCTGATCGGGTTCACCACCAAGGAACTATTCCGCGGCCGATTTCCGGTGGAGGTCGGCCATGTCTTTCCCCACCGCTTCGAGCCGTCGTTCGCCGAGCACATTCTGGCCGAGCTGCGTGCCTGCCTGCACACCATTGGCCTGCGCCACACCCTGGTCCACGCCGAGTTCCGGGTGCACCAAGGAAAGGTGTTCCTGATCGAGATCAACCCCCGGCCGGCCGGCAACCGGATCCACGATCTCGTCGGATATGTCCTCGGGATCGGTCTCGTGGACCTGCACCTCGCCGCTCACCTGGGAGAGGCCGACGCCCTGCTGCGCCAGGCGCGGCCGCACGGGTGTGCGGGTATCCGGTTTCTGCTACCGGAACGCGCCGGCACCGTCTCCCGCATCGACGTGACCGCCGAGGACGACGACCCCATGGTCGACGTGCGGGTCGCGAGCACGCCCCGGACGGTCGGCGCCGAGCTGAGCAACGAGTCGTACCTCGGCCACGTCCTAGCCAAGGGGTGGGACCGCGACGATGTCGATCGCGTGCTGTCCCGGCACATCACCCGGATTCGACCCCGCTACATGGACGCCGTGACCACGGCATCGCCCGGCGCCTAGCCCCATGTCCGCCGGGAGGTTCCGCTACCGCGACAGCTTGCGGCCGCCGCGCGGGGCCGGGCCGCTGATCATCTCCGATCTGTTCAACACCATCGGGACCGCGCTGTTCGTCACCGGCTACACGTTGTTCCTCACCCGCGGGGTCGGCCTGTCGATCGTCCAGACCTCGGTCCTGTTGACGGTCGCCGGCGTGCTCAGCCTGATCACGACGCTCCCCTTGGGACACCTGGCCGACCGGCTCGGTCCACGCGAGGTCAGCGTCGCGCTGCTGGCCCTGCGCGCCGCCGCGACCCTCGGGCTGGTGCTCTGGCCCACCGTCCCGGTCCTGTACGTGTGCACGGCCCTGGTTCAGATCGGTGATCGCGGATTGCACGCGGCCCTCGGGGCGCTCACTGCGGCCATCGGGGGCCGGGCGCGGGTGCGGCTGCAGGCATATCTGAGATCTGCCACCAACGTCGGGCTCACCACCGGCAGCCTGCTGGCCACCCCGTTTCTGGCCGCCGGCAGCTACGGCGCGTACGTCACGCTGCTGATGTTGCACGCCGGCGTCGTCGCGGCCGCGGCGCTGGTGTTGCTGCGCACCGCGCGGGTGCCCCCGGTGCGCGTCGAAAACCGCAAGAGCATCCTGACCGCCACAAAAGATCGGCGTTATCTGGCGGTCACCGGGCTGCACGGCGTGCTCGCCCTGCAGTACGAGGTGCTCGCCTACGCGCTACCGCTGTGGATCGTCTACGGCACGGACGCACCGCATTGGCTCATCTCGGTTCTGTTCGCCACCAGTGCCGTGCTCGTCGCGGTCCTGCAGGTTCCCATGGCCAACGCGGCGGCCACGGTCACCGCCGCGGCCGTGCTCGGCCGGCGATCCGGCGCCGTTTTCCTGGTGAGTACGGCGTTGTTCGGTAGTGCGCATTTCACACACGCCGGCGTGACCGTCGCGGTGCTGTACGCTGCCGTGCTCGTGCACACGCTCGGCGAGCTGTGGCAGGCGGCGTCCTCGTTCGCACTAAGTTTCGAGCTGGCCGATGAGGACGCCCATGGGCAGTATCAGGCCATGTTCGCCCTGGGGCGGGGCGTCGAACGTGCGGTGGCCCCGGTACTGCTGGGGGAGCTGTGCCTGCGTTGGGCCCGCCGGGGTGGATTCTGCTCGGCGCCATCCTGTTTGTGGCCGGGCACCGGTTGCCGGCCACGGTGGCGCGCGGGCCCAAACAGCGACTCCCCAGCGTGGAAGGGGCGTGATATGCACGGTGTCATGGCGCTCATGGGCGACCTCCGCGTCGAGTTGGTCCGCACGATCAATGATGTGGATCCCGCGGCCTGGAACGGCCTGTCCGGCGCGAGCTCGTTCTACCTGTCGCATGACTGGTTGGGCTATGTCGAAGGAAACGCCGGCGCCGACGTCTACTATCTGCTCGTCCGGTCGCACGGGCAGTTGGCCGGTGCGCTTCCGCTGTACCTCGTGCGGCATGAGTCCAATGTGGACTATATGGCCGGGCGCATCTTCTCCGACGGGCTGCCCGGCCGGTTCCTGCTGGCCGGAACGCGGCGGGGATATGTCAACGAGGTGCTCGTCGATCCCACCCTCGACGAGAGCAGGACGGGCGCCGTTCTCGCCACCCTGCTGGACGCCGCCGGATCACTGGCCGGCGGGCTTGGCCTCGATGGCGTGCTGTTCCTGTATCTGAGCGGGCACGCCGCCTCGGCACTGCACCATGCCGATCCGACCACGAGGCCGCTGCTGCACGGCGTCGACACCGCGATACCGGTCGTCGGCGAGCGGTTCGAGGACTACCTGTGCTGGCTCGGCTCGCGGCGCGCGTACCAGGTGCGCAAGGAGATGCGGATCTTTGCCGAGGCGGGCTACGAGGTGGGTGTCGAGCGACTTGGCGACTGCTGGTACGAGTCCGGCCCGCTGGTGGCGAACGTGCAGCAGCGCTACGGCCACGACGAGGACGCGGCGGCGTGCCGGGAATCGCTGCGCGCCCAGGCCGATCGGCTCGATCCGCACAGCGTGGTCTTCACCGCGCGCCGGCGCGGAGCACTTGTCGCGCTGTCCCTGTTCTATGCGTGGCGAAAGACGTTGCACGGGCGTCTCGTCGGGTTTGACTACCAGGCTCTTACGAATTCGGGGGAGTATTTCAATCTGCTTTTCTATCAACCGCTGATCTGGGCCTATCTGCACCGGTTTCGGTGTGTCCATCTCGGCCGCGAGTCGTACCCGGCCAAGCTCGGCCGGGGCGCCCGGCCGCGATCCCTCTTTGCGGTCGCGGTGCCCGGTGCTGAGCCGGCCGGCGGCTGGTTGCGTTGGAATGCCGGCCGGTTCGCCGAGTGGGCGGACACGGTGGGCGGCGACGGCCTCGACGTGCCCCGGCACTGGCGAGCGGTTGCTAGGCCGGGCGGGTGAGCAGGGCGATAGGGAGGACGCGGCCGGCTTTCGTTCGTACTTGGCGAAGAAGGGCGCGCGGGCGAGCACCACGTCGTGCCAGAGCCGGTCGCGCTCGGCACTGTCGGGGACCGCGGAGTCAGCACGTGCTCCTCATGTCCAATGTGAACAGTCACCCGCGGCGCGGCCTGGATGTGCGGCTGAGATGGGCTGCGTGACCGCTATCGGCGGAGTGCGGGCCTTGGTGGAGTCCGGCCTGCCGGTTGAGGTGGTGTTCGATGCCTCGGACGCGGACTGCCACGCCGAGCACTGGTCATGTCTGCCCACAGGGACGATCCTGACACCCGCTCAACTCGGAACGATGGTCGTGCCCACCGTCAACGGCGGCCAAGCGGTGATCCCCCTGCTACATGCCATCGCCCAGGGGATTCACGATCGACTATGTCGAGGTCGTCTGTACCGCGGCGAGCGCCAGCGCCGGCCGGGCGACGCGGCGGAACCTGGACCATTACCTGGAGACGACGGAGGCCGCGCTTCGCGCCTTCACCGGCGCGGCGGAGGTGAAGGTGCTGGCCAATCTCAGCCCGGCCACACCTGCGCCACCGTTTCGGTTGGTCATCACGGCGCTGGTGCGCGGCGCCGAACCAGACCCGATCCGGGCGGCGGTCCACGCGGCGGCCGGGCCGGTGCGGCCGTTCGCTCCTGGCTTCGCGGTCCCCTCCGTCACGGTGGCCAAGGGTCGGGGTAGGCGTCGGCGTCGAGGTGACCGCCGAAGGCGGCCGCATCCGTAGTACGCGGGGAACCTCGACCTCATCAACGCGGCTGCCGTGCAGCTGACCGAGCAGCGTGCGGTCGCCGGCACACGGAGGAGCACACGGCATGTCTGCCCTCATGACTGGGCCGGGTGACCGGTGGATCCAGGAGGAAGCCGAGCGCCTGTGCCTGGCGGAGCGTCACCGACGGCCGTGGAGTTGCTAAGTCGACGTCGGCCGGGGCTGACGCTGACGGACGCCTACCGCGTGCAGTGGTGCTGGGCGGCGCTACGCGTCGACGACGGTGCCCACGTGGTGGGCCCCAAGGTGGGTTGGCCTCCGAGGCCATGCGGCGGCCGATCGGCATCGACGGGCGTTGCCGAATTCCTAGCCGCCGACGCCTGCGGTCTCCCCGTCCTCGCCGGCCCGGTCGAAGCCACCACCCTCGGCAACGCCCTGATCCAAACCCGCGCCTCAGGCGCCGTCCCCGACGACCTCGCCTCCCTGCGCGCCCTGATACGCACCACACAACCCACCCACCGCTACGAACCCGCGCCAACCCAGCCGCATGGTCATCAGCGGCCGCCCGACTGCACACCTGAACGGCTGCGGTGCGCGGATCGGCAACGGGTGTGCGCGCGCCGTCAACCGTGTGACGGCTTGTTTCCGGCATGGTCGGTTGCGGTTGGTATGCCCCGATCGGTCGGTGGAGGAGTCGGCAATGACATCAGCGAAGACAATCGAGGCTCAGGGAAGTATCCCGAGGCCTAGGATCCCGTTGCCCATGATCTATATCCGGGACCGGATCCAGATCACCAAAGAGTTCCTGTCCGAGCTTCAACTCGAGATCAAACACCGGCTCGACTCGAACATGCTGGAGGTCGGGAAACCGCTGTACTTCATCGCCAGGGAGATCGTGCACGACAGCAACGTCACCCTGGCGGTTTCCGGATTTCCACTGATCCTCATCGCCGACGTGTATGACGGCAAGGGCGGCGGGATCAAGACCACACCGGCGCAGCCCGGCACGGCCGGCGTCACCGGAAAGGTCGGTACACCGGGCAGGGCGAACTGGGATGCGACGAAGAGCACGCCCGGTGGTCCCGGCCAGCCGGGCGGGAACGGCGGCGCGGGCGGCGCCGGATCTCCGATTACCCTGCTGGCCCAGGAGGTCCGCAATGTCCACCTGACCTCCGCCGGCGCCGCGGGTGGAGCTGGTGGCGCCGGGGGCGCCGGGGGCCGGGGCGACGATGGCGCGGAGAGCCCGAAGTCGGACGCCGTCATGGACCCCACCAAGGGCGGTAACGGTGGGCTCGGAGGAAATGGTGGCACCGGCGGTGCGGGTGCCGCGATCGTCGTGAAGTTCATGACGGCAACCGGGTTGGGGCTCGACGCCGGCGGCGGACCCGCTGGCGTCGCCGGCGCCGCCGGATCCGGCGGCTCGGGCGGCGGCTGGATCAGCAAACCCGGTGGTCCGCCCGCCGCGAACGGAAAGCCCGGAACTCCGGGGAAGCCGGGGCAGGCCGGGAAGGCCGGCACGATCACCAGCACCAAGTTGACCGTCGACAACTGGTGGGCGCAGCTGAAGTCCACGCTCGACTCGGACCGGTGCTTCCGGTGGGCCGACTACCGGGTCCGCGTTGGCGATCACCTGTTCCGGTCGTACTCCCCGCTCGCGAAGAACAACCGGGTCTACGCCCGGCGGGAGTTCGCCTCGGCGCTGCGCCTGGTACCGGACCACGCCAGGGCCACGCAGCTGCTGTCCTTCTTGGACAGCGGACTCACGCCCATCGGCGTGGGATACCAGCACGATCTGCGGCCGGACTTTTCGTACTACGAGGATTTCATCACCGACTACGCCGGGGAGCGGGATCACCTGTTCGACGTCACGCTGGCGCTTCTGCTGCACATCAAGGGAACCGGCAACAAGAAGGATGTGCTCGAGACCCAGATCGGGCACGCGGAAGGGATGCTCCTCTCAGTGCAGGCCGATCTGCAGCTGGCGCAGCACGAAGCCGAGCAGGCTCAGGCGCAGTACGAGTTCGCGACCAAGCAGCTTGCCGCGATCGGCGAGAAGATCAAGCAGATCAAGGCCGACCGGCGGGCGGCGGCGATGGACCTGGGCGGGTTCTGGACCACCGTCGGCGCCGCGATCGGTGCCATCGCGGCCATCGCGGCGGCAGCTTACTCGGGCGGCACGTCGATCGCCGCCTACATGGCCCTGCTCGGGATCGCGGCGCGCGAGGCGAGCGTGTATCAGGACGGCACGACCGACGTGGTCGACCTCAGCAATCCGTTCGATCCGAAGCTGACCCAGCACGGCAAGGCCGTGACCGGGGCGCTGAGCGATGCCATCAAGAAGACCAAGGACTTCATCGACAAGGCCAAGGCGTTGGAGGAGCTCGCCGCCGCCAAGGTCGACGATGAGTTCGACACGGCCGAGCGCCAGTTGCTCGCCCAGCAGATCGAGGCGGCCTTCCAAGTCAATATGCGCGGTCTCGACGTCGAGCAGGCCGCGCTGGCGGTGCGCAGTGCCGAGCAGAAAGTCAACACATACCAGGCTGATCTGCACCTGCTGAAGAACCTCGGCGGCGCCTGGGAGCAGGACATGCGCGAGCTGGGCAGGGCCGCGCGCGGGCTGCTCCGCCAATTCCAGGCCTATGTAGACTTTTTCACCGAGTACGGCTTCCGGCTCACCCGCGCCTACGATCTCTACACGCTGGCCGCCCCTCCGCAGGCGCCGAGCTTCCGGTTCGACTACGGCCATGTCGCACCCGACCTGGAGGAGAACACCTTCGCGGCACTCGAACGCGGCGATGACGGCCGGGTCACCCCTCTGCTCAAGGATTACCTGGCGTCGCTGGCGCAGCTACAGCCGGTGTTGCTGCGCGTGGCCTACGACTCGTACTGGAGCACCCTCAGCGAGGCCGACTGGATCTGGACCAGCACCGACCCGACGGTGCTCGCCAGCCTGAAGAGCTCGGGAACCGCGTCGTTCCCGGTATCGCTGGCCGGACTGCCGGACGACCACACCGAGTTGAAGATCGTCCGGGTCGAGCTCGCGCTGATCGGCGCCACGACGAAGGCGAACCACACCTGGGTCCCGATCACGCTGCAGCACGGTGGCGATGCCACGAACCGGCGGCAGGACAAGACACTTGTCCACGTGACGGCACCATCCCGCGCCAACAGCGTGTCGGCCACCACGGCGCCCACCGATCTGGATCAGCTCGACAACCCGGACAAGCAGCAGTTCTGGGGTCGCAGCCCGATCACCACGTGGCGGATCGACATCACTCAGCAGGCGGCGGCCAACGCCGGCTTGGACCTCTCTGGATTGTCCCAGGTAGATATCGCGATCCGGTACAAGTACCGCAACCCGACCGCGGCCAAGATCAAGAAGTGAGCCCACGACGGGGCTCACTATGTGGCGGCGGCGATAGGTATTGCTCCTATCTCACCTAGGTGACCAGGCAGGTCAATGAGCCGAACGCTTTCCTGCTCACGAGGATCCGTTCGCGCCATGAGGGCGACCATGGGCATGGTGCCGCGGTTGACCGGGATGTGCGGAACATTGGCGGGGATGTAGAGGCAGTCACCTTTCCGCATGAGGACGTGCTCGCGTAGACGGTCGCCGTACCAGACATCGACCTGTCCGGAAATGACGGCCACGGCGGATTCGTGTCCGGCATGCACGTGAGCCTGCGCCCGGGAGCCCGCTGGGAGGTGAGAAAGTGAACCATTTTCATCCTGATGCGGATGTGTTGGTGGGCAAGGCTTCCTGCTGATCACAGGTTGATGATCATCGGCGCGTCGGCGCCGGATGTGGTGAAGCCCCTGGTAGCAAAGCTATCGACTAAGATCGTTCTGCATCACCAGGGGCTTCACGTGTTGTTCTACCGTGCCGCGCTGCCGTTGTCACATCGGACCCTGACCTTCACCTCCGGCCTGATCCGCGCTCATCGTCGAGAGATCGGCTCGGTGTGGCGGGCGCTCAACCCGGGCCAGCAAGCCCTGCTGGTGCTGGTGTATCTGCGCAAAGGGGAACCGTTCGCCGAAGTCGGCGCCGGGTTCGGAGTGTCCACCACGACCTGTTGGCGGTATGTGAACGAGGCGGTGGAACTGCTGGCGGCGCGGGCGCCCAAGCTGCGGGAGGCGCTACGGCAGGCCAACCGCCAGGGCATGGCCTACGTGATCATCGATGGCACGCTGATCCCGGTCGACCGCATCGCCGCCGATCGCCCGTTCTACTCTGGCAAGCACAAGCTGCACGGGATGAACCTGCAGGTCATCGCCTCGCCGGACGGGACGATCCTGTGGGTATCCGGTCCGTTGCCCGGCAGCACCCATAACACCGCCGCCGCCCGGATCTGGAACATCCTCGCCGCGCTGCGCGACGCCGGCCTCATCGCCCTGGGTGACAAGGGCTACCACGGCTACGACGCCACCAGCCACCACGTGATCACCCCGTACAAGGGCCGCAACAAGCCACAGTCCCAGACCGACGCCAACCGGGCCCACGCCCGGCTGCGTGGACCCGGCGAACGTGCCAACGCCCAACTCAAGACCTGGCGCGTGCTCCGCAAGCTACGCTGCTGCCCCCACCGCGCCGGCCGACTGGCCAAAGCCATCCACGTGCTACAGAACCACGAAGTCACCACCGGATGAAAGGGCTCAGTGGGGCAAGACGGTATGGCGGAGTTGGCGACGGAAGGCCCTCGACGGTAACCACCTACCAGCGAAAACACGACATGCCGCCGTATGCGGCCTTCCGCCAGGTGAGCCGTCGGTGACGGGCTCCGGAGAGCTTCCGTCGAGCCCAGCGGCAGCTCCGCTGCACCGGGACCATGGCGCCTTCCGGCTGCCACACCTTGACATCGAGTCCGGGCCTGTTGGGCAACGGGGCAGTTCGCCGACGCGGCCGGGGGTGGAAGATCAATCTCGTCCGGCAATTAGCGATCATTTCCCTGCCGCCCGTCGGTGCGCGGCGTTCACAGGTCCTAGGTATAGTCGAGAGATGAGTTGTCCGGCAGCGTAGCGAAGTTGTCAATTGCTGGACAATTATCAACCGGCCCTCCTGCTATTGATCAACCGGGACGTTTGATCTAGGAGGCTGAGATGGGACGCCCGGAGCGCCCGGTGGACCCGGACGCCGGTCCGTTGCAAAGATTTGCTTACGAGCTACGGCAGTTGCGCCGACACGCAGGTAACCCGAGCTACCGGCAGATGGCCCGACGTGCGCATTATTCGGTCACCGCATTGTCCGAAGCGGCCGGCGGCGAGAAGCTGCCCACCTGGCAGGTAACGCGGGCCTATGTCGAGGCATGTAACGGGAACCGGGACGAATGGGAATCTCGTTGGCTGGCTGTGCAGTCGGCGCTGGAGAAAAACGGAGAAGGAACCGGCGAAGGCGATTCCGCGGAGTCGGTCGAGAATGCGCCGTACCGCGGCCTTGAGTCCTATCAGCCCGACGAGGCCGAATGGTACTTCGGGCGTGAGCGGCTGGTCGAAGAGCTGGTGACGCGGCTGCGCCACGCGCCGTTCCTGGCCGTGTTCGGCGCCTCGGGAAGTGGAAAGTCCTCGCTGTTGCGCGCCGGGCTCCTGCCGGCTGTGCGGGCCGGCAGGTTGCCCGGAAGCCAGGACTGGCCGACGGTGCTGATGACGCCCGGCCCGCACCCGCTGGCGGAATTGGCCATCCAGGTGGCTTCACTCCAAGGAATCTCCCCCGGTTCGCTGCACAATGATCTCGCTACCGAACCCGGCACCCTGGATCTCGCGCTCCGGCAGACACTGATCACCAGCTCATCGGCGGCCCGGGCACTGGTGATCGTGGATCAGTTCGAGGAGCTGTTCACCCTCTGCTCGGATCCCAACGAGCGGGCCCGGTTCGTCGAAGCCCTGCTCGGCACCGCCACGAGCCCCAGCGGACGGACCCGGGTCGTGCTCGGTGTTCGGGCCGACTTCTACGGGCGGTGCGCGGATTACCCGGCGCTGGTCGACGCGTTGCGCGATCATCAGGTGCTGATCGGCCCGATGAGCCGGGACGAGTTGCAGCGGGCGATCGTCGAACCGGCGTCGCGGGCGGGTCTGCGGGTCGAGCCGGCGCTGGTGCACCTCATCCTGGCCGAGGTGCAGGGCCGGCCCGGCGCGTTGCCGTTGCTGTCGCACGCGTTGCTGGAGACCTGGCGGCGCCGCCGGGGCAACACCCTGACCGTGGCCGACTACCAGACCGCCGGGGGTGTCCAGGGCGCGATCGGGCGCACGGCCGAGCAGAGTTATCAGCCGCTAAGCCCCGAGCAGCGGCGCATCGCCCGGAACATGTTCGTGCGCCTGACCGCGCTCGGAGAGTCCACTGAGGACACAAGTAGGCCGGTCTACAGGTCGGAGCTGCTCACCGGTCCCGACCGAGAAGAGGCGCAGCAGGTGCTCAATCGCCTGGCTCAGGCTCGCCTGCTCACAGTGGGTGCGCAGATCGTGGAGGTCGCGCATGAGGCGCTGATCAGAGAATGGTCGAGGCTGCGCGGCTGGCTCACCGAGGATCGCGAGGGCCTGCGCCTGCATCGCCGCCTGACCGAGGCAGCGACCGAATGGCAGGCGAACGGCCGCGACGACGGCTTCCTCTACCGCGGAGCTCGCCTGGCGGCCTGGCAGGACCGTCCTCTCAATGGCCTCAACGACCTGGAACAGGCCTTCCTCGCCGCCAGCCGGCAACGGCAACTCCGGGACCACGCCGCCCGGCGCCGCCGAGTTCGCCTCACGGTCGGCGGCCTGAGCCTGGCGCTGGTCGCGATCAGCGTCCTGGCCCTACTCGCCGTGGTCCAGCGCAACCGGGCCGATGATCAACGCGATGTGGCGCTGTCGCGGCAATTGGCGACCAGTTCTGCGGCGCAACTGTCCATCGATCCGGAGCTGAGTCTGTTGCTGGCGCGGCAGGCGTTCGCGATCGAGCCCACCGCGGAGGCCGAAACCGCGCTACGGCAAGCGGTTTTCGACTCTCGCGTCCGGGTCACACTGCGCGGCCACGACGGCCCGGTCTGGGCCGTGGAATACAGCCCCGACGGTCGCCGCCTGGCCACCGCCGGCAACGACGGCACGGTCCGCGTCTGGGATGTCGACGCGGCCCATGCATCCGCCGTCCTGCGTGGCCAGGACGTCCCGATGACGGCGGTGGCGTTCAGCCCGGACGGGCGACGGCTGGCCGCGGGCGACACCGACAGCGTCGTGTGGCTCTGGGACCTCGCCACGGCCGAACCAGTGATGTTGCGCGGCCACCGGGACACCGTGCGGGATGTCACGTTCAGCCCCGATGGCCGACTGCTGGCCAGCGCCAGCGACGACGGCACCGTACGCGCGTGGGACGGCCTGACCGGCACCGCCGTATCGGAGCTTCGCGGCCATACCGGTGCGGTCGGCGCGGTCGCGTTCAGCCACGATGGGCGTCGCATGGCCAGCGGCGGCGACCACACCGTGCGGATCTGGGAACCCGGCCGGGCGGAACCGGTGGTGCTGCGCGGCCACGACGCCGGGTTGCACGGTGTGGCGTTCGCGCCCGATGGCCGGGTGGCCAGCGCCAGCGACGACGGCACGGTGCGGATCTGGGACCAGACCGGCACCGGCCAACCGGTGGTGCTGCTCGGCCACGACCGACCGGCCGGCAGCGTGGCGTTCAGCCCGGACGGGCGGCGGGTGGTCAGCGGCGGTGACGACAACGCCGTCCGGGTATGGGATTCGACCGGTGCGGGCCGGCCGGTGGTGCTGCTCGGCCACAACGGCCCGGTCCGGGGTGTCGCGTTCGGTCCCGACGGGAAACGGTGGTCAGCGTCGGCGACGATGGCACGGTGCGGATCTGGGAGCCCACCGGCCCGGGCGGTGCGGTGGAGTTGCGCGGTCACGAGGCGTCGGTCGGCGGAGGATTCGCCTTCAGCCCCGACAGCAGCCGGGTCGTCAGCGGCAGCGACGACCGCACGGTGCGGATTTGGGACTGTGTCAAAGGCAGCGGCCTTGGCGTGCTGCGCGGACATACCGGCGCGGTGTACGCGGCCGCGTTCAGCCCGGACGGGCGGTGGGTGGCCAGCGCCAGCGACGATCGGACGGTCCGGGTGTGGGACCTGATGGGCGTCCACGCGCCGCTGGTGTTGAGCGGACACGAGCTGACGGTCTTCGACGTCGGGTTCAGCCGGGACGGTCGGGCGCTGGTCACGGCGAGCGGTGATAGGACGGTGCGCGTCTGGGACGCCGCCACCGGAGCCATGCTGGCCATACTGCGGGGTCATACCGGCCCGGTCTACGAGGCCGAGTTCAGCCCGGACGGGCGGCGGGTGGTCAGCGGCGGTGAGGACACAACCGTGCGGATATGGGACCCGGCCACCGGTCAACAGCTGGTGGAGCTGCGCGGCCACCGCGCACCGGTGGGCGCAGTGGCCTTCAGCCCCGACGGGCGGCGGCTCGCCAGCGGCGGGTACGACGGCACCGTGCGGATCTGGGAGCCGAACCCAGCGCACCAGCCCATGCTGCTGCGCGGCCACGGTGGTCCGGTGCCGGGAGTGACCTTCAGCCCGGACGGGCGCTGGGTCGCCAGTGCCAGCGTGGACGGCACCGAGCGCATCTGGGATTCCCGGCACGGGACCGCCGCCCTGGTTGTCCGCGGCCACAGCGGTCCGGTGCACGGGATCGCCGTCAGTCCCGACGGCCAGCGGGTGGCCAGCGCCGGTGTTGACGGCACCGTACGCGTGTGGCTGTGCGAGATCTGCATCCCGATCGAACAGGTTCTCGTGCTCGCCGAGCAGCGCAGTACCCGCGAGTTGACCGTCGAGGAGCGCGAGGTCTTCCTCCACCAGCGGTGAGCCGGATTGTTTGTTGTTCATTGTCCAGCGGCGGATATAGGCGCTGGACAACCCGCCGAAACCTACCGTCACGGCTTGACGTACACGGCATGGGAGGCGGGAATGCGAAAGGCGCGACCGGCTGTAGTGGCAGCGGTGGGCTTGGCTTTCGGCGTCGTGGGACCGGTTGCTTCAGGGCAGGCGATCACGAGCACGTGCGGGCCTGCGGAGCTGACCGATGTGAGCCACGTACGGGGTGAGCCGCACTACGACGCGGGAACTCCGGTGTTCACCGACATCTGGGTCAGCCCCGCCGGCAACAGCGGGACATCCCGATCGACGCCCCTGGCCACCGTTGCTGAGGCATGGCGGCGGATTCCCACCGGGACGCTGTCCCGGGCCAACCGGATCCGGCTCCTCGCCGGCACCTACACCGGGCAGAACCGCTCCTCCACTCCCTACCCCGGCGCCTTCTAACCCCGACATCACACCGATGTGACCCGCGTGCCGGCGAGTCGCACCGAATCCGCTCGCCCATTACCGGTCAAACGCGGCGACGCCGCGTGTCCACCACACCCCGAAAGGAAGTCTCATGCTACGACGACGTTCTCCCCTCGCCGTTGTCCTTGCCACCGCAATGAGCATCGGGTCGCTCGGTGCCACCGCAGGCACCGATCCACCCAACTCGATCGCCGGCAATCCAGTATACGACCACGTACGGCACTACCTCGACTGGACGGTTCCGTTTTCCCGCGGTCTGACCGCGTCGATGGTGTCCATCCAGCCGGCGACCGGACCCGACGGTGCCCAGACCTCCGGTATCGCAAGCTACGCGGAAGGTTTCCTGGCAGAGCCGAGCAACAGCCCGAACAAAGTCAACGGAACCCTCAGCCAATACTTCAACGACCGGCGCTACTCCACGTCGTCCTACCCCTTTGACCCTGCCCGGCGCGACTCACTCGGCCTGCACATCACAGCCGACCCGACCACCCAATCCGTCACGGTCACGCTCGTCGCGCTGAGCTGGGGAGGCGGCTCGCAGAGCCTCACGAACCTGCGAATCGAGGACGGGGTCTTGGTCGGCGACGGCGCCAGCGCGGGCGGCCAGACACCAAGCGCCCTTTATGCCGTGAGCCTCGGCACCATGACGATTCCGGGGTGAGCGCGCATGCATAGGGAAATCGGAGAAGGAACAACACGAAAGGAAATTGTCAGCATGTTCACAACCAAACGGAGGCGGGCCAGCCGGTTCCGCATGTACGCGATCGCCGCCGGGATCACGCTGGCCGTTGTCTCCGCCGAGGCGGCATCCGCGTCCACCGGCGCAGCGGACAACGCCACCCCGAGCGCTCCGCCGGCCACCGCGGCGACCGCGGTCACACCGCCAACGGCGCCGACACCGGCGACCGCAGGCTACTACCGGATCATCAACAAGGCGTCCGGCAAGTGCCTGACTCCGTGGGGATCCGGTGACGGCACGGCCATCACCCAGGTGACCTGCGACGGCGGCGCGAGCCAGTGGTGGCTGCTCGACCCCGGTTCAGTCGGGCCGATCTCCAACTACGCCACGGGCAAGTGCCTCGACCTGTTCGGTAACGGCAGCGGCGACGCCCAGCTGGTCTTCACCTGGACGTGCTACGGGGCCAACAGCCAGACCTGGAAGCCGGTGAACGGCGGCGGCCAGTACTACGAGCTGCACCCGTACTACACCGACAAGTGCCTGGACCTGGCGAACGGCAGCGGCAACGACGGCGCCATCATCCAACAGTGGGGTTGCCACATCCTCAACGACAACCAGAACTGGTGGATCGGCTGACCATCACCGCCAACGGAGTCCCCCGCCAACGGCAACACCGGACGACGGGGGACTCCGGTCTGCTCACCGCTCAGCCGCACGACGGCCAGTCCTTCCCGGGGCTTGGATCTTCCCCGGACCCAGGTTCGGCCCTCGTTCTCATCTTCGATCCGTTCAATAAGGTTAGCTGGGCTCGTGCATTGCCGGCCAGCAGTTGGAAACTGCTCAATGTAGCCTGGCGAGCCTTACAAGGAAGGTCGTCACGACGCCGCTCGGCGTAACACCCACCGGAACGTCGATCGCACTACGGAGTCGCATCTGAAGGCGACCTTCCGTGCTCCGGCGGGCAACCGAAGAACCTTGCCCCTGGTGTCAACGATACTCGGCTGGGTCCGCCGCTGGTTGTAGTAGTCCCGTCCGCTGTATCGCCCGCCGGCGCCCAGGTCGGATCGCTGCCAGGACCGATCGTCTCGGACAAGTTGGCCACCGCGATGCATGTGGGCCCACTTCGCCGAGGCCGGCGCGGGCCGGCTGCTGCTGTGCCGGGTATTCGAAACCCGCAGCCTGCTCGACCCCATCCGCACCGCGGTGCCCGGCGCCGACATCACGGTCGTCCGGCTCCGAGCGCCGCTGAACGTTCTGCAAGCTCGCATCCGATCCCAAGAGGCCGGCCGGGATCCCCAGTGGTACCTCGACCCCACCACCGACCTGATCAACAAGCTCGAGCAAACCGGCGTAGACGACCACGTGGTCGATAACCATGATCGTCCCATCGCTGACGGCAGCCGAGGTGCTCCGCGTGACCGGATGGCTACAACCACCCAACGCACCCCGCACACCCAGGACCCCAACTTGACAGTGCAGAGAATCCGGAGGACCCCACAGACCGCAGAAATCCATCGCGGATCTCAGCCAGACAGATCTCGGTCGGTACCCGGCTTCAACGTGTCGCCGCGAGTTGAACACATTCCTCTCGGCATGAGCGCGTTTGTGGGCGAAGAACCTGTGGTCGAAGCAGTCGCCGCCACGTCCGCCGCAGGGGCGCCGCAATGACCGGGCCGGTGCCCGCGAGGCGCTGGTCCGCGCCATGGACACGGCCAGCACCTGCGGCGCCGCCAGGCTGGCCGACCTGGCCCGCGCCGAGCTGGTCGCCGCCAGCGGGAAGCCCGTCGGACCCGATCGTCCGGAGTGGACGCACTGACCCCGACCGAGCTGCGCGTCGCCACCATGGCAGCCGCGGGCAGCACCAACAAGCAGATCGCCCAAGCCATGTTCCTGACCATCAAGACGGTCGAAAGCCACCTCAGCCAGACCTACCAGAAGCTGTGCATCACCGGCCGCACCGACCTGGCCGCGGCCCTGGACCCCCAGACAGGCAGCCAGCGTTAGGCCCCACCAGCACGAAGCCGGCGGTAGTCGCTGGGTGAGATTCCGTACGTGCTACGGAAAAGGCGGCTGAAGTGGGCATTGTCGGTGAAGCCCCATCGGCTGGCGATCGCGTGGATGGGATGGGACCCGTTAACGGGATCGCCCAGGTCCCGGTGGCAACGCGCGAGGCGCTGGTGGCGTATCCAGGCAGCGACGGTCAGGTCCTGGGTTCGGAACAGTTTGTGCAGATATCGCGTGGAAATGTAGTGGGCCGCGGCAATCATGTCCGGGGACAGGTCGGGGTCGCCGAGCCGTTCCCGCATGAACGTGAGTATCCGCAGCAGCAGTGCCTGATCGCGGGTTTCCGGTGGCAGCGCGTCCGCGCGGTCCAGCTCGTGCGCAAGTAGCGCCGCCGCCAGGTCCACCGTGCAGGTGGCCAGGCCGGTAGCATCGCCGCCGCGGTATTCGGCGGTAGGTTTGACCAGCTCCCTGAGGTACCCGGCGACCAGGGTCCGCATACCATCCTGAATGGACAGTCGGCGGCCGGCGAGCGCCCCCCGC